>DASWUZ010000033.1:0-39171 GCA_036401395.1 Acidisarcina sp.
TCGCAGCAGTGGGGGAGATTCCCGGAATTCGGCGGGTGCGGTTTACTACTTCACATCCGCGCCATTTCAGCCGGGACATTGTGGAGGCTATTGACGCCGTTCCGACGCTCTGCGATCACGTCCATCTGCCGATTCAGAGTGGATCTTCCGATGTGCTGCACCGGATGGCGCGGGAGTACACCCGGGAGCAATATCTTGAGAAGGTGGAGTGGGTGAGGGCGGCGAAGCGGCCGATCAGCATGACTACCGACATTATCGTGGGGTTTCCCGGGGAGACGCCGGACGACTTTATCGCGACCATGGATCTGCTGGCTGAGGTGGAGTACGACGCGGTCTTTGCTTTCAAGTATTCGCGACGACCGAACACGCCTGCTATCGATATGCCGGATTCGATCCCTGAGGAGGAGAAGTCACGGCGCTTGCAGTCGCTGCTTGATCGCCAGCGGGAGATTCAGAGAGCTAATTATTCGAAACAGATTGGCCAGATACATGAAGTGATGGTTGAGGGTTATAACGCGATTCGCGGGCAGGTGAATGGCCGAACTTCGCAAAACAAGACGCTCAACTATGTGACTGCGCAGCAGATTCTGCCGGCTCCGGGCAGTTATGCGGCCGTTCGGGTGACGCATGCTTTGCCTAACAGTCTTGTAGGAGAAGCTGTTCTGTAGTCGGTTTGAACCTTGGAGGGGCCTGATGGAACTCGAGATGAAGATTCGCGGTTTGATGATCGATCCTGCGACCAACATGCCGATCGTGATCCTGAAGGACGTCTCAGGGGACAGCGTCCTTCCGATCTGGGTGGGAATTTATGAGGCTAACGCTATTGCTCTGGAGGTTGAGAAGGCAACGACACCTAGGCCCATGACGCATGATCTGCTGAAGAACCTAATCCATGGGTTGAATGCCGAGGTGCAACGGGTTGTGGTTACGGAACTTAGGGACGATACGTTTTACGCGGTGATCTGGATGGATCAAGAGGGCGAAGCTGTTTGTATTGACGCCCGGCCCTCTGATGCGATTGCTCTTGCGCTTCGTTCAGACTGCCCTATCTATGTCAGCGAAGAAGTTCTGCGGACGGCTAAGTTCGTTCCTGGAGGCTCTGAGTCCGGTACAGGCGATGAGCTTCGGCAGTGGTTTGAGAATCTAAACGATGAGGATCTAGGCCGCTACAAGATGTAGTAACCCTTTCGTCCACGGCACGTATTGTTTTCCCATCCACTGACACAAAGAACGGATTAAGGTAATTAGACGACCGGGGTAAATTCTCTACCCTGCGGCACGCTGAGATGTATATCCGGAGGGACAAAGCCTGTCGCTATCCCCGAATAGCGCGGGTAATTCGCAGTGATCTCCGAACTCTACTTTCATTCCGAATCTGAGGCGAAGCCCCTCTCTGTCGCTGTGATGGTTGACAGCTTTAGACTCGCGGCCGCCTTTCGTCAGGTGTTGAATGATATAGCCAAGTCCGATTTTGCGCATCTGGCTCTGGTGATCGTGAATAAGGAAGCCACGCACCCCGCGTCGGTCGCTTCAGAGAGTTTGGGTGGGTGGCGAAGGCCAAAAGGCCGCCGTTCCATAGTTTATGACTACTTTCAGAAGCATGATCGGCGACGAGAGTATGGCCCCAGCGCAACCCAGGCTGTAGATTGCAGTGACCTGTTGGGAGCGTGTGCCCGGCTTGATGTTAGCCCGGTTGCGGAGGGGGCGGGGCACCGATTTCCGGGCGACGCAATCTCGGCCTTACGCGGCCTCGATCTTGATGTGGTGCTTCGTTTTGGATTTAGGCCGTTGCGCGGAGAGGTGCTTGGCATCGCCAGATGCGGCGTCTGGACATATCACTATGGGGCCAGCGAGCTTAATTCAGGTGTTCCGACTCTGTTCTGGGAAGTGGTCCATGATGAGGCATGTAGCGAGGTCAGTCTACAGGCCTCTACGCGAGAGGGCGCTGAAAACGTGGTCCTGTGCAGGTCCATTTTTCCAACCGTCCGGGGAGTCTCGCCAAGCCGCAACCTCTTCCAGCCCATTTGGGGATCTACCCACATGGTCATCCGCAAGCTAAACGAGTTACACCAGGCCGGCTGGGACTCGTTGCTGAGTCAGTCAAGTCCGCCTTCCCACGGCAGGCCCGAACTCCAGCACATTCCAACGAATCGGGAAATGGCGGCGTGGCTCACCCGGCATGTAGGAGAGGAATTAAATACACGTTATAACCGTTGGCGCATACGAAGAACGGATGAATGGCGTATATGCATTCGGCGCGCCGATTTTCCAAATTTGATCATGGACACCCCGAAGGACAAGTCGGACTTTCGATGGCTGCCGTGCCCTGCGGGCCATTACTATGCCGACCCGATGCTTTATGAACATGAGGGGCACGTTTGGATTTTTTTCGAAGATTACATTTACAAAGAGGCTCGAGGAAGGCTGTGCTGTGCGCTGGTAAACCCGGACGGCACGTTCGGTGAGGTCAGTGTCTGCCTTGATCTGGCCTATCATCTGTCATATCCGTTTGTTTTTGATCATGAGGGCGAGATCTTCATGATTCCCGAGTCGGTAGCAAGTGGACGTGTCGAGTTGTGGCGAGCGACGAGGTTTCCTTTCGACTGGAAGCTGGAGAAAGTGCTCTTTGAGGGGTTGTGTGTGGATACGACCCCGTTATTTCATCATGGCCACTGGTATTTCTTCACGGCCCTACTGTCGAGACTCAAGACTCACGCCGCATTTGGGGCATTATTCCATGCCGAGAGCCTGACTGGGGAATGGGCGCGCCATCCTGTCAACCCGATTTCAACCGATGTGCGCAACGCACGCCCTGGGGGTGGCGTGGTGAAGGTTGACGGACGGTTACTGCGGCCTGTGCAGGACTGCGGAGAGCGTTATGGACGTCGCCTGCATACAGACGAGATCCTCGAATTGACGCCCGAGACATACCGGGCTCGGCGGCTCCACAAAATTGAAGCAGATTGGGACCGAGAATCGCACGGGATCCATACATATGGCTTCTGTGCCGGTTGGGAGGTAATCGACCTGGTAAGAAGGCGGGACAGGCGGTTGGTCTAAGGGCGAACAGGTACGAACTGGCTCCAAACGCGCCTCCCAAGTTGTGGGCACCGCACGACGAAATCGTCTTTGCGCTTCTGGGTCAAGGTTCAGCGAATATTCAGAAAGGCATCATCGTTGTCGCAAAAGTGGTATTGCAGTGGTGGCGGTTCCGCGCCAGTTCGCAATCGAAAGAGTACCGGCGATCGCTTGGCTATGTGCATACCGGCTTGCGCGGCGCCTATGTTGCTTGGTTCGGTGGAGCAGCGGGCCAGGAACTCAGAGGCTTTAGTCTTCTCCAGAGCTGCGGTTTGGGCGAGATTAAGTGCGATGCGCCAGTTTTCTGCGGTCGGTTCTTCGAGCCACAAACCGGCGACCCGGGCTTGTGCACGGCCAACGACAAGAGAAAACCAACCTACCTTGCGGCCCGACTTCAGGATATGAAAGCCCACGCAGTGCGCTATCGGGCAGCGATTTAGAAAGTCGACGAAACCCTGTCCGCGCTCGGGTGTGGGTACAGGGGCATCCGGTGAACTCGGGTTGAGCTCCGCGACGGCCCACTGTGGGCCTACCCGCCTTGGCGGTATCTGTGCCCGCCAGAAATCCCGGGCCAACCGAGCAGCAATACGGGGATTCAGGGATCGGTTTCGGAGCAGATCGTTCCACGGGCGGAGAGGCCGGGACCAGGTAACTGCCTGGGCAATGAAGCGGTAGCCGAGCCTTGGGAGGATCGCCAGGGTCATAGGGGAACCCCCGACTGAGTAACTAAAGTCGTACATTTTTCCGAGGCGCTGCGCTAAATAGACGCCTGCCCCAGCGCTAGAGGGGTCTGAGGCCCAGTCGAGCAACGAACCGCCACGCTCAGTTTTCTCGCCATTCTGGACAGTCACCAGCCATAGGCAGCCGTGAGCAACGATCCGTCGGTTGCGCTCTACGACCCAGGATCGAGGTTCAGGCCATTCCTCGCATGGCGCCCAAAATTTCCATCGCAAGAGGTCGGGTTGGAGAAAATGAGCAGCGGAGGTCACCGAGAATGCGCGCGCCAATAGTTCAATAATCTCTGCCTCGTCCTGAGGTGTGGAAGGCCGGTAGATAGAACTCATTTCGTATTACTCGGCGCACCTGGAATGTTTTCGGGAAAAAATCGGTCAAGTGAAGTGGGCGAGTTGCGGACACACGCTGGGATTGGCGGACTCTTCGTTCGCGCAGATCGAGCAAATCCAAGATGTACGTTTTCCACTTCGCGATCTTAACATTAGGGTTTGGAGGGGCGGGAAGCACCAAAGGCACGACTCAGGCGGTATTAAACGACTATACAGAATATACGTTATCAGACATGACCTTGAGCAGTATTTTTCTTTCATGAGGAGCGTTCCTCGCGCGCCTCGCACATTCACAGCGATACGCACACTCAATCTATCCGACAGGCCGCGCGGGTGCTGCTTCGCCACGTTCGGTTCAGATTGGTTGGAGCCGACGGTTGTGGGAGCTAGGCCCCGAGGTTGTTCATGTAGTCGGCGTCTACTTTAAGCGCTTCAAAGGGTGGCATGTCGTACTGCTCCTGCTCAACAAAGCAATGCTTGATGCTGGCCCCTTTCGCGGCAGTGAACAACGCCTTGAAGTCAATGACACCGCGACCCATTTCGGCGGCAACCGGAGAATTGTCGGGGCTCATAGGTTTATCGGAAGGCTTGAAATCCTTCACATGCAGCATGGATATACGGTGCTTGTAATTGTGCAGATACGCTACCGGATCACCGCCGCCGACCGTAACCCAGCCGCAGTCCATCTCGATAGTGACGAGCCCGGGGTCAGTGAGCCTCAACAGTTCGTCGAACGGCACAACCCCATCCTGCGCCGCAAATTCCATGGTGTGGTTGTGATAGCCGAACTTCAGCCCTGCCGATCTGATCTTCGCACCTATGCCATTGAACTGGTCTGCGTTCCAGTGCCAGTCCTCCATGGTGAAGGAGCGCACCTGACCCGCGTAGGAGCGATCGGGGAGTCGCGAGGGATCCTTGAAACCGGGGAAGGAGCAGATGATGTACTCCGCTGTGATTCGGTGATGGAAGTCGATGATCTTATCGATGTCGCGGGAGAGGTCAGTCCAGGAGTAGTGAGCGCTGACACAGCCAAGGCCTGCGGTATCCATGGCACGCCGGACATCTTGCGGCGAGTGGCCAAAGAAACCTGCCGCCTCGACTTCGCGGTATCCCAGGGCCGCCAGCTTTTTTAGCGTGCCTACATAGTCCGCAGGCAGCATGTCACGCACCGAGTAAAGTTGCAGGCCCAGAGGTAGCCCGAGGGCTGAGGCGAATAGTGCAGTTGAATTGAAGAAGCTTGAGCCGCAGGCGACCGTGGCCGCACCGGCTTTTACAAATTCCCTTCGACTGCAAATCGGCATATAGATCCCCAGCGCCTTCTGCTCGGCAGCCGCTTCATATTGAACATCGGTGAGCGGAAGCAACTAGTCCCGGAGTTTATGCCGGAAATTATGCGCCAGCGAACGAGGGTATCTTCTCACCCTTGTAGCAGTCAACATATTAGTTAGAAGGAGAAGGCATGGTGGGCAGTGAGGGACTCGAACCCCCGACATCCTGCTTGTAAGGCAGGCGCTCTAACCAACTGAGCTAACCGCCCATCTCAGAAAGATGATTCTAACAGGACGGCGCAGCATGGTGCCGAAGATCTGCAAGGCGAAGGCGATCAGCGGGCGCTCACTCCCGTATCTGTGGATGCTTGCTTCTCTACCGGGGAAAAATGGGAGGCTGATTTCTCGTGATGAATCAGCTTTGGGCCTCCGGGTAAGCGCCGGGACCTCTCGAAGAGCCTCTGATCGATTTCAAACCACACGAAGCTTGCACAGAGAAAAATGCCATAGAGCAAAACACATCCCACTCCGAGTCCAAGTGCAAACTCTACTCCTGCTCTAAACATGACTGCCCTCGGTAAAGCTCTGCAATGTGAAACCGACGGACGAACTATTCACTGATAGGAACGGTTTACCAGATCAATCTTAATCGAGATTTCATTAAGTCTGTCAGTCAATCAAGAGCATCATTTCGATGAATATGTCCCGCTGCTACACTTTCTCCAGTGAAGCGGCTGATCGTCAACGCGGATGATCTTGGGCTTACAGAGGGGGTCAATCGCGCGGTGTTCGACCTTCACCGGAAGTCCGCACTAACCTCAGCGACTTTGATGGCAACCTCGCCGCTGGGGTGGGCTGCTTCTGAGGCTCTGACCTCCGGGGCCCAGAAAGGTGCAGGGCCGGGAGTTGGCTGCCACGTGGTGCTAGTGGACGGCGTTCCGGTTCTGCCGCCGTCCGACATACCGTCATTGCTTGATCGACGAATTCCGGGGAAGTTTCGACCGACCTTAGCGAACTTCGCCTTCGACTTGCTTCGCGGACGGATTCGCGAAGTTGAAATAGAGGCTGAAGCAATCGCTCAGATCGGCCGCCTTAGAGAGACGGGTCTGTCCTTAACTCATGTCGACACCCACAAACATACTCACGTCTTTCCGCGGGTGCTCCGACCCTTGCTTCGGGCTGCATCGATCTCTGGGGTGCGTTCCATTCGCAACCCATTTGAGCCTGCATGGAGCATTGCAACGGCTCCGGGAGCGAGCCTGTTCAGGCGAATCCAACTTACGGTGTTGAGGAGTCAACGTGCGTACTTCCTCAAAGCAGTCGCCGCCAGTGGGATGGCGTCGACCGACGGCGCCCTGGGAATCGCCGCCACTGGCAGCCTCACTGCGGTAGCGATTCGCAACCTGTTGCAGGCCATGCCCAAGGGCACATGGGAACTGGTCTGCCATCCAGGCTACGTCGATGATGATTTGAGAAATGCCCGTACGAGACTGCTTGAGTCACGCGAGATCGAGTACGCCGCCCTGCTTGAGGTAATCCCCACGGCAGTCGCCGATGCAGGCGTGACGCTCATCGATTTCCAAGAGCTGACCTCGTGCAGGATATGACATTCCGGGTACACAATCCTGCATCGCAGCGGCCCTCTGGCGCGTCCAACGCACATACAATCTATGAAGATCGGCATTACGTGTTACCCGACGTATGGCGGCAGCGGCGTAGTCGCCACGGAACTCGGCATAGAACTCGCGGCGTCGGGACACGAAGTTCATTTCATTACGTATTCCCAGCCCTTTCGGCTGACCGGCCGGGAGCGCGGCATTTTTTACCACGAAGTGCCGGTGTCAAATTATCCGCTGTTCGAATATCCTCCATACGATCTGGCGCTGGCTACGCGCATGTCAGAGGTGGCGGAGTATTACAACCTCGATTTGCTGCACGTACATTACGCGATTCCGCACTCGGTGAGCGCGTTGCTGGCGCGGCAGATGTTGGCCGTGCGCAACCGCCACCTGCCGTTTGTAACCACGCTGCACGGCACTGACATCACGCTGGTGGGGATCGATCGCTCTTATCTGCCGATCACAAGATTTGCGATTGAGCAGAGCGACGGCGTGACGGCGATCTCCGACTATCTTCGCAATGAGACGATGCGGCAGTTCGAAATTAAAAATGAGATTGAAGTTATCCCCAACTTTGTCAATTGCGATGTCTACTCACCGAGGATTGCGGACCGGGAGGCCCAGCGTCTTCGCTTCGCTGCGCCCGAAGAAAAGATTCTGCTGCATCTGTCGAACTTTAGGCCTGTGAAGAGGCTGGTTGATGTCGTTGAGGTCTTTAGCCGCGTGGTGAAGCGAATTCCGGCGCGGCTTTTGCTGGTTGGGGACGGGCCGGATCGTTCCGCGGCGGAGTGGCTTGCACATAGTAAAGGCATCCAGGACCGCATCAATTTTCTAGGCAAGCAGGAGAGCGTAAACGAGCTGTTGCCGCTCGCCGATCTCATGATCATGCCTAGCGAACTTGAGTCGTTCGGCCTCGCAGCCCTTGAGGGCATGGCCTGCCGTGTGCCCTGCATAGCGACGGCGGTCGGGGGCGTGCCAGAGCTGATTGAAGACAGTGTCAATGGGCGTCTATTCCCTGTCGGCGCGGTCGGGCCAATGGCTGATGCGGCAATTGAGTTGCTGCTGAATCCCGAGAAGCTGATCGCCATGGGACGAGCTGCGCGGAAGACGGCACAGCAACGTTATTGCTCGACCCAGATCATTCCGCTTTATGAGCGCTACTATGAACGGGTGCTGGCGCGGGTCGGCGCCTGAGCGACGCTGAGGTCCCCGTTCTCGTCCTGCACGACGGGCATTTCGAGGGTGACGCGCGTACCGCGCCCGGGCCGGCTCTCTACCTCGAAGCGCGCCGCGTCGCCGTACAGCACTTCAAGTCTCTCGCGCACGTTGCGCATGCCGATGCCATTGCCCTGCCGCAGCATCGCGCCGGCCGGCGCCCGGCCCTCGGCCATGCCCACTCCATCGTCTTCGACCTCGATCAGCAGTCTGGTCTTATCAAGTTTGCTGCGAAGCGTGATCGTGCCGCCATTGATGCGCGGCTCAAGACCATGCTTGATGCTGTTTTCGATAAGTGGCTGCAGCAGCATACTTGGCACGTAAAGACCCAGGGTTGCCGGATCGATCTCCTTAACGACGGTAAGTTTGTCCGCGCCAAAGCGCACTACCTCAATACCCAGGTAATCTTCAGTAAAGCTCAGCTCATCGCTGAAGGGGACGAAGGCATCATGTTCCTTAAGCAGTGAGCGAAGTATGTTGGCGAGCCGCACAATCATGTCGCGCGCCATCTCGGGACGGAAGCGCACGAGCGAGGCGATTGAGTTCAGGGTGTTGAAGAGGAAGTGAGGATTGATCTGCCGTTGCAGCGCGTCGAAACGGGCCTCGAGCAGCAGCCGTTTCTGCTCCTCAAGTTTTCGCTCGACGCGAATGGCGTTCCAGATCTTCAGCGGTATGCCGACTACCATCGCCGCGCAGGCATAAACCGCGAGTTGAATGGCCCAGCCCTCAGGATCGATCGCGAAGAGACGGCCGGGGTATAGGCCCGCAAGCCATTCGCGCGCGACCTCAAGGCCGAAGATAAGAATAAGAAGGATGATCTGCCGGTCAAATCGCGGCTGGCGCAGATTACGCCTGATCCACCTGTAGATGCTGAGGTCTACGAAAGGCGAGAAGGACCATACCTCGTCCTGCTCGACGAATCTGCCGAAAATGCCCGCGATCATGCCGACCGCGATGTTGAATGGCAGCGTCATGTATTCGTGATGCCAGACTGCGGGCATGGCAAGGATAGCGCCGCCTGTCAGGGCCCAGAAGGGACCCAATAGGACACCGAGAATGATTACGGCTTCAAAGGCTATATCAGCGGCGAGGAAATTTGGGACGCTGAATCTGACCCACACTCCGAGTGTGAGCGGAACGCATATGAAGATGAGTAGCTGCAGGGTCTGAGCAGCGGTTCGGCCCTCGCGAAATAGCAAATTCTGGAAGACGCGAGATCGTGCCAGCGCGCTCGAGACCGCAGCCGCCACACCCAGCTTTACCAGCAGCGTAATGAGGATGAGTTTCTGGTCGATCACGCTCTCTAATGTACTGCCTTCGACATACTAAGGTTTTATGTCTCGGTTCTTTACGAATCAGAGCCAGTAGGGTGGCGCCGCGAACTCAACAACTCAGCGAGACAAATACCGGGTGAAGCCAGAGGCCTCACCCGGTTTTCACGAAAACGCGGCGATTCCCTTCCCTGGTTCTTGCGAGTTAAAACTCGATACGCCCGGTGATTTGGACATTCCTGGGGCCATCGATGGTCGCCGTTGGAACGCCGAAGAACGGGTCATAGGGTTGGGTACTCGGGGTCGCGAATACGTGACGATTGAAGGCATTCAGCAGTTCGATTTTGAGGATGAAGGCTGAACCCTCTGTGATGGGTGTTCTTTTCAAGATACTGAAATCCTCATTCAAGTAAATGAAGTTTCGGGCCTCGCCTGTTACACGAGGGACATTCCCGAAGAGGAAGCCGCCGTTGTCGCAAGTGGGGCAGGCAGTTTGATCTGTGCCGAATTGAATCGCGCGGAGCCGCCGGTTGTCGAAGGTGTTCTGATCGATAAACGCTGGATTGGTCTGAAGCGCCGCGTACCCTGGATTGTCGGATACAGACGGATGGCCAGGAGTGGGAGCGGTCATGGGCATGAGCAACCCGTTAAAGATCGAGTCTATGTTCGGATCAGGACCAGCCTGGATGCTCGGATCAGGTGCGACCCCTGGTGGAAGGTTGTTATTCCTGAACTGACGGAATACATCGAGGTGACCGCTCTTGCGCGCGTTGCTCGATATCGATGATCCAGGTATGCGGGTGAAGCTGATGCAGTTGTCCCATCCGGGAATGCCGCTTGCGCAACCGAATGTGAACGGTTCGCCGGACTGGTAGCGCTGTACGCCGCCAATTTCAAAGCCGCTCAACAGGGTGCGCGTGAGGAAATTATTAGAGTTTATAAATTTATGGTCCTTACCGATGGGAAGCTGGTAAAGGTAGCTGACCACAAAGGTATGGGGAATGTCCTGGTTTGAGAGGGACTTCTGACTCTTGGAATTGAAGGGGTTCTGCTCCTGCTGCACGCCATTGGTGACATTGATGATGGAGTCAGCGTTGGTGATCGTCTTCGACCAGGTGTAGGAGGCTTGCAGATTGAGCCCCTGAGCGAACCGGCGTTCGACGCTGGCAACCAGCGCGTCGTAGGAGGAATGGCCGACGTTCTGCAGGCAGCAGTCAGTCGCGATAAAAGCATATTGCGGGAAGGGCCTCAGCGCTTGTTGCACCTGGCCATTGAATGCCATATAGGGCGGGGTAATCCCATTCGCGGCAAGGTTATGACTGGTCAATGCGTCGCCACGGATGAAATTGGAGGGCTGAATGTTATTGATGTTCTCTTCCTGAGATTTCAGATGGGCGCCTGAGCTGCCGATGTAGCCGAGGGTCACGATCAGGTCTTTCGCCACCTCCTGCTGGACCTGTAGGTTCCATTGGTTCAGCATCCCGGGGCGTCCGTACGACGGCTTGATGAAGTTCCCGAAGGCAGTTGGCGCATTGGCGTTTCCACTGTCGAGTTGACCTGGGTCAAGATTGATACCGGTGGTATACGCAGGCAAACCATTGTCGATGCTGAACGCCGGATTGAAGCCGTCGGAACCGAAGCTTACGTTTGCCGTGTAACCGGTGCGGGTATCGCCACCGAAGTCGCTGTATTGCAAAGGTGCATACAGTATTGCGAACCCTCCGCGTAAAACCATCTTCTGCTGCATGCTTGAGGGGGTAAAGGCGAAGCCGATGCGAGGAGCGAAGTCTTTCTTCCAGGTGTCTGCCCAGCGCTTGTTACAGCCTGTGCAGTTGGACGCGAACACCAGGGCGCCAGGCAGGCCATTCTTCGGATCAATGGCCGTCGCGCTGAAGTTGGAGGTGTCGTTATGCTTCTCACGGCGAGGGCGGTCCAGGTCGTAACGAATACCGAGGTTAAGCACAAGGTTGTTAGATACTTTGAAGTCGTCCTGGAAGAAAGCAGCGTAGTAATCCTGAAGCCACTGTGCCTGATGAAAAGGGACGCTTGCTCCGCCGAAGTCCGCGGTTCCGAGCAGGAGGCTGGCAAACCCATTTCCGGTGCCATTCTGAAATGGCCCCGTCTGTGAGGCCTTGGTCTGAGCGACGGTAAAATTGAAGTAGCCATTGACGCCGTCTGCGGCAATGCTAGAGTACTGCTGGTAACGGTAGTCGATGCCAAACTTGAAGCTATTCCGTCCCCTCTGCCAACTCACCGTGTCGTTGACGCGGATGCCGTTATCGACGTTCAGGGCATCCTGGTTGCGGCTTATGGGGCTATAGCCATCAAGATTGAAACGCGGCAACCCCGTAGTTATATTTGCGATCCCGAGCTGCTTGGCGTAGTTGATGCCGCTTAAAGCTTCAAAGGAGCCATTATTGGAGTAGGTGCGGTTGTACCCAAGGTTGAGGTGGTTGAGCAAACTAGGGGAGATCACATAATCCCATCCAGCGCGCCCGAAATGGGTGATGAAATCCTGTAGTTGAGTGTTGTAGTCCGCAGGCCCCGTGAAGGCACGATTGGGTGGATTATAGCGGCCGTTCTCGCGGGTGTTGTAAGACCCGAAAATGCTATTTTTGGCATTCAGGGTCTCATCGATTCGAATGGTGTAGGTGGTGTTAGTTACCGGCGAGGACGAGTTTAGAACATAGTTGCCGTTCAATCCTCCGCTGGTCGGATTCGGATAAAAGGCAGCAATGGCCGAACCTACTGTGCTGAATCGGCTCTGCGGAATGACGTTGAAGTTCGCGGGAATGGGCGACGTGGCAGTGGCGGGAGGCGTTCCGAATGGCAAGCGGCAGACCGTGCCTCCTACGGTCTGAGTCGTCGCAGGATCGAAAATCTCACCGATGAAAATGGGACTTCCATCGCATGGATTGATTTGGCCGTTGGGCCCCAGCAGACGGTCCTGGAAGTTGCCGCCACGTTCCGCGGTGGTTGGAACCGTGCTGGTAAATTGCCCGCCAAGTGTCTGCCGATACTGCTCCCACGCAAAGAAAAAGAAAGTCTTGTCCCTTCCGTGATAGAGGTGAGGAATGATGACGGGGCCGCCCAGGCTGCCACCGTAATCGTTCTTCTTGTCGGGGCTTCGGTTGTAAGTTTGTTCATTGTTGAACGGGTTACCGATCGAGATCAGGTAAGCCTTCTTCCCGTTGTTGAACCAGTCGTTGGCGTTCAAGTCCTCATTGCGGAAGATGTCGAAAGCGGTGCCGTGATATCGGTTGGTGCCGCTCTTGGTAACGAAATTCTCGATGCCCCCGGTGGTCCTTCCGAACTCGGCGGCAGGAGTCGAGGTCGTCACTTTGAACTCCGAGATCGCCTCAACGGAGGGCGCCGTCTCATCAAACGATGAACCATTCTCGGTGCGGATCACCGAGGCGCCATCAAGCAGGATCTCGTTGCCGAAATTCTGGCCGCCACCTAGCTTGTTCAGGAAGATGCCGTTGCTGCTGTTCGCCGAACCCGGTCCAGTCGTTCCCGGAATTAAGAACACAAACGCCTCCGGCGAACGCATCGCACCGACACCGCCAAGTGCTAACGGCAAATCGACGATCTGCCGTGCTGTAACGGTCCCGCTAACGTCGCTGGTTTGGGTTTCGATGGTGGGTGCGTCAGACTGCACGGTGACAGTTTCGCTCGTGCCGCCCACGGTCAGAGTGATGTCAAAGGAGGTCGTCGACCCGACCCGCACTTCTACACCGGTATTAACTACAGATTTGAAACCCGTCGCGGTGGTCGTAAGGGTGTAATGCCCGAGGGGAACAGATGGGAAGCGGTAGTCGCCTGCGGTGGTTGACACGGTATTGTAAGTGTTTCCGCTGTCTTCGCTTTTTGCTGTGATGGCGGCGTTGGGCACCACCGCTCCACTGGAGTCAAGTACGTTGCCAGCGATCGCGCCTTGCGTGGTTTGAGCGTTTAACATTTGGCTGATGCTGCACAGGGCGATGATGATCGCCGCCATGACGACCCGGGGAAAGAAATTCTTGTTCACGGAACGGCCTCCCAAATCTGCTGTCTTGCGTCCACTTTCTCTGTCAGCCAGCTAAATATCCCGGCTGCTGTCTCTGAGAACGTCACACACTCAAGTTTTATTTCACGGTCAGTCGATGCTTGATTGACCTACGGGCGGAAGTCTATACCCAGACATCGGACCTCTGTCAAACTCGCGAACGAGAGAAAGTTCATGTGATAGTTGCGGGCGAAATCAGGGCCAAATGGGAT
This sequence comes from Acidisarcina sp., assembly GCA_036401395.1. Lineage (GTDB taxonomy): Bacteria > Acidobacteriota > Terriglobia > Terriglobales > Acidobacteriaceae > DASWUZ01. The sequence goes on from DASWUZ010000033.1 coordinate 13,776, forward strand.
GATTGCCGAGGTAAAAAGGTAGCCTAGGGCTTGCCGTCATCAGCTTTTTGAGATGCGCTCCGCCCTTCCCCCAACGTCGAGGATCGGCTGCCATAGAGGTCGGCGCTCACCTTTAATTCCTGTTGGGCACGATCGGCCATGCCGGCCCTGCGATAGAGCCGGGCCAGCTGGTAATGGAGGGCCGCATTATTTGCGTCCAAGGCAACCGCGCGCTCCATCTCCTTTATAGCCTCGGGACTCTGCCCCTTACCGGCGAAAGCGCGGGACAGCTCTTCATGGCAGCGCGAGCAGTCGGGGCCCATTGCCACTGCCTGCTGCAATGCAGCCACCGCCTCGTCGAAGCGGCTCTTCGTATTCAGCAGCGCACCAAGATTGAGAAGTGGCTGCTCCGAGGCATGCAGCGAGCTCTTCTGGGCTTCGACTGCATGTGTATAAGCTGCAAGTGCTTCGCCGGTGCGGTTTTGCGCTTCGTAAGACAAGCCAAGGTTGTTCAGCGCACGCGGCTCGTTAGGATTGATGGACAGCACCCTCTGGAAATCATGCTCCGACTCAATGAAGTCTCCCTGATGCATGTTGGCTCGGCCCAGGTCATACCAGGCTTCCGCATTAGCCGTGTCGTCTGCAACCGCGCGCTTGAGCCAGCGGACGGCATCTGCGTAGTCATTCAGCAGCACATAGTCGAGCGCGACCAGGCGCAGGTCCTCCGCACGAGGCGTGGATAGCGCCGCCGCCTGAGTAAAGGCATGCAACGAGTCGCCGGGCTTGTTCTCGCTCTGTAGCACCACACCCAACAGATACAGCGCTGGAGCCGACCGGCTGTTTTCCGCCAGGTAGGCTCGCAGAGGCGGTTCGGCCTGGGCGGACTTCCCTGCCCTGAAGAAACACCGGGCTTCCATCAGCAGCGCATCGCTGCGCGATAACGGTGGCAAAGCAGCTTCCTCTGAAGCCACCTTGCTGAAGAGGCGCGCGGCATCGAGGTAGTTCTTCTGAGCGAAAGCTTGCTGCGCGGAAGCGTAAGTAGCCGGCTGCTCTGCGAGCAATAAGTTGGGCAGCAGGAGCGTAAGTAGAAGCAGGCCACTGACCGCGCCGCCGATGGGCATTGCTTCTCTACCTCCCGCCACAGGCCGCCGAGCCGGCACGCTGAGATGTCACTCAGTTAGCAGCCGCTGGCGAAGCTGCTGAAGGCGTACCACGCCCCGTGAGCTGACGAATCAGATCGACCTCATGCTGCCGGTAAGGCGTATCGTCCTGGCGAAACACCTCGTGAAACCACACCGTCGGCTGCCGCTGCACATAGGGCACGTCCCACGAATCCCACGGATAATAGGTTTGGGTCTTGCCGGCGACGAAGCCCCAGTTGATCGCGCCTACGTTGTATTTCTTAGCAATGGGCAAGGAGCCGTCAAATGTGCTGCCCGCGCCGCGGGCCATGTACTCCGTGCAAATCAGCGGCCGATGTTGCGCCTGTAGCTCCTTGATGCGAGCCTCGAAATCTTCAGGCCAGCCATAGTTATGAAATGAAATAACGTCGGAATTTGCGAGTTGAATTTTTACGGTCTCGCTCTCCTTAGCCGGGTCGGACCAGTCACCTCTCCAAACCCCGCTGGTCAGCGGCTGCGCCGGATGCGCCGACCGCGCCCAAACAAAGGCCTGGGGCAGCAACTCATTCACCCGAGCAATCTTAGCCGCCTCATCTGCTGCCAGATCACCGCCCTTGTTGTCCGGCTCATTCCAGACGTCCCATCCCAGGATGCGGCTATCGTTGGCGAACGCGCCTACAACGCCCGTGACGTAAGCCTTCAGCCTGGGTTCGTATGAAACATCGAGGAGTTCGCGCTTGCCAGGACTCTGCACCCAACCTGAATTATGGATCCCCGGGATCGGCGGGTGCTGCGGCCCAAGGTGCGGGTCCGTCTCCCAGCAGGAATCGAACAGTACAAGGAGTGGCTTGATGTGGTGCTTTGCCGCGATGCTGAGAAACGTATCAAGGCGCGTCTTGAACCCCGCCGGATCCTGCTCCCAAAGCTGGTCCTGCAGGAAAACGCGCATCGTGTTCATGCCGATCGACTCCGCCATGCCCAGTTCCTTATCGTTGAGAGCAGGGTTGAATGTGGCCGCCTGGAACATCTCCAGTTCGTTAATCGCATCGGACGTGATGTAATCTGAGCCGACGAGCCAGGGCTGAGTTGCGTACCAGGCGTTGGCCTTCTGCTCACTCCACCGGTCTGCGGCGACCTGCGCCGGCGAAGGAACCGCAGGCAGGGCTATCAGGCTAAGTACAACGAAGCCGAATAAGGGGGCTAGTCTCATTTTCATGGGTCTGTTTCTCCAGGGCGATACATCACGAAACTGCGAGACAACGTTACTACATTGCGCAAATCCTCGGCACGTCATAACGGCGACAGGTCGCAAGAGCCTGCGATAGGATCAACTTCCGTGGACCGAATCACGCCATCCTGTCGCATGAAGTTTTTCTGGATAATCATTTGGATTTCTGCCGCGGTCCAGGCTGGCTGCCAGGGCGCGAGCGTGGAGCAGGCTTTCCAACGCGGCGCTGCGGCCATGCGGGCCGGTAACACCGCCGAAGCGGAGAGCGATTTTCGTGAAGCGCTGCGCCTCGCGCCTGACCTTGCCGTCGCTCATCTTGATCTCGGCCTTGTCCTCGGACGAGAGGGCAAGCTCGACGACGCGATCGCCTCCCTGCGCGAAGCCATCCGCCTCGACTCCACCCTTGAGGGTGCGCACATGTTCCTCGGCATCTTCCTGCATCAGGCAAATCGCCAGGACGAGGCGCGGACAGAACTTCAGCAGGAGATCGATCAGCATCCGAAAAATGCCGAGGCGCTCACCTGGCTCGGCACCGTTGAACTGGCTGCGGGACATCCGGAACGCGCAGTCGGCCCCTACGATCGCGCGTTCGCACTTGATCCCGACAACCTCGATCTGCTCGAGTCTCGCGGACGGGCGCATAACCTTGTCGCCCGTGACAGCTACGCCCGAATGGCGCGGCTGGACCCGAATAGTTGGCACGTCCATCGTGTGCAGGCGCAGTTGTTCGCCGATGAAGGCCGCCACACCGAGGCGATCACCGAATACGAAGCTGCTATAAAGCAACAGCAGCGCAGTCCCGACCTCTTCGAGGGCCTTGGCGACGAATATCGAAAACTTAACCAGATGGACGCCGCCCAGCGGGCGTACACCAAAGAACTGGAACTGAGTTCGCAGAATCCCAATGCCATGTATGACCTTGACAGCACTGAAGTCGAAATGGGCGACAACAAGTCTGCTGTTCCCCTGCTGCTCGCCATGAACAAGGCCTATCCCGGTTCGCCGGTCGCTGAATACTACCTCGGGCGCGCCCTCGCCGCTGAAGGAAGAGATGCCGAAGCCGTCCCTTGGCTGCAGAAGAGTGTCGCCGGCGACCCGGCCGGAGAAGTGGGCAAGCGTTCCTGGTTCGAACTTGGCCGCGCTTACCGCAGGCTGCAACGCCTTCCTGAGGCGCAGAACGCAATCGTCCAGTACAACCGCATTCGTGAAGCTAAAGAGACTGCTGACGCCAAGGCAGTCGAGGACTGGCGCAAGCTCGCCGTTCCCGCAACCGGACCTGTCCACTGATATTCAGCCCGATAAGGTCGGCCCACGGCTAATTTCCTACTGAATAGTAGAGACATGCACGTAGTCGAAGTTGGCGACATAGCCGCCTCGATTGCCGGCGTAGAGGCAGATTTTCAGGCTTGCACCCAGGCTATGCACCCAGGTCCCGCCCTGGAACCAGTTACTGCCGTCCTGGCTGCTGTAGGCGGTATAGTGTTCTTCCCCGTTTACGTTGGTTTTTGTAACTCGCAGCCACGCGGTGAATGGAGTTGTTCCGTCTGGGGGGCCTAAGCTGGTCTCGCCCCAGGTGGGGTATCCGGCGGCCTCCGCCGTCTCCTGCTTGACGAACTCAATCTGACGAGTATCGCTCTTAGAGTAAAGGTCGAGCCGAACATAGTTATAATCATCGCCATAAAGTAAGAGGCCAGCCTGCGCATAGTCTGCGCCTGCTCCGGCCGACGGCAGGTTTAGCTGCACCTTTGTTTCAACAATGAAATCACCCGGCGGCGCGCTCTCGGCCAGCAATGGGAGGCTGGCCATTCCGCCTATGGAATCTATGCTTACGGTGGGCACACTATAGGTTCCACTCATCAAGGTGTAACTCGGGCTTTCATGAAGAAAAGACCATTGACTACTTAGAACAGGGCTACTAAATTCGTCGGACATCGTAGCTATAGGGCTTCGGGCAACTTCCGGATTGGCAAGTGACGTTACATAGCTCGCCGCGCTGCCGGGCTGAGCAGCCGGGAGTGGTTGCGGAGCATCCTGGTCAGAGGGCCCAAAGCCGCCGCGGGCCTCCGGCCATTCGTTGACCCAATCAACCGCGTCGATATAGCCGGGCCGCGCGGTATAACCTACCTGACCTGGATAGTAAGGGCTCGACCGCTTTATACCGTGGTAGAGCATGTAGTCCTGCCCAGCCTCGTCGGTGAACATCACGTTGCCACCGGGGCCGAGTACGCTGTTGCCATTCATTCGAAGCACTGGCGTTCCCCCGACATTCAAGGCGGTCATGGATATCCCTTGCGCGTCGAGATATGGGCCTAGCGGAGTGGTGGCGCGCCCTGCAAAAACGCCATAGCCGGTCAGAGGGCCGCTACAGCAATTGGTTGAGGAAGCCAGTAGATAGTAATAGCCCGCGTGAAACCACCAGTTGCCGCCCTCATATCTGCTATCCGCGGCAATAAGTTGCTCGCTCGCTATATCCGACGTAAATCCGTCGGCGGAGAGCCTCCGAACATAGATCCCTCCCGTAAAGCTGCCAAACAGAATGTAACTTTGGCCCGAGGCATCAGTGATAACGTCTGGATCGAGAGTCGATCTATAGGCTCCACCGCAACAGTTCGTGGCCCGCTCAGGCTCTACGACTGGGCCGGGCTGATGTACAAATGGGCCCGCAGGGCTCGCGCTTACTCCAACTCCGATGGCGGCGCCCTGCCCCGCCAAGGTAGTTACCGGCGTGGTGAAGTATAAGTAGTATTGTCCATTGAAATACTTGATGGCCGGCGCCCACAGAGCCGCGCCCGCTGTGTTCGCCCAGGGTGGAAGACCAACAAATGCATTACCGCTGTAAGTCCAATTAACCAGGTCAGCAGAGTAAAATACATTAATGAAATGCGGAGTAGTGTCGCCCGTATAAAGGGCGTCGCTGGTGCAGTAGAGATACCAGGTGTCAACCCCATTCAGCTGTTGCTTGTAGATCGCGGGATCGGCGCAGCTTACTGCCTGCTGAGTTCCTGATACATCAAGACTAAGCGGATTGCTATACGTCGACGTCGACGCCTTATTTATAGTGACCTGAAGAGTGGCCGAGGCCGACCCTGCATAACTCGGATCTCCACCATAGCTGGCGGAGATCGCATCGCTGCCCACGGGCAGCAACGTGCTGCGAAATTCGGCTACCCCCGAGGGATCTACCGCTGCCGTACCAAGAGCCGCCTGTGCGGAGTGGAACGTCACACGACCACTGGGAGGCGACGTCCCAAGGGCATTCCCAGTCAGCGTGGCGCGAAGTTCCACCGGCTGGCCCTGCAACGCGGTCCCCGGAAAAGCAGTCAGGGAGATAGACGTCGGTGCAGGAGTTTGGCCTCCTCCCCCGGAAACCATCGTCGCTCCGCCGCCACATCCGGCTAAACAACAAAGCGGGACCAGGGACACTCCGAAAGCTGATCGCACTCCGCTACGCATAACTCGCACCAGGTCCATCTTTATCGCCCCGGCACCGCATCATCGAGTTGCCGCCCATGCGCGGCCTTGCCGTGTTCTGCGTCGGCGAGCCTGGTTGCGATGTCAAGCTCGCGGTGCGATTCTTCTGCTTGTCCTAGGCGACCGAGGGCCAGCCCGAGAAAGTAATGTCCGGGCTGGTAATCAGGCGCAGCTGAGATCGCGGCCGTCAAGAACGCCACCGCCTTCTCGTATTTCTTTTGCTTGAAATAAATTTCACCCATCTCCGCCAGTGCGCCGCCATGCTTCGGGTTTCTGCTCAGCGTCTTTTCAAAGTTTCCGGCGGCTTCTTCGAGCTCACCTTGCTGTAGCGCCATGTCCCCAAGCTGGTAGTACGCTTCCGTCTGCAATGGATGCAACTCAATTGATTTATTAAACTCAAGTCTAGCTTCATCAAATCGCAAACTCAGCTGATATATCCGGCCTAGACCGAAATGAGCAGTCGCGTCATCGGGCCGCTGCTTCAGGTAGGCCTTCATCTTTTCTTCGGCCGGGCCGAGTTGCCCGAGGTCGAGCTTCACGCGTGCCCACGCGTATAACAAGCGCGTGTCGCCAGGCAGAAACTCCTCGGCGGCGTTGAGCGTTTTGTCAGCGTCTTTGAACAGCAGCATCTCGTCCTCGAGCACGCCGAGGTCGTAGAGCAGTCGTCCACTGTGCGGAGCAAAATCCCGAGCGCGTAACAGATCCCGTAAAGCGCCGTCCTTGTCCCCGGCCGCGCGCCGGTCGAGCGCCAGCCGCTCGCTCGCGGCTACCTCTCCATCCTGTGCACGCTGATTGCCGGGGTCGGAACTCAAGGCCGCCTCGAATGCATCGCGTGCCGCCTCCGCATTACCAGCGGTCATCAACGCCGCGTCCCGATCCACGTCGAGGAAGGGTGCAGATTCCTGCGCCAACACTGCCAGGTTGAAGAGCAGCAATGCAGCGACTCCGCAACTTTTAGCGACTGGCAATCTGAGCCTCAGGTTACCGGTCATTGATCCGTTTGAGAACTGTGAGCCTGGAGTTTTCCTGCCGTAGATTTAAGATCGGCAGGTTTTCCGGGCGCAGATGGCGGCGTCTGCGGGACCGCCTCATCCACCTGCAATATCTGGTCCGCGGCCACGTCGTTGAGTGTCTGCACAATCCCGCTGGGCCACTTGATCTCGACACTCTGCACCCGTGTCGCCTCACCCAAACCAAAGTGCGCGCGAGGATCACTCGACGAAAGGTACCCGCCCGCCGTAGTCACTGTCACCCATTGGGACCCCTTGGCAGTCACGATCTTTATCACTGCGCCGATGCCGTCGCGGTTGCTCTTGTGCCCCACGAGCTTCAGAGTAAGCCAGTGGTTAGCCGTCCGGGTCTCATTGCGCAGCACGTAAGCCGGTCCGCCATTCGTGGTCACAACCGCATCGATATGACCATCGTTAAAGATATCCCCAATGGCCATGCCGCGGCCCACCCAGGCCTGGTGGAAGACGTCACCTGAAATCGCAGATACGTCGACAAACTGCTTGCCGGTATTCCGCGCCAGCAGCATGGGCTCGCGATATCGCAGTTGCGGATAGCTCTTCTCAACGGTATCAAGATCGTGCCCCTGGGCGATCAACAGATCCTTTAGCCCGTCGTTGTCATAATCCAAGAAACGAACGCTCCAACCCGAATGCAACAGCGTCATGCCGGCCACGCCCGAGAGATAGCTGGTGTAGTTGAAATCGGAGCCGTCCTCATTGTGGTAGAGCGCGTATTTCTGGTTCGCAAGGTCGGTCACGATCAGATCAGGTCGTCCATCGTTGTCGTAGTCCGCGAAGTCGACGCCCATGCCCGCGTAAGTCCTGCCGTCCCCGTCGACCGCTACTTCGGAAGGCAGCCCAACCTCTTCAAACGTCCCGTTTCCCTTGTTGTGGAACAGGAATTCCACCATGGAATCGTTGGCCACAAAGATGTCCGGCCATCCGTCACCGTCGTAGTCGGCAATCGCAATCCCCAGGGCCTTGGCCGGCTTGCTCAGCCCGATCTTGTCTGCTATTTCGGTGAAATGGCCCTTCCCATCGTTGTGATAAACCAGCATGGAGATTGGCTGAAAAAGGTCGGGATGACAGTACCCCCGGTTATTCGTTTCGCCGCACCGCAGGTCATCCCAATCCCATTGGATATATCTCAGCACTACCAGATCGAGCAACCCGTGGCGATCAAGGTCAACCCACGCAGCGCTCGTCGACCAACCGCTCCCGCCAACCCCCGCCTTTTCTGTCACGTCAGTGAACTTACAGTTGCCGTCATTGTGATACAGCCGGTTGCCGCCATATGCGGTGACAAAAAGATCTTCGTTTCCATCGTTGTCGTAGTCGCCGGCAGCCACTCCCATGCCATAGCCTATGCCTTGCAGGCCGGCCTTCTCGGTGATGTCTTCGAACGTACCATCTTTCTTCTGGTGATACAGACGGTTCCAATACTCCGGGCCCGTCTTCTGCGGCACCGTGCCCTTGGCGGTCGGATCGGCAAAGGGTGCGCCGTTCAAGAGGAAGACATCGAGCCGCCCATCGTTATCGCAATCGAAGAGAGCCACGCCCGATCCCATGGTCTCGATCAGATACTTCCTCGAGGTATGAGGAGCCTGATGCAGGAAGTGGATCCCCGCAGCTGCGGTCACATCGACGAAGTTCCCGTCCGGCTGCGGTGACGCGGCGATCGCAGCTTTCGCGACGTGGGCAATAGCCGGCGGAATAGGAGCATTCTGTCCCTCTGCACCTGCCCATCCCAGGCAGCACACAGAAATGACTCGCGCCCACTTATTGAGGCACGTCATTCCGCACATGGAATTCCTCTCCCGGCCTGTGGTGACCACACCCGCTCGAGGAATGTTAGCCTGTTTTAGGGAATCGCTGTCCCAGTGTCACAACCGGTGAAGCGAAAGGAGCGGCCGATGGGGGTGTGCGTCTCGCATCAGGGAGCGGAGCTGGCTATCAGTCCGACCTAACGCACCACCTCGTCTCGGGACGACTTCAGTTGCAAGGCAGACGGATCACATCGACCCGGCGGGGGCGCGATCTGAAGCTTCGGCCCCGCTGGATCGTACCGGATGTCTCCGGCCTTGCGCTCGCGCAGAGCCGGGTTCTCTCACAAAATGGTATTACTTCTCAAATTCAGGAGCGGACTTTATTCCCGGGCCGGGTTTTAAGGTTGTGCGAACGGGAGTGACTTGAACGAGGGTAAGGTTGCAATCTCCGTCATAACAGTTGGGCGGGTCTTCACCAGCGATCCAAAATGACGCATCCGTGGAGACGGGATTTGTGGTGAAGACCACCATATTATGCCCCGAACAGTCGATCGAGTCAGTAAAGTTGGCGATTGTGTAGACGCTGCACCCACCCTCGCTTACATCATTGAAGTAATAGCCAAAGTACTGAGTCGGTGTGAATGAGACCGTCTTTCCAACCGGGTCAGGAGTCAAAGTTCCCGGTGGAACTCCACCGCCTTTGAAGAGAATGTGTCTAGGCCCGAGTACTGTTCCCGTGGCATCGGTAGCGAACCAGCCAAACTCGTTGATCTCTACCGTATTAGTCGCTAAGTTGAGCCACAGTGTGGCTTTTAAAGTTCGGCTGTTGTTACTTACGAAGTAAACCTTCGGGTCTATCGCTCCGTTGACATCATTGACCGGGTCATAGGGCATTCCCCAATAGGGCAGGGCTCCGGGTGCAAATATGGCTGATCCTATACCCACGCAGTCGCCGGTGCTGGTCAGGCAAAATCCCACGTTCTTACTATCTGCATTACCACTGTAGCTTCCAAAACTTACCGTGGGCCAATCCCAGAACGGGGCGCCATTGTTGTTCAGGTCTGCCGCAGTCCAGGTTTGAAAGCCAGCACCTGGGCTCCCGAGGACAGTCTGCGCGTAGGAACTCGCACATGTCATGCATATGGCTGCTGCAGTTAGCAGAATGAGACGGCGCCCACGTGCAGCAGCGGCAGGCGTTCTACCAATTTTGGTTACTTTCATACTTCCTCCCTGATGATCAGCGTGGTCGCTAAGGATTTTCAGTGTCTTGGGTTTAGATAGCCGCAGCCAATACGATGAATGATTATCTCGTATCTCACTCCGCGCGCTCTTTTCGGATATTGGTGCACCGAGCTAAGTAAGGTATTTCAGGTACTCAACCAAGCTAATAATCTGGGTAAGCGGGAATGTATCATCCAGGATTTGAGCAGTCAAGTTAAACTTGAGTTTTTTTTTGGGGTATAAGCGCGAGCGGACGCCAGGGTACTCTGGGAACGTCACAGATGCAAATAGTCAAGCTCTGTAGCACTGGCTTTTTGTATCTTCTCCGTATGGTAGCGGCTAACTTCAGTTAACAGTCGCGTGTAGACTTCCCTTGTAACTCTAAAAAGAGGTAGCGATAAGGCATTGATTGCACAAGGGATGCTATACCCTCAAACATTTGTTGAGATCGCCTACACAGGATGCAGCCGACTCTACTCATGAGCCCGGCGCTATACTGGCGATCAGCTTGCGAGCACGTGACTGTGCCTACTGTCGGCGATCTCTGCAGCGTGCCTTCTGGATCTCTCGGATACTGATAATTAAGGCAAAGTTACAGAAACGTTATCCCAAGAGTGGCTACTATCCACAAGATTGTTTCTGACTTTCCTGAAGCTGCGGCGATGGCTTTGATACGAGCGTAGACGTCTGATTGCGGACGGCATTGCTTGCACACCTGCTCGAGTCGGTCCAGGCCCCTGGGGTAGACGAGGCGGTAAGAAGAGTGGTGACCGTTAAGGTCCACGTTGGTTTGTGCGAAGATCCTTATGTCGATGCTGCTGCCGCAGACGGCCCCACAGACGGAGACAGCTCCCGAACATCGGCTCGGGAGGGGCGGGAAGACGATGATGCTGCTAAAAACGAGGCGGGACCTTCCCATTGCGCAGCAAGGAGTTAGGCCCGGCTCGCAGTCATTAGCCGATATCCCAACGGAGGGCACAGTGAGGTTTCTCGCCGGTTCAAACCTGAGAGCCAGAAGTGCCCCATCAATCCTGTCGCACACTTACTTCGACTTAGCAGCGCGGAGATAGTTTCTCAGGCTTGGACTTTAGGCGGAAAAGAAGACGAAGTGCTTATGGCGCAATCATTTAAGCCAAACGCAGTGAGGCCGGGGCTGACTGCCGAACTGCTATTCTACGTCGGGCCGACCGGGGCAGGCGTGAGTCCGATGACCACGAGATCTACCCGGCGGTTCATACGTCGGCCTTCCGCTGAGTCGTTCGGTCCCAGCGGCCTATATTGCCCGTAGCCTGCTACAGATATTTTTTGCGGATTAAAGCCTGACTCTTCGACCAGAAGGGACAAGACTGCCATAGCTCGAGCCGTCGATAACTCCCAATTCGATTTGAATGCTGCGGTGTGAATCGGAACATTATCGGAATGACCCTGCACGCTAAGTTCTAATCCGTGCTGCATGAGAATGTCTGCAATACGTTTTATTTTTCCCGCTGCACCAGGCAACAATACTGCCTCTCCACTGTTGAAGAAGCCCAGCTCTCTCAAGCTGATCACGAAGCCCTCGGGGGTGGCCCTTATCACGACCTCGTTATGCGCGATCTCATTTCCGAGAGCTGCTTTGAGTTGCTGCTGGAGCGCAGCCATGTCGATGGGGGGCCCCTGATGGGCCACTATTTGTGATTGCGTAGATGGTAAGCCTGCGGGTGCCTTCTTTTGGGACGTTGGAAAAGGAGACGGTAGTTGTGAGCTAGGATTTGCGCTCATCGCTTCGAAGCCGCCTTCGATGGCCTTGGACACCTTGCTGATCGATCGAACATCATGGCGGGAAGAAGCAAACATCACGACGAAGAATGCGAAAAGGAGAGTCACGAAGTCGGCATATGAAACCAACCACCGCTCATGGGAAACGACGGCCGCTGGCCGGGAGGAACGACGCTCTCTCATTGGTACACCGGCCGCTGCAGTTGCACCTCGACACCGTGCTCGATGTAACCACCAAGCTTGCTTTCCAGTGCTCGAGGGTTGATGCCCTCGAGAATCGAAGCTACAGCCTCCAGCGTCATCTCTCTGATCTGTTGCCGTTCACGGAGTCGAATTTTTAGCTTACCCGCAGCGGGCAAAAAGAGAATGTTGGCAGAGCCGACACCATAAATCGTAGCTACAAATGCGACGGCGATCCCTTTTCCTACCTCATTGATATTTTCTAGTCGCTGCATAACCTGGATCAGACCGAGCACGGCACCAATGATCCCGATGGTAGGTGCGAAGCCGCCCGCCGCTTCAAATACCTTCGGCACCTGCTCTTCTCTTTCTGCAAGCAGTAAAAGCTCCTGGCTCATCAAATCGCGTAATTCATCGGGCTCCGTCCCGTCAATCGCGAGCATAAGGCTCTTCTTCATGAAGGGGTCTGCGACTGCTTCCAGATCTGCATCCAGGGAAAGCAGACCATCTTTACGCGCCTTTTGCGCGAGTCTTATAAGATCGCTTACCAATTGAGACGAAGTAGATTCTTTATAGGTGAACACGTTGCGCAGTTGCTTGGCCGCCTCAATGATGGTTGCTAGTGGGAATTGGATCATCACAGCCCCGATTGTTCCGCCAAAGACAATCAGAGCGGCAGTGGGCTGAATCATCTGGATTAACTTCCCACCTTCCAGTACAAGTCCGATTCCAATTCCACTTACTGCAAGTAATGCGCCGCCGAGGCTGCTCTTATCCACAATAGCCCCTCTCGTTCGCATCAGATCTGTCCAGGAGCGAACGACCATACTCCACAGTCTTTTCCCTTATTTCTTCAAAGGTCTCTCTAACTACAAGTTTTTCTCCTGTTGTTAGGGTAATTACAGTATCCGGCGCAGCCTCGACAAACTTGATCAGGGCGCTGTTCACTCCGAGAATCGAGTTATTCAATCGCGTCAGCTGAATCAAGGCGAACTCATTTCTTCAGTTTTTTTGCGATCAAGCCAGGCAGATATCCTCTTTGTTACCGCATTGCGAGCGGCAGCTAAGCGGACCAGCTACCTCTAGCGCGCTCTGGGGATGGGGCGCCCACACTCGATGGCGACGTCGCCGGACTAGTTTTGGCGCTCTGGCCTTTTGGGTGGGCTTCCAGTTCCAGTTGCTGCCACGATCCTCTTACCTGGAGGATAAGGCTCACCTGTTCCTCCAGAATTTCGGCGGAACGTTTCAATTGACCTTCCATCATCTTGCCCCTTAAGTAGCCGTAGAGTACCTTCAGGCTCTGAGCTAACTCGGGGCCGTTCGCCGGGTCGACCCAGCTCTCAAGGTAGCCAATAACCGTGAGGCCGTGATTGATCTCGCGAGTCCTCTTCTCGATATCGCCACTCCGCTCTGCGACTGCGGCACGCTTAAGATCGCCGGCCAGGGTATCGTAGAGCGCTATGGTAAGGCCGACACAGGTTGCGCCTTCGGTGGCACTTCTTCGGTAGGACAGTTCGGTTTGATGGCTCATGATTAGTTTCTATTTCCCCTGTGAATTGCCGAGCTCAGCCTGTATCTGGGCCATTTTTGTCGGCAGTTGTTGCAACGCAATTTCAGCCGCACTGTACATCGCAGTCAAACTCGCCTGCTGGCGAGAGATGTAGATTGATTCGAAGTCGCTGATGTGAGTGGCAATGTCCTGATAGGAATTCTTATTGCTTGATAGGTCCACCGTGAATGCTCCAGTTGTAGGATTGGTCAGATTATCAAGCTGAGTGTTCAGTGTGTTTGCAAACCCGTTCAATGAGGGGCCCTGGAAGAAAGACTGAACGTCGCTCGCGCTATTGGTCACGGCATTTGCCAGAGCTGTTTGATCGAGAGCCAGCGTGCCGTCATGGTTGACGGATATGCCTAGGTCACTGAGAGATGTGACCGAGGTCGGGCCATTTGACGCGGTATAACTCATGGCCCCGAGCAAAGAATCCTGGAGGTCCCTGACGGTTGAATCGCCGCCAAGAACGCCCTGGCCTCCACTAGCGGGGGTGAAACTAAATTGCGCATTCACGAGTTGTATGGCGCTGTTATAGTCGGTCACAAACGACTGAACGGCATTGGAGATCTGGCGGGTGTCCGTCCCGAGGACAAGATTCACCTGCGCGCCCGAAGTCTGATTCAGCAGATTGAGGGTCACTCCCGGAAGTGCCCCGGTCACAGTATTGCTGGCGCTGCTGATTGGAATGCCATCCACTGTGAGGGCGGCATTGACTCCGACAGCAGCCTGGGAGAAACCGAACGTAGGCATGCTCATAGTGAACGGCGTTGTTCCGTTACTACTCGCGATCGCCAGGTGAAAACCGAGCGGGTCTGAGACAACACTGGCGGTTACGCCAAGCCCCTGGCCATTCACATCAGCAGCAACCTGAGTTAGAGTTTCTCCGGAAGTGATGGTGATACTCGTTGGAACGCCGCCGGTGGTCAGGGTAAAGCCGCCTGCCGAGAGAGACGCGGTGCTGCTCGGAACGGACGGAGACGACCACGCGGTGGTAGTTGTAGGAGCGGATGTAACGGAGAAGTCTGCTGCGCCGCCCGGACTATTGCTGACGATCGCGAGCCGTGAGCCAATTGCGTCGTTGACGACCGTGGCGGTGACACCGAGTCCCAGGCCATTGATATTGGTCGCCAGCGCACTAAGTGTATTGACACCACTGCCGAGGGCTATGGTGGCCGACGGGCCGGCGGCGGTGGTGATCGTGAATGATTCCGTTGGAAGGGCCGAGGTGGGGTTGGCAACTTCGTCGGAGTACCACGAAGCCGTAGCTGCCAGATTGCCGACCACTATGATGTGATTGCCGACAGCCGTACCGGAAGCCGCCGTGGCGGTAACGTCATTCGGGTTAGAGGAAGTTACAGAGCGAGCTGAGAGCGGCCCGCTCAGGGAGTTCAACGCCTGCATATCGGTACCCAGCGTAGTCGCGGCCCCATTCATCTGGGTAAGTGCGGTCGACTGCGCTGTGAGTGTGGCCTGCTGTGATTGCCATGCACGTTCGGTCGCGCGGTCTGCATAAATGGCTGCGGCGACGGCAGCGTTTACATCGATGCCTGGAGTCGTGGCGCCTGCGGCCGCGGCAAGAAGAGAGCTGATATTGACGCTGGGAGTGGTCGTCGCGGGTGTTGCAGACGACAACAGCGAGTTGATGCCTGAGACGGAACTCATGAGTTCACCTGGTTATCGAACCGTTCGGCCCGATGCGTGTGCGACGTGGAATAGGTGATGCGGGTTGGGGAAGTACATACAGCCGGAAGCGGAGCGGTTTAGCTCCCCCTCCGGCTATACGAGTTTCTACTGAAGCAGTTTCAAAACAGCCTGCTGTGCCTGGTTGGCCTGTTGAAGGGCCGCCATGCCTGTCGATTGCAGGATGTTGAACTGGCTCATGTTGGCCACAGTCTTGCCAATGTCAGCATTGAGAACGCTGTTAGTCGCGCTCTGCAGATTCTCGACCTGGCTGGACATGACGTTGCTCGCAGCCTGCAGCCGGTTTACCGAGGCACCGATAACACCGCGCTGTGCAGCTACTGCGGTTACGGCAGCATTGATTACGCCGAGCGCCGTAATCGAAGCCGCGTTGCTGGTAAGAACGCTCGAGCTGAGGCCGTATTGCGTGGTGCTCAGGGGATTGATGGCAGTGGTGATGGTGGTATTCGCCGAACCAGTCGTGGTCCCGTCACCGATGTAAACCGTGTTGGTCGTGCTTCCGCCGGATGGATTCATCAAGCCGAGCACAGCATCGTTCGAAGTGACGGAGATGCCAGTCGCGCCAGTGTTCGGCCCGACCACAAGAAAGCCTCCACTTACGGCTGCAGTCGTACCGGCGCTGAGGGTGCCCGCCGTTACGGCTGCCGCTACAGCGGCGGTCAGGGTTGCGACCGTGTTGCCGGCCGCTGCCTTGAAGATGAACGTGCCGCCAGTGGTGCTATCGGTAATCGACGTGATTGAACCGGTTGTCAGCGCCGTTGACGAGGCTAGCGAGCCCTGGGTGGACGTGAAGGTCGTCGGCGTGTTTGAGCTGAAAACGTTCTGACCGTTGAAGTTGGTGGCCGAGCCGATCTGATTGATTTCAGTCAAGATGGACTGAAACTCGGTGTTGATCGCGGTGGACTGCCCGGCGGTGATGTTGCTGGAGGAACCTTCCGTTGCGAGCGTAACAGCGCGGTTGAGCAGCGTGGTGACCTGTGAAAGCGCACCGTCAGTGGTCTGCAACATGCCGACGCCATTGCTAGCGTTCTGCTCAGACTGAGTCAGCGCGGCGATGTTGGACTGCAGAGCATTCGCGATCGACAGACCCGCG
This sequence comes from Acidisarcina sp., assembly GCA_036401395.1. Classification (GTDB taxonomy): domain Bacteria; phylum Acidobacteriota; class Terriglobia; order Terriglobales; family Acidobacteriaceae; genus DASWUZ01. Next base: position 29,856 of record DASWUZ010000033.1, read on the forward strand.
GCATCGTCTGCACCGGAAGAAATCTTCATACCGGTAGAGAGCTGAGTAAGGGTCTTCTGAAGGCCCATCTGAGTGTTAGACAGCGAGTTCTCTGCCGTGAGCGAGGAAATATTGTTCAAGATTGTAAGTGACATTTAGATCTCCTTTGAATGCCAATTTGCGCCCGCTCCGGGTACCCAGGCTGCGCCTGGTGGCCGGCTTTCTCTCTTTGAGAGATAGGCCTTTTGGACAGACAACCTATCGACGAAGGCGAGGTTTCGTTCAGGACTATCTAGGCAGTCAGGTGACGAACGGGGGAACCGAAAGAGCTGCCAGGTTTTGGTCAACAGCAAAAGCGTGATCAAGCCCTTGGTGTACCTGGGGTCACTTGGCAATTGACGGTTGAGCACGAACGGCGGGAACGCTCAGAAGAACGAGAAACGTCATAGATTGGCTTCAGACGAGCCAATCTATTACCTTCGGATAATTTGCCCGCTACCGGCAACGAGGTCGTGGCTTCTGCGCAACAGGAAAGGTGCGGGGTGAAACAAGCCTAAGCGTGTTCACGTGAATTATCGCTTCTACTTGAGATAGTCGAGCAAAGTATTGGGAAGGACCTTCGCAGCGGCGGTAAGGACCGCGCTGTGACTTATTTCCGCTTCCGAAAGGTTGGTAGCGGCGATGGAGACATCTATTCCCACCAAGGAGTTTTGCTGGGTCGCCAGGGTCAGTGTTTCCTGCGAAAGATAGCTTTCCTGAGAGGTAAGCTGGCTCGAGATATTTCCGAGCGCGACTCTTTCCTGACCTACGTAAGTTGAAGCTGTAGTGATCGCTGCGGTGGCCGCCACGATCTGCGGCGTAGTCCCGGTCTGCAGCGCGCTTACCAGTCCGCTGAGAGCGGCGAGAACGTCGGAGCCAGGTTGGCTGAAGATCTGGTTGCCGGGAATGTTAGTCGGTGTGGAGAGTGAATCGCCGATCTGAACGGTGTTGACATTGCTATTTCCGTTATATTGATACCCGCTTGGAGCACCGACAGCGGCAGTGTAAGGCGCTGCACTGGAAGCCGTTCCGCCAAAGAGGTACGAACCACGATATGAGGAGTTTGCCTGCGAAACAACGTTTCCAAGGATTGCCTGTACCTGGGTTGCGAGCGCCTGCTTATTGGCGGTAGTAAGGGCACCGTTTGCACCTTGGGTGCCAACGGTAATCGCCTGGGTGAGTAACGTCACAACGGAATAGAGCGACGAGTCCGCAGTCTGCGTTTCGGAGAGGAGCGACGAGACGTTCTTTGTGTACTGATCGACGTTCGCTGATTGCGAGAGGTTCTGCACCATTTCCGCCGACGCGGAAGGGTCGTCGGATGGCTGATTGACTCTCTTCCCCGAGGAAAGCTGCTCCAAGGCAATCTGCAGTGACTGTTCGCTCTGCTGAACGCCACTCAGCACATCGTTGACCAGGGTTGTAACTCGCATCGCCGTATCCTTCTTGATTCAATCACTCGAAGGCTATGTAGTAAGCCCTCGCTAAACTAAGCTGCTGCCGCAGTGCCCATTGCAAGGGTGACGCCAATGAGGGTTTGGACCGTAGTGATCACCCTCGCGGCAGCCTCGTAGGCTTGCTGATAGCGAATAAGATTGGTCGACTCCTCGTCGACAGAGACACCCGATACGGCGTTTCTTTGGTTTGTAAGTTGGAGCAGGCTCGCGCTCGTAGCAGTGGAGTTAGCCTGAGCGTCGGCGGCGGCCGTTCCCACTTGAAAGACGATGGCCGCATAGGCATTGGTCGGATTCTGCCCCGCAGGCAAATTGGCGGTCTGAACTCCAAGGAGGTTTACAAGATTTCCGTTGCTCCCAGCAGTGCCATCCGAACTGGCCGCGACTGCATTCGGGCTGGTGGCAGACATCGTGATCCCAGCCGCGGAGCCCGCAACAACGCCAGGGACTGTAAATAGGGGCTGCCCGGGAGCGCCGTTTAGGTCGAATCCTTTGGACTGGGCGGTGTTAATAGCGCCAGCAAATTGGCTAGCGAGAGTATCAAGGTTAGTTAAGAGGCCGGCTATAGTCTGGTCGCGGGTCTGAATGCTCCCGCCAAGATCGCCGCCTTTGATCGAAGTAGTGACGTCGTTCCCATTCGAGTCCAGAACGTGCTGAAATCCATTGCTGCCTGTCGTCGTCTTTAGCTGGAGGCTTTGACCACCAGACACCAACGCCGTTCCGTTACCCGTCGTCACCGTATCGCCCGACTCTGTGTGAGTGACTGAGACGTCGGTGAGCTTCGACAAGCTAAGTACGAGCTGGTCCTGCTGGTCTTGCAGCGTTCCCGTATTTTGGCCCGTTCCCTTCGCCTGAGCAATTTGCCTGCTGACGGCGGCAATCTGCGAGCTGAGGTTGTTGACCTGCGATACATCCTGCTGCACCTGCGAGTCGAGACTTGTCTGCTGCCGAGTCAGGCTGCCCGCAGTGGTGTGAAAGGAGGTGGCGAGATTTTGCCCGGCGGAAAGCACTGCCTGACGGGCTGTACTGTCAGAGGGATTGGTGGAAAGTGCGGAAACGCTGGCAAAGAAATTTGACATCTGAGTGCCGACGTCGATAGTAGAGGGTATAAAAGCCGGCTGCACTTGTGACAGCGAGTTGAGTTGCGCGTTCGCGCTACCCTGATCCGACGTTTGCTGTCCGATGCGTAACTGCAACAGCTCGTCGCGGATGCTCTGATAACCCTGAAGAACGACTCCGTTGCCCAGGGCACCGCCTCCGGTCCCGTTCGGCCCGACCTGTTCAAAGTCGACTATCTCGCGAGAGTAGCCCGGGGTGTTGGCATTCGCAATGTTGTTATTGGTTATCTGCAGTGCGCCTTCCTGTGCCAGCAGCGACTGCACGCCGATCGATAGTGAAGTGTCGAGTCCTGGCATGATTAAATCTCGCAATCCCAGTTCTTGTAATTTGAGCCGCCAGCTTGAGGCCTGCCTGCATGCCTTTGAGGGTGCAACGCGTTGTACGTCTGGCCGGTATAAGTACCACAGAGTTTGTTGAGCAACTGAAACGAACGTCCCGAGTGCTGCAGCAGCGCCTTGTAACAGCGGCTCAGATGGTCAAGGGCAAACACGGTCGCGGTGATTTCATCGGTGAGCGAAGCTGTCTTTTTCTTTGCGCTCCTGTGCTCGGCGCTAGGTTCCAAAGGCAATCTTCGGACCGCTCCTCGTAACCCGGAGAGTCCGGCGAGAGTCACGCAGAGGACCTCCTGACGCCTCACTGTCTCCTCAAGCTCGGCGAGGTCGTTGGCTGCGATCGCAGTAATGGCTGTTTCTAACTCAGCGGCGAGAGACTGTAGTCCTTTGAGATACTCTTCCGCGAAACCATCGACCGGAGTAACGTCGGCAACTACCGCACCCGGACTTGTTGACCGGGAATTCGCGGAACGGAAAGTTGCCGGGCCTGTCGCTGCGGCGCGCCTCTCCGCCACGGATCTCGGCGAACTCATCTGGTCCGGTCTGCGACGATGGCAGCGGCGATGCTGCCAGGACTTAACTCGTACTGCCCACTATGAAGCGCCTGGGCCAGCACGTCGACTTTGTCCTGACGGATTGGAGGCGACTGCAGGGCCCTGGATGCGAGCGAACTCCGCGTCAGCGCGGCGGAAGACAGAGTTGCCGTATCCTCGGAGTGGAGGGCCGGCGCACTCTGGGGCGTTGCTGCTGAAGACGACAAATTGGTGCTCGATGCGTCGCTCCGGACCTTTTTTGCGTCTTGCTCTGCGGGCAGCTGGCTAAGTGCTGCGATGTTGGCGTCGATTCTCATCTTCATTAACCTCTTTATCGAACGTAGCGTCTATCGGCTGTCTGCGAAGTTTGTTCAATCGAAGTCAACGCGGGTGGTCCATCGGCCTGAAGGTGTGGTGGCCCGGTGAAGGGGCAGCGGGTGCATCTAGGGCGCGGCCGGCTGGGTCGACCTTGCTCGCTTGTGCCAGTTCGCTCTTCTCTAATTGCGCGGCGATCATTTTCGCCAGGCCAATTCCACCCGAAGCTGTCAGCGCTCCGGCCAGCGATTGCACCGACATCTCCTGCAACTGGCCCTTGCCGGGGTCTGCGTCTTCGTCTTCGCCATCGCCGCCCGGGACCTGCGCAAAACTCTGCTCCGCCTGTTGCAGCCAGGTGCCAAGCAGGATCGATTCAAAGTCCCGGGACGACTTCTCGATCTTGCGATTCTCTTCACTAACCTTCCCGTCTGTGGATAGGCTCTTGCTCGCCCCGGACTCTGAGGAAGCTCCGGGAATGCGATCGCCCGGGGTCGCTCCCTTGGCAAGCCGGCTAAGCAGCATGTTCGTCTGGCGATCTAATGCGGAGCTCGCCGTAGTCCCGGGAACTCCGTTCAATCCGATTTGGTCTGCCATTTAGATGACCTCCAGATCTGCCTGCAACCCGCCCGCTGCCTTGATCGCTTGCAGGATCGAAACAATGTCGTGCGAGGTCGCGCCTATGGCATGAAGCCCCTTGATCAATTCGTTTACGTCAGCCCCAGCCTCAAGCTGGATCGATTGCGCGGGTGAATCCTTTACCCCAATGTTGGTTTCGGTGGTGGTGACGGTCTTGCCGGTGCTTAAGGGGGCGGGCTGGGACACGAGATGCGTAGTCTCGACCTCGATGGTCAGGCTGCCATGAAATACGGAGACCGGGGAAAGCTTTACATCGCCGCCCATCACGATCGTTCCAGTACGCTCATCGATGATCACTTTGGCCGGAGAGTGGAAGTCGATCGAAAGATTTTGCACGCGCGAGATGAGAATAGGCACGGTGCCCATACCGCTCTGGGCAACGTCTACATCGATGCGCCGGCTGTCGACTGCCACTGCAACCGAGTGTTTGAAGTCCTTGTTGATCACGTCGGCAATGTCTCGCGCGGCGGTGAAGTCCGCGTTCCTCAAGAGCAGCGAGACGGTCTTGAAGCGGCTGAGATCGACGGCGGACTCGCGCTCAACAATCGCGCCTTCCGGAATGCGACCGACGGTAGGATGGTTGAGCGACTTCGAGCTTCCCGAGCCGCCCGCCCCCTCAGAATAGCCGCCGAGCGTGAGCGGCCCCTGCGCCACTGCATAGACCCGTCCATCAGCCGCACGCAGCGAGGTCAACAGGAGTACGCCGCCCTCAATGCTCTTCGAGTCACCGATCGACGAGACGGTAATGTCCATCTTCATGCCGGGGCGGGCGAATGCGGGCAGCGAGGCAGTTACAAAGACTGCTGCGACATTCTTGACGACAACTGCGCCGGGAGAGATCTGCACGCCCATTCGCTGCATGGCATTGGCCAGAGTCTGCACGGTGAAGAATGTTTGCTGACGGTCCCCTGTGCCTCGAAGCCCGGTCACGAGCCCGTACCCAACCAGTTGATTGTCGCGAATTCCTTCGACCTCGGTGATGTCTCGAAGCATCACTCTGCGATCTGGCTCCGTCGCGTAGAGCGACATAGCGAGCAGCAGAAAAGCCCCAACAAGCGCGCCAAGAGAAGCTGCCCGCGCCACTCGAAGTGGTCTGCCGGCCCGCCCGAGCCCGGTCGCGAGATGGGAAGACATCATCAAAACCCGAACAGCCACAGGATGGCCCTCGTAATAAAGTTTGGCGGACGAACGCTGTCGGAGATGATTCCCTTTCCCTTCATCTCAATCTCAAGGTTGCTGAGCGCGGTGGATTGCACTGTGTTGTTGGGGGCAATGTCCCCGGGCCGCACGACGCCACGAACAATTACGTTTTCATGCTGGCTATTCATGAAGATCTGACGCTCGGCCTCGACGACGAGATTGCCATTGGGCAGCACCGCGATCACCTGGCCGGTGAGGCTGGTGGCGAACGTGGTCTTCGTTGCAGTCTGTCCCTGCCCTTTCAGCGCTGACGCGGATTTAGCCGATACGAGGGGACTGGTTCCGGCCGTCGAAAGGCCACCGACGACGCCGGTGATGCTGGCGTCGGCTGAAAACGTTCGCTGGCTGTCGAGGGTCCCCGACTGTGCTGCCGTCGTCTGTACAGATATCTGGATCGTGATGGTGTCGTTGACCTGGTGCGCTTTGTAATCTTCGGAGAGATCGCCAAGCGCGCTGCTTGGAGACCAGAGGCTCCCAAGGGTATGAGCGTCCGATGCCGGCACGTTCAACTGCTGTAACCGAGAAATGTAGTCCGACCTCAATTCCTGCGCGGTCTTCACCGGTGGTCTCGTAAGTCTTTTGGCACTTGCAATGGGCGGGACCATGCAAAGAGCCATCGCAAACGCCAAGACGAACCCGCCACGGACGAACGCCCCGAGCATATCGGCTTGTCTGCACTTTGGACTTTTCATCGCAGTCTTCATCGAAGTGTTCCCTTGAGGGAATTGTCCGTGAGCACTTCGGCGAGATAAGTTTGTTTTTTATCACGGGCTTCGACGCGGATGGTCTTTCCGGGCCGGCCGTTTTCGAGGCATGTGACCGGTACGCGTATGTGCAAACCGCCTTCGTCGATCAGGAGCATAGAGTGAGCCCCAGCCTGAATGGTTACCACAGGCAGTGCGAGGCGACGGCTCGCAAGTTGACGTTTGATCGAAAGATGTTCGGGGTCACGGCTACCCGGGTGGTCGCCGCTATTAGTCCAATCGGTCGCCGCCGATTGGTCGGCAGGGACACCGAGGGCAGCGGGACAAGCTGGGCTACATCCTACAGAACGATAAGCCTGAAGCGCGGACGTAGCAGACTCTTTGTTTGACCACCTGAGGAACACATAAAACGGCAGACATTCGGCAGCGGAATGACAGATCAGTTCGGCCTTGTCCGTAAAATTATCCCAACGGGTCAAGGAGGCCACTTCGAGGACAGCATGATCACTGGACGCGACGACCCTGGCGAGCATCGTCACCTGCGGGTCTTGTATGACCACGCCACGCGTGCTCATCGCCGCGACCACTTCCGCTGTGCGAAGAACAAATACTCCGGGGACCGGTGGTCGCGCCGCGTTGCCAATTGCGCTCCATAGAAAAGCAAGCATGGCAGTGGTGATTGCAGACAGATTGACAAAGCGTTGCGCGGAACGCAATGGCACTACGTGAAGCGAGGCCGGCCTATCCGAAGGCGATCCGTCCATAGCCGAGAACTTCGAGATTGCTCGCTCCACCAATTCTCCTACTGCACCAGCTGATTGAGCTGCTGAAGCATTTCATCGGCCGCCTTGACGACGCGCGAATTCGATTCATAAGACCGCTGTGCAAGGATCATCTGGACGAACTGGTCAACCACGCTCACATTCGACTGCTCAAGCATGCCCTGCTGCAGCGCTCCCAGGCCCTCGGCGCCGCCGGGGGAGCCGACGATCGCATCTCCGGACGCCGTCGTGGCGAGATAGACGTTGTTGCCAACACTGTTCAACCCGCCGGGGTTTACGAAGAGGGCAGTCTGAATACTGCCCACCTGCGATGCCTGCGTCTGACCGGGTTGGGTCACGCTGACAGTCCCATCACTGCCTATCGTTACGTTAGTCGCGTCGGCAGGAATGGTCACAGCTGGTTGAAGGGGGTTGCCGTCGGCAGTAACCATCGCGCCCTGCGCGTCTACATGGAAAGATCCCGCTCGGGTATATCCCGTCTCCCCATTGGGCAGCAGGACCTGAAAAAAGCCTCCACCCTCGATGGCGAGATCGAGGGGATTGCCAGTGGTCGCAAAGTCTCCCTGAGTCTGAATCACCTCAGTGGCAGCCGGGCGCGTACCCAGACCCACCTGCAAGCCGGCCACGACCGTCGTCTGCTGCGTGGCGGCCGAGCCGGGCATGATCTCGTTCTGATAGAGCAGGTCGGAGAACTGGACGCGTCGCTGCTGGAAGCCGGCGGTGCTGGAGTTCGCGAGGTTGTTGGCAATGTTGTCGAGGTTAAGTTGCTGGCCCGTCATACCGCTGGCCGCCGTATACAGTGCACGAAACATGATTAAATTCCCTTTCAGTCAGCTTCAGCCGACGCGTGGCAAGTCCTCGGCAGCGGTCTTATCCATATCGTTGTTGAACATGGTGAGCACGCGACGCATGGTCTCCGCCTCGCGCTGCGCACTGATCATTTCGACCACGCTGGTTATGGCGTTCACATTAGAACTCTCAAGCGCCCCTTGCTCGAGAGTCGTGTGAGTCGCGGGCAGGGCGGTGCCGGCAGGCGCGGAGTAGTTGTTATTGCCTACGCTTTCGAGGTTTTCCGCTGCGGGGAATTCCACCATCTTAAGGCGGCCCGCTATGGCTCCATTGACCGAGATTGTGCCGTCAGGAGAGATCGCTACCGGCGCGCCCACGATGGCGATTACACCCTTTTCCCCAAGCACTTTATCGCCGGCAGCCGTGACCAGCAGGCCTTGCGTCGAGACGTGGAAGTTGCCATTGCGCGTGTAATGCACGCCGGCGGTTGCCGTCTGGACGGAGAAGAATCCGGGACCAGCGATTCCGAGGTCAAGCTCGTTGCCGGTCTTCTGTAGGGAGCCTTGAGAGATGTCGAAACGGGTGCTGCTTAGCACCCCGTAGTTGTTCGTGGTTGTGTTCAGTTCAGAGAGAGGCCGATCGCCCGTGGTTGCAAGCACTGAGCTGAAGACGTTGTGTCGCGCACGATATCCGGTGGTACTGCTGTTGGCCAGATTGTTGGCAATCGTGTCGAGTGCCTCGGTGCGGGATTTCAACGCCGTACACGCCGCGTAGTATCCACTGTCCATGAATGGCCTCGCCTGACTGTAAGCACGAAGGGGGCCAATCGACGAACGAATTCTAAGGGGTGCAATAGATGCGTGGATGCTTCGAATCAGTGCACAGAGGTGGCGAGAGATTAGAAGCCGATGAGAACACCGTCCCGGTTCCCACTCTACCCTTACTCCTGCCTACATTGACGACCAATGGAGAACGCACATCGAGACCTATTGCAACAATCCCGGCTGTCTGCCATCAAAAGTGATCGCCAGTTCATGCGCGGTCGATAGTATCTCTGTCCACGGTTTGTGCCACGATTGCTTTCGACTGGATGATTGCAAGGAACCGCCAACATGCATCCTGTCTGGAGTGTCAACCGAAGCAGACTGACTATCGAGCGCGTCAATGAGGAAGCCCGGCAAACACCAGTTCCTTGCCAGTATTGGACCGATGTGAGCTGATTCCATTGAGCCGGAGCAACCTGTCGCCCATCCGAGGGCCTCGGGAAGTTTGCCTAGATCGTGCAGAAGTCCACAAAGATAAGCTTCATCTGGGTTGACGCCGGGCGTCGAGGCCGCGATCAGCTTGGCGTAATGCGCGATGATCTTGGAGTGCTCCCAGAGACTTGCAGCAACGGCATAAGAATGATCGCGCGCGAAGGGCTGAGCCGATACC
>DASWUZ010000034.1:0-15099 GCA_036401395.1 Acidisarcina sp.
TATCTCGCCATGGACCCGGCCAACCGACTCCCAATCCTGGGCATTAGTAAGAAACATCCGCGTCCTGACGACATCCTCAAACGTGGCGCCGGCGTCTTTGAGGGCTGTGCCGATGATCTCGAAAATACGTCGGGTCTGCGCCGCCGCGTCTCCGTCCTCCGCGCCCACCGGGCCGGTGCCTGAGACGTGAATGACGTTGCCAAGCCGGACCGCCCGGGAGAATCCGATAATCGGTTCGAAGGGGGAACTGCCGCTGATGTTCTGGCGCATGGTGGGGGAGAGTCGCGTCGCGAAAATCGATTCCGCGACGCGGTTCCTCTGTTCCTATAGACCTTTTTTCTCGAGGAAGCCGATGAGGTCAACGACGCGGTTGGAGTAGCCCCATTCGTTGTCGTACCAGCTGATGATCTTACCGAGGTTGCCGACGACCTTGGTCAGTGGCGCGTCAAAGATCGACGACAGGGGATTGCCCTTGAAGTCGCTCGACACCAGCTCTTCCTCGGTGTAACCCAGGTAGGGCTTCAGCGAGCCTTCTGCCGCAGCCTTGACCGCCGCGTTGATTGACTCGACCGTAATGGGTTTTTCGGCAACGAAGGTCAGGTCGACTACCGAGACATTCGGAGTCGGTACGCGGATCGCAAAGCCATCTAACTTGCCCGCCAGCTCGGGAATAACCAGCTTCAGAGCCTTGGCGGCACCGGTCGAACTCGGGATGAGGTTGATGGCGGCAGCGCGCGCCCGACGCAGGTCCTTGTGCGGGAAGTCGAGGATCACCTGGTCATTGGTGTAGCTGTGGATCGTGGTCATGATGCCGGAGACGATCCCGAAGGTGTCCTGCAATACTTTGGCGACTGGCGCGAGGCAGTTCGTGGTGCACGAGGCGTTGGAGATGATGTTGTGCTTCGACGCGTCGTATTTGCCTTCGTTCACGCCGAGGACGAGGGTGATGTCTTCGTTGGTCGCCGGGGCGGAGATGATGACCTTTTTCACGGTCGTCCCGAGGTGCGCCTTGGCCTTGGTGGCGTCAGTGAAGTGACCTGTCGACTCCACAATGATCTGAGCGCCGACAGAGGCCCAGTCCAGCTTGGCGGGGTCGCGCTCGGCGAAGACCTTAATCTTCTTACCGTCGACCGAAATGAAGTCCGCACCCGCAAAAATCTCCGACTTCAGATTGCCGAGGATCGAGTCGTATTTCAGCAGGTGTGCAAGGGTCTTCGGGTCGGTGAGGTCATTGACGGCGACAAATTCGATTTCGGAGTTCTTGAGCGATGCGCGAAGCACGTTCCGGCCAATGCGGCCAAAACCATTGATGCCAACCTTAACTGCCATTGATATTTCTCCTTGAGATTCTTGCGAAAACTGCGTTTGAAATCAGTTGCTGCGCGGTCTGCCGAGTGCGCCCGAACGTCGGATGAGGGCTAAAGGGCCCACAGATTACAAAAGCACCGAACAAACGATGCTAGCATCCCCTGTCAATGCCACAAAGTAAAAATATGCGCCGCTCAGGACGGGGCCTTTCTTGCCGCCTGGACATGGGGCAGGTTACGGCGAAGGCCGGGTGAGCATTTGTGGCTAAGAGCCCCCAAGGCCCTGCTGCCGCCGATAATCCTAAAAATCTTCCAGTTAGCGCCCTGCAGAGAGGGGTCTCCTCGATGACGTCGAGACCGAAAGCCCCATCACACATGCGCCTTGACAGATGCGAAGTGGCGTTATACATTCGTATTACCGCATATGAAAGGAGCGGCCCATCATGAACGTAACCGCCGTGAAAGCGCACTTAGCTATCAACGTCCGCAACGTGGGGCAGAGCATCGCGTTTTACAAGAAGCTATTCGGGATCGAGCCCAGCAAGGTGCGCCGCGCCTATGCAAAGTTCGATGTTCAAAACCCACCTCTTAACTTTTCCCTGAACGAATCACCTTTCACCGGTGCCGGGGCCCTGTCGCATATGGGCATCCAGGTCAGCTCCACCGAGGACGTAGTGCGGACGCGGCAGGACTGGCTTGAGAGCGGCTTGATTACGCGCGACGAGATGCAGACCGATTGCTGCTTTGCCACGCAGGACAAGACCTGGGTAAAAGATCCTGATGGCAATGAGTGGGAAGTCTTCGTTGTACTTCGCGACAATCTACCCGAACAGCTACAGGCCGTCACGGTAGGCGAGGCCTGCGGTGCGACAACCTGCTGCACGCCGTCGGCGACACTATGAACGGGCAGATGGAAGACGCAGAAATCCGAGCTCAACTGGATCTTGCAGCCCAGGTCCAGTTGGGCTTGCTGCCGCAACCCCACCGCCGCCTCGCAGGCTGGGAGACCGCTTTTTCCTACCAGGCAGCAGGGCACATCAGCGGAGACTATCTCGACTTGATCGAGCATGGTCAGGATGCGTTTTACTTCATCCTGGGGGACGTGTCCGGCAAGGGGATCGCCGCATCTCTCCTGATGTCGCATCTCCATGCCAGTCTGCGGGTGCTGCTGGCCTCGCACAATAGCCTCGAAGAGGTTGTCCGCGAGACAAGCCGCCTGTTCTGTCATAGCTCACTTCCGGCGCAGTTCGCGACCCTTGCCATCGGCCACGCTACAAATGCGGGTGACGTGAAACTGGTGAACGCGGGGCATACACCGGTGATGCTCGCCAGACAAGGGGGCGTTGACGTTTTCTCCTCAACCGGTATGCCGCTTGGAATGTTCTGTGCCACTGATTTCGCGGCGACACAATTCGTGGCAGAGCCAGACCACTCCCTTTTTCTTTATTCCGACGGGGTGACGGAAGCTGAGGGCCCGGACGGTTCGGAGTATGGAGCGGACCGGGTTCAGCAGAAGTTAGCCGATCTGGCAGGCAGGCGCCCCGAAGATATCATTGTCGCGATGAAGAGCGATCTGGAGTCCTTCGTTGCCGCTCCGGAACTGGCTGACGACCGCAGTATGCTCGCGCTGCGCTTCGTTGGTTCAGAACTGCCTTGATTGAGAGCATTTCGGGCGGCACAGCGGTCGCTGCGTCCGTAGTTTTGCCGCCCAGGAGGAAACTGAGGATCACAACCGAGGATCGGAAAGTTTCTACCTGTGGTTCGGCGCGGCCTCATCCGAAGAAGTAGAACTTTGCTCCACCCTACCGAGTGTGTTACATCAGCAACATGCGCGAATGGATGCGCCCACTCATGAGAAGACGTCCCAAGCGTGGACCGAACGTATCGGAATCCACCGGCAAGATAGGGCAGGAACTGCCCTCAGATCAGCGCAGACCCTTGCGTCCCGAATACCCGGAGAGCCAGCCCCACTCCGGCCTGATTGACGCGCAAGCCTCGCAGAATGAGCAGGTGGCCCCGGTTCCAACGCAATCCGTTCAACCGGCTTCTCCGCGGCAAACTCACGTCGGCTCCGGCCGCTCAGTCCAGGGCGAGCCTTCTCGTCATCGCGCAGAAGCCGCCCCACATACCTCAACCCCAGGCGCGCAGCCGAGGCAAGAGGGAAGACACAGGCGAGGTCGCGGAGAGGGACGCCCCGCGCCTCTCGAAACCCATGCCGACCCGATAACCCCGCAGGCCGTTGCCGTCGCCGGCCGGTCGGGCGAGATCTACACAACTGGCATAGTCCCCACGAAGACGCCGACCGATCCCGAACCGGCAATGGGCGAATTAGACAATGCACCCCAAGTCGGCGATGGTCGAGATGCAGATGACGCAACGCCCGGCAAACTCGTCGTCGAGACTCAGCCTGAGCTCCTCTCGACACCGCCGCCGGAGCCTTCCGCCGCTCGGGCGCATCGCGGATACGTCGTGCTCACGATCGGCCTGCCGGGCTCTGGTAAAACGACCTGGTTCAAACGCCGCGGAGTTACGCCGCTTTCGAGCGATATGCTCCGCAACATTCTCTTCGACGATATTACCGAGCAGCGCTATCAAGGGCTGGTCTTCTCGACGCTGCGTTCGCTGCTGCGTGCTCGCCTGATCGCCAAGATGCCGTGGAATTACGTCGATGCTACGAACCTCTCGCCGCACGAGCGCCGTCAGTGGATCAAGATGGCCAAGAGTTTTGGCTACGACGTGCAGGCTGTCTTCTTTGACGTGCCATTCGAGGTTTGCATGGAACGCAATCGCAAGCGCGAACGCACCGTCAACGACGACATCATGCAGAAGATGAATGAACGGCTTCGTCCTCCCAGTTTCAAGGAAGGCTTCTCGAAGATCACCGTAGTCCGCGTCAAAGGAGCGGCCCAGGCCGATCCGGTTGAGGCGCTCGAAGCACCGGCGGATGGTGTCTAGCGTCGACCGAGTAGATCCCGTAACAACAGCGGGTCGGCCACCTGGACCAGGTTCGTCTATCCTCAGGCATCCGTGCTTGAACCCCGAGATGCGAATGTCAGCAGCGGCAATCGAGTTCCGCGATGTGAGCTTCGTGACCCGGCAGGGTCGTGCCCTGCTCGACCACATCAGCCTCCGTATTGAATCGGGAACCACCACGGCGATGCTCGGTCGCAGCGGCAGCGGCAAGACCACGCTGCTTCGCACCGTGAATCGCATGATCGAGCCCACCAGCGGCGCAGTCTTCGTTGAGGGCCGGCGCATAGAAGTCGAAGATCCGATCAGGTTGCGGCGAGGTATCGGTTATGTGATCCAGGAGACGGGCCTGTTTCCTCACTTCACCGTTACGGACAACGTAGCCGTGGTTCCGAGAATTTCCGGGCACTCTGCGGCGGAGACTGCATCCCGCAGCCACGAACTGCTGGGCATGGTGGGGCTCGATGCCGCCACATTTGCGACGCGCTACCCTCATCAGCTATCGGGCGGGCAGCGGCAGCGCGTCGGTCTCGCTCGCGCCCTTGCCGCCGACCCCGCCATTCTGCTGATGGATGAACCCTTTGGCGCCCTCGACCCCTTGACCCGCGCCGAAATGCAAGACATGCTGCGCGACTTGCTTGCGCGTCTCCATAAGACGGTGCTGCTGGTAACGCACGATCTGGACGAAGCGCTCTACCTTGCTTCCCGCATCGTGCTGCTTGAAGAGGGCAAGATCGTCGCAGACCTGCCGAGCGAGTCTTTCTCGACTTCGAGGATTCCTGCTGTGGCCGCTTACGTACGTGCTGTCCATCGCGGCGCAAATAGCTCGACTGCTCTGGTTCCGAATCAGGTTGCGCCATGACGATGGGCTTTCTTGCGCAGCACGCTTCCGAAATTGAGACCCTCACCCTTGAACACCTCTGGCTGACGGGCGGAGCCATGCTCATCGCCGCGGCCATCGGCATCCCCACTGGCATTTTGTTGACTCGTTTCCCCCGCTGGGCGCGGCCCATCCTGGGCCTCGCGAACGTGATTCAGACCATTCCCAGCCTGGCGCTTTTTGGGTTCCTGCTCCCACTGCCGTGGCTCGGCGAACGAGCTGCCCGCATTGCTATCGCCGCTCTAACTGCTTACGCGCTGCTGCCGATCATCCGCAATACATATGCAGGCATACAAGGTATTGACCCGACTGTGATTGAGGTCGCGAACGCCCTCGGCATGACAAATCTACAGCGCCTGCGCATGGTCGAATTGCCGCTGGCCGCAGGCTTCATCCTTGCGGGACTTAGGACGGCAACCGTCACCTGCGTGGGCATTGCGACGATTGCGGCGGCGGTGGGCGCTGGCGGGCTAGGTGAATTCATCTTCCGCGGCGTGGCCTCTGTGGACAATCGGCTCGTGCTGGCTGGAGCGCTCCCCGCCGCGGGTCTCGCGCTGCTCGCCGACGGCCTGCTGGGATTGGTTGAACGGCGATTTCGTATTCCAGGTCGCGCGTGAAGGCCTGCGCATGAAAAATTCCCCAACGTTGTTTTTTCGCCGCTTCATTCTGGCGGCTGCATCTTCGACGCTGATCGCGCTGGTGAGCGCCTGCGCGCCGCCGCGCCCTGACCACCCCGTCATCGGAGCAAAAAACTTCACCGAACAGGTCGTCCTCGGCGAACTGCTCGCACAGCATATCGAGTTCAAAACAGGCCTCAAGGTAGAGCGCCGCTTTTATCTTGCGGGCAGCTACATCAGCCATCAGGCCCTCATCTCCGGCCGCATCGATGCTTATGTGGAGTACACGGGCACCGCCCTGACCGCCATCCTCAAGCAGCCGGTTGAGAAAGATCCAGCAGCCGTTCTCGCCAAGGTCACCAAACTTTATCGCGATGAATATAACGTGGAAGTGACCGCTCCGCTTGGCTTCGAGAACACGTTTGCCATGGTCATCCGCGGAGACGATCAAAAACATCTGGGTCTTGATAAGCTGAGCGAGGCGGTCAACGCAGCGAGAGACTGGCGGTTGGGTGTGGGGTATGAATTCGAAGAACGTCCGGACGGCCTGCGCGGCCTGAGTGCGGCTTACGGACTTAAATTTGCTGGCACGCCGCGCGTCATGGACCTCGGCCTGCTTTATCGCGCGCTCAATGGACATCAGGTCGACATCATCGCAGGCAATTCAACCGACGGCCCGATCAAGGCCTTTGGCCTCACCGTGCTCGCTGACGATCGCCATTACTTCCCCCCTTACCAGGCTGTGCCTCTCGTGCGCGAATCGGCACTGCAACGATGGCCGCAGATGCGTTTAGCGATCGCAGAGCTCGGCGGCAAAATCACGGCTCAGGAAATGCAGGCGATGAACAATGCAGTCGATGGCGAGCATCGCGACCCAGCCGATGTGGTGAGGGAGTTTCGTGCCAGGAAGGGCCTTTGACGGAGATGAGCAGGTCACCCATCACGCAGATGCCGGAACCCTGGCTTCGCGGAACTAACGAAAGCCTTCCTCCTGTACTTCGGTCTGTACTGCACGCGCTGGAGCTGGCCAAGGAAGATATCGACCGGTGGTGCGGTGACCTCACGTTTGAGGAACTCAACGCAAGACCCTTTGGAATTGAGCCGGTGTCCTTTCACTTGCTGCATATGGCCCGCAGCCTTGATCGGCTTTTGACCTACGCGGAGGGGAGCCAGCTTTCGTCTGTACAGGAGGCTGCGCTTGAGTCGGAACTTGCCAGTGATTACGCGCGCGAAGACGTTCTCGCGGAGTGGAACGCTGCTTTCAAGGCCGCTGGCAGGCGGCTGCATGCATCTGCCGCGCGTGACCTCAACGAGCCTCGCAGCGTAGGAAAGAAACATCTGCAGACTACCCTCGGAGGCCTCATCATTCATATTGGTGACCACGTGCAACGGCACGTGGGACAGGTGGTTACAACAGTCAAGGTAGTGAAAGGGTCTCAGATTGGGAGTTGACCAGTGCGGACGTCCCGGCATCGGTGGCTGGTTCCGCGTTCTGGCGGCCGGCGTGGTGCTGCTGTCTGCCATGACATCTCGAAGCGGTGCTCAGTCGGTAAATGGCGCCCCGCCGCCGCAATTAGCATCGGCCTATCCGGCTGAGAGGCCGGCATCTGCGGCATATCCACTTCCGTTCGATAGAGGGGCGGTTGCGCTGTGGCAATCGCTGCGCAAGCTGCGCACACGCGCCAGCCTGATCATGATCGTTGCACATCCCGATGATGAAGATGGCGGCATGCTCACCTACGAAAGCCGTGGCCAGGGTGCTGATACCACCTTGCTGACGCTCAATCGCGGCGAGGGTGGACAGAACGTGATGTCGTCCGATTACTGGGACCAGCTCGGGCTGGTGCGCACACAAGAGTTACTTGCAGCGGACGAATATTACGGAGTGCATCAATACTTTTCTCGTGTCGCGGACTTCGGCTTCTCGAAAACCATCGAGGAATCGATGAAGACCTGGGGTCACGATCGCGTCCTCTACGATGCCGTCCGCGTAGTTCGCATGACCCGTCCGCTGGTAGTGACTTCTTCCTTCACCGGAAATGTCTCCGATGGCCACGGGCAGCATCAGGTGTCGGGCGCCATTGCGCAGGAGGTGTTTAAAGCCGCAGCCGACCCGAATGTTTTTCCTGACCAGATCAAGGCCGGACTACAGCCCTGGGCTCCGCTTAAGGTCTACGCTCGCGTACCTTTTGCGCGCACTGGTGACAAAGGCATATACGATTCGGCGACCGGGCACTGGGAGCCGATTCGGTATAGGAACTACGTGGAAGGCACCTACATTGAAGGTGTTCCCTCGGCTACTGTCTCGATTCCCGAGGGTCAGTACGATCCCATGCTGGGGCGCTCTTATTTCCAACTCGCGCGCGAGGGGCTTGGTCAGCAGAAATCTCAAAACGGCGGAATTGCTGTGCCGCAGTTTCGCCCCGTGTCCACCGGCTACCACCTGTATGCTTCACGAGTTTCTTCGCCATTGCCGCCGCAGGAAGAGGGCTTCTTTACCGGGATTGATACGAGTCTGGTTGGTATTGCCGACTATGCGGCGCCTGGGGAACGGCAACCCTGGCGCGACCGGCTGAGCGGCCTGAATAAGTTGGTAGAGCAGGCTATTGCAAAGTTCGATCCTGCTGATCCGGCGAAGGTTGCGCCTCTGCTTGCCTCGGGAATAGCTAAGAGCGATGCGCTGCTGAGTGCAATTGCCGATAGCAGACTGGACGCTGCCGCGAAGTACAACATGACCCACGAAATAGCGATCAAGCGGCGTGAGTTCAACGATGCACTACAGCAGGCCCTTGGCATACAAGTGCTTGCCACTGTTACAAATAGTACAGCGCCGGGAGATTCGGCGGGACAGCCGACCTCGCAGACCGTGATTCCAGATCAGACATTCCGCGTAAATTTGCATCTTGCTAATCAAGGCAGCCAACAAGTAACAGTCGCAGCTACAAATATTATTTCTCATGGTGGGGCAGGCTGGAAGACGACACTGGAAAGCTCAGGATCTGGGACAGCCGGACGTGGCGCGCTCGACGCCGGCGATGCGCTCGATCAATTTGCAACAGTTACGGTGCCGGATGGTGCCGAGCCTACCCGGCCCTATTTCTCGCGCTCTAACGTGGAGCAGTCCTACTACGATATAGACGACCAGCGCTATCTGAATGATCCTCTTGCGCCCTATCCGCTTACGGCCGAAGTGGCCTACAGTTACAACGGCGTCACAGTTCTGGCTGCGAGCACGGTTCAGACTGTCAGACGACTCGCCGACCGTGCGCCTGATTACGAACCGCTGCTGGTTGCGCCGGCCATCTCCCTGACCGTCAAGCCGGAGGCCGGTATTATTCCCTTGAACAGCACGACGTTTAACCTTAACGTCACTCTTCACAGCAGTGTGAAAGGGCGTGCAGAGGGCGTGCTGCATCTCGATCTGCCGAAAGGTTGGGAGTCGAAGCCGTCACAGGCTTCGTTCCAAATGGCTGCGGACGGTGAGGAGCAGATAGTCGAATTTGAGGTAACGCCCATGTCGGTACAGGCCCGGCGTTATGATATCCGGGCTGTCGCTGAATACAAGGGCGCCAAATATAACGAGGGATTTCAGATCGTCGGTTATGGCGGGTTACGACCCTATCCGTTTTATAGGCCCGCCGTTTATCGCACCACGGGTGTAGACGTGAAAGTAGCTCCAGCCCTGCGAATTGGTTACATCATGGGCACGGGCGACGATGTGCCCGGCTCCGTCGAAGACCTCGGCGTCCACCCAACATTGCTCTCTGCGCAGGACGTCATCAGCGGCGACCTGAGCCAGTACGACGCGATCGTCGTGGGCATTCGCGCCTATGCCGCGCGCCCGGACTTGAAGTCGGCAAACGATCGGCTATTGACTTATGTAAGTCAAGGTGGAGTCGTCATCGTGCAGTATCAGACGGGCGAATACGACCACAACTATGCGCCATATCCGCTGACGCTTTCTGGCGATGCTGAAAAGGTTGTCGAAGAGGACGGCGAGGTAAGTATTCTTGCGGCAGATGACCCGGTGTTCTCGTGGCCGAACAACATTAGTGTCGCGGACTTTAGCGGCTGGATTGAAGAACGCGGCCATGGCTTCATGCGGTCGTGGTACCCGCATTATGTGGCTTTGACGGAGATGCATGATGTTGGTCAGGAGCCGCAACAAGGGGGCCTGCTCTACGCCCGGTATGGGAAGGGTGTGTATGTGTATTCGTCCTTCGCGTTTTTTCGCCAAATGCCTGAAGGTGTGCCGGGGGCATTCCGCATCTTTGCGAACTTGATCAGCATCGGCAAGAATCCTTCGTTCCGTGGAGGGTCCGTGGCCAGCCCCTAAACGCCCAGCCCTAGAAGTAGTTAAGGAGTTCTGCGAAGGAGTCCAGCTCCAGTAGTTGCTGGCCCGGGGGTGGTGCCGCAACTACTTCGTGCTCAAGCACCCATGTGTGAGGATGGCGGACGAAAACCGCGTGTAGCCCCGCCGCGAGCGCAGGATTTATGTCGGATCGAGGACTGTTTCCGATCATCCATGTTGAGTGCGGCGTCAGTTCATACTTCGCGCACACTGCGTGATAAGCTGCGGAATTTTTCTCTGCCGGGATTTCGACGCCGCTAAAGTGCTCGGTGATTCCAGATCTTTGGAATTTGTCTGCCTGCTCTGCCTCGTTTCCCTTAGTCATTAAGATCAACCTATGCCTTGCCGCCAAATGCGGGAGCGATTCGGCTACCCCGGCAAGTAACTCGATTTCTGCGTCAGCGATGGATTGTGCAAAGCTGGAGATGCGGTCACGTTTCTCCCTTGTTAGCGACTCGGCCCCGCTCAGCCTCTCAAAACATGTCATCAACGAATGCCGAAAGCTCGTCAGCCCGTATCCTCGCGCAAGGATGCTTTCGCGCTCTACCTCGTTGAGTTTCAGCCTTACCTGTTCTGTAGAGTATTCATGATGATTCAGGTAAGAAATGAATGAGGCAATCGCCCGCTCAAAGTAGATATTGTTTTCCCATAAAGTGTCATCGGCATCTATGAGCAGAGTCTGCCCTGCAGGAAATTTCGGCGGTGTCGCAGCGACCGATGACAATGTATGTTTCCTCGGGCCAGTCCGTTTTTGCTACCTACTGATTAACTCCACTGGCCAGGAAGCCACCGTCGATCGCGATCACCTGCCCGGCAACAAAGGAAGCCGCATCGGAGGCAAGGTAGATTGCCGCGCCAACCACTTCGTAGGTGTTTCCAAATCTTCCCATGGGGGTGCGCATGAGAAGTTCCTGGCCGCGTGGTGTGCTATCGAGCAGCTCCGCGTTGAGTGCGGTGCGAAAGACACCCGGTGCAATGGCGTTCACCAGGACGCCGTGTTTCGACCATTCAACTGCTAGAGAACGCGTCAGAGAGACTACGGCCGCCTTGCTCGCTGCATAGGCTGCCACCTGGGAGAGTGCGACGAAGCTGTTAAGAGATGCAATGTTGATGATGCGGCCGTAGCCGCGGTCAAGCATTGCCTTACCAAAAATTTGGCAGGCCCGGAGGGTTCCAGTCAGGTTAGTGTCGATAATGTCTTTCCACTCATCTTCAGGAAAGGTGAGGGTAGGCGCGCGCTTGATCTTGCCGGCACAATTAATCAGGATATCGACCTTGCCGAATTCTCCCAGCGTCTTGTCAAGCACCAATTGCAAGGAAGGCCGGTCGCCTACGTCTGAGGTGATGCGGGCGGTTAGCCTGCCGCGCGCCTCGATCTCTGCGGAGACTTCCTCTACTTGCTCTTTACGGCGCGCAGTGGCGATGACATCTGCTCCAGCGTCGGCGAGGCCAAGGCTAAGTGCGCGGCCAATGCCGGACGTACCGCCAATTACCACCGCTACTTTATGGTCTAGCTGCAATGAAGCCGTGGTCATCGAGTGGTCCTCTTCGTCTTCATTCGACTCACAGTACCTGGCCCACGAATATGGGTGCTATATGGCGTGCATATAGGTTCTCGGTCACGTTCCTGGCAATGACCGCCTCATTTGACTTGAGTAAGTCAAGATAGCGTGTACCCATCTTAGCAGCGACTTTAAATCCCACGTGCAGCAACTGCCTGAAGCTGCTGTTATAGCTCGGCGAAGTTTGATCGTGTCGCAAGGCCGACGTATATTGTTGCGATGTCCAGTCCTGAACGGCGGCCGGTTGGGGCAGTGCCGTCGGGTCTATATCAATTACGGTTGCGTAGGGCGCACATAACTCCTCACGATGCCCATATGCTTCTGCGTATATCTCTTTTGCGAGGGCGAGCCCTGCTCCGCCAGACTCGGCTAGCCCAATTAACTCTTCCAGCCAGTTCGTGCCTGCTGTCTTAAGGTGCACGCCGGCGCCGGTAGTCCGGAGGGCATCGTGGATAGGGCGATAGATGGAGAACTTGTCACTGCCAGAGTGGACGCTGAGTTTCAGGCTGGGCGGCAGCCCATACTGTTTGATGGCGTAACCGATAGCCGCGATATCGAGCAAAAACTCTTTGTTGAACAACTCGACATCTCCGACGTAATCGACGCCTTTATTAAATCTCCCGGTGAATTTGGGCGCTATGGTCTGGATCGGAATAGCTTCATCAGAGATGGCAGCGAGAATGATAAGTAACTCGATAGGTGTCTGCGGCGAATCGGTCTCGTCCATCGATATTTCAGTAATGAAAGTACCCTGCCCCTTCTTACCTTCAATCTTGCGGTAAATCTTGCCAGCGAGCGTTACGGCGGCGAGGTACTTTCCGGCGACGTCCCTCAGGAACTGGTGGCTGATGTCAAATCTTTGATCGATCCCCTCAATTTGGATTGGGCCTTGCAGCTCAGGATGCCCATTGACGAAGTGGTCTATCGATGCGGAATCAGCGGGCTCGCCGATGAGATCTGCGACGTCGATGGTGTAGAAATCGCACGAGGTCAAGAAGCGGTCAACGGTCTGTAGGTTGATGTGGTCGGCGTCGCAGAAATAAGGCTCCTTCCATGCAAGGGCAGCCACCGCCGCATCGGCAGCGGCTCGTGTCTGGGTCGGTTCGGAGCTGATTATCGTGTGTTCGCGGTTGGACTTATTCCAAACGGGGATAACATCGACTCCCTGCTCTTTGGCAAGAATGCAGGCGCGGAGCTGCGCCTGCGCCTGATGTGCAAACCTGTCACCAACCCCGATGGAGTACTTACCTAGTTCGAGAGCCATGGTTCCTCCGAATATTGTTTCGACATTAAGAAAGCAGCCGATCGCGGTGTGCCCAGAGCCCCAAACCTGGATTTGGAATGAAAAAAACTTCTTCCCCGCCTATGGTGTTAAAGCCAGGTCGCAGGCGTTCGGGGTCGTATCGCACAAGCATTTCAGTTAGATCGCCATAATCAAAGCCGACGCTCTCGATCTCCTCGCGAGTAAGCGCACCCGGGCAGTAGGTGATGTTGAATCGGCCTTCGGAGGAGCCGTGGATGAGATGTGCTGCAGCGCTCAAGTCGGCGGCAAGTTCTGGATGTTGTTCGACTGATGCGAGGGTCTCCCGCGTTCCCCTGTAGCCGTAAGTACGAATGAGCGAGTCAATCTGAGGGTCTTCACCGAATTCTTTCAGGCCGGGCGCAAGGATAATCAATTCCGCATTGTCGGCGAGCGCCATGCGGGTGCGGTAGATGGCTTTGTTCCCCAGCCACGTGCTGTGAAATTCATGTGGATCGAGATATGCAACTACTTTCTGCAAGGGCTCGGGCACTATCTCAAAGTTGACGAGCAGGCTTAGCTCCGAAGCGCGATAAAAGCACTCGATGTCATCCCCGACGAATAATCCGCGCACTGCGAGCTGGCCCTCCGCGGCGCGTCCTATCACGGTAAGTACGTATACTAGAGGAATGTCGCCCAAAAAATGGTCGGCGGCATAGTTGAGCATTTGTCGCACTGGATTATCTGCACGGCCCATGATGCGTTCCATGCCATAGACTGCCCCGAGGTAGTGGCTGCGGTTGATGCCTTCGCGCCCCCCAGTTCCGACCAGAATATTTTTGTTGTAGTTGGCCATCCCAATCACTTCATGGGGAACCACCTGACCAATCGATAGAACCAGGTCGGAACCGCCTCGCGAGATAAGCGCATTCACCTCGGCGGGATAATCGTAGTCAAGTTTGTCCCCGGAAATCGTCCGGACAAAGTCCGCCGGAACTCGACCAAGTGTCTCAATATCAGTCCGCCACCGATGTATTCGGAAAAGGTTTTGCGGAACGTCCCCGAACATGCGGGTAAGCTGCGCAGGGGACATCGCGGTGTGTGTCCCAAGTGCGGGAAGTATAGCCCAGACGCTGTCGTTGTAGTATTCGTAAGCATAGCGGGTAAGTTCTCCGGCTCGCGAATGGAAGCGCGTTTGGTCGGGCGGAACTATGAGTACGCGCTTTCGAACTCCCAGCTTTGCTAGTGCGGTCGACAGGTGGAACTGGAGCTCTGCCGGAGTTAGTTTAGTTTGCGGATCACCCACGCTTAGGTAGAGACTCATCCGCGGCCTCCATTGAGAGCAGGGATAAGCGATGGTGGCGGCAATGCGCGGCTCGCGCAGCCGTTGCTATAGATTGTAGGCACGCCGCACCAATCCGCACGTTAGTTCCGAAGCTAGTTCGAACGCTTCGTCTTCATCGAGCCGATGTTCAACTACCAGCTTTGCCAAGAACCCCGAATCCATGCGACGCGCTACGTCGTGTCTGCCTGGAATAGACAGAAATGCGCGCGTGTCGTCGTTGAATCCGACCTTATTATAGAAGCCAGCCGTCTCCGTCACATGTTCGCGAAAACGAGTCATACCCTCGGGGCTGTCGTGGAACCACCAGGGTGGGCCGAGCCGCAAGCAAGGGTAGTGACCAGCGAGGGGCGCTAACTCGCGGCTATAGGTCGATTCGTCGAGAGTGAAAAGGATGATAGTTAGTCCCCGTTCATTTCCGAATCTGTCCAGAAGAGGCTTCAGGCCATTTACATAGTCTGTCGTGGAAGGGATATCTGCACCTACATCGCGGCCGAACTGTTCATACACGTGGCGGTTGTGATTGCGCGAGCTACCGGGATGGATCTGCATCACGAGGCCGTCTTCAAGGCTCATACGCGCCATCTCTGTCAGCATTTGCGCGCGGAATAGCTCTTTTTCCTTCTCGCCAGCGGTCCCCAGGAAAATGCGGTCGTAGAGTGCTGCCGCAGCACTCCGATCAAGGTCGGCAGTGTTGGCCGTCGGATGGCCGTGGTCTGTTGCCTTGCAGCCCAGGTGCTTGAAACGTTGGCGCGTAAGAGCGAGGGCATGCAGATATCCGTCCCAGCCCGTGGTGTCGTCGCCAGTTAGTTCGCCGAGGCGAACAATAT
>DASWUZ010000035.1:0-12690 GCA_036401395.1 Acidisarcina sp.
ATCACCGAGTCCGATTTTCAAACGCCGTATGTACAGGCGCTGACAGATTTTGTGGATCTGAACTCGATCGCGCGATCAGGGTTTAAATTTGCCGTGGATTGCATGTACGGAGCGGGGCGCGGAGTTTTGGCTGGGATGTTCGGGGCCGCCGGGGTTCCCTTCGTCGAGATACGCGCCGAGATTGACCCGCTTTTCCCCGGCATCAATCCCGAGCCGATCGAGCCACACATCGATGCGCTGGAGCGGGCGGTGGCCGAGCACCAATGCCAGGCTGGGCTGGTCACGGACGGCGACGCTGACCGCATCGGCGCGGTCGATGAGCATGGGCGGTTCGTCGATCCGCACAAGATTTTCGCGATCGTTTTGCGGTGGCTGCTGGAGCGAAAAAAGTGGCCGGGCGATGTAACGCGGGCGTTCAACACGACTCGGATGCTCGACCGCATCGCAGCGAAGCACGGCCGGAAACTTTACGAGCACGGCATTGGATTCAAGAACGTGGTCGAACTCATGCTGACGAAAGACATCCTCATTGGCGGCGAAGAGGCTGGCGGCATCGGCATCACCCGCCACATGCCCGAGCGCGACGGGCTGCTGATGGCGCTGATCCTCGCTAAAGTCATGGCGGAAGAGTCGAGCACCCTCGGCGAGCTCGTCGAAAGCCTGCAGCGGGAGTACGGCGAACACCAGTATGGGCGGATCGATCTGCACATCGAGGACCCTCTGAAGAGCGCAGCAATGGCACGGGCGCGCGCCTTGGCCGTAGTCAGGGACTCGGAGTTCGCGGGGATGAGAGTGCTTCGGGTTGAGACCCTGGATGGCATCAAATTCTTCCTGGATAATCCCAGCGCGGCAAATCAGGTCAATGCGGCCGAAACCTGGCTGCTGCTGCGGGCTTCCGGGACCGAGCCGCTGCTGCGTTTGTATGCAGAATCAGGGTCACGGGATGACGTCGCAAAAGTTCTGGCTGTGGCAAAGGAGTTCGCCCTCGGCAGCCTGGGGTGAACCGTCTTTAGCATGTGAGGACACCACTCCCGTTTTAGGCGGAGCTGCTTTGACGACCCGAATAGTTCGAGGTCGAGAAGCCATGTCTGAAGTGTGAGACGTGGGCACCCCGGAGTCGGGCGGGAAGGAAGAAAAGTGCTGGGCAGTAGGGCCCTGGTAGTACGCAACCTTTTTCGTTGCGGAGTGTCTGAAAGTTTAGACAGCGGTTGAGCCGTGCCTTTGTAAATGCAGAAGGTTTGGGACCGCTACATATTGAGGTGAAAAGAGCTATGAATCTCCGAAAAAATACTCTCTTGCGAGGAGCTTCTAGAAGTTTGAGCTTTGCATCAATAAGCGCCTCAACACTCGTTTTGGGGATCGCGATTATGGGCAGCGCGGCGGCCGCCATGGGCCAGCAAGCCGCTGCGGATGACCCCGCCGCGCTTGATGCCGCCACAGAATCGAACGTGATCATAGCACTCGATTCAGCGCCAGCGCTAAGGGACCAACAGATCGCTGCTTCGACGGTAGGCGGCGATGTGACGCTTACCGGGATGGTGAACGACCAGGCGTCCAAGCAGCTCGCGGAAGGGGTCGTGGCCCGGGTAAAGGGGGTACGGTCGGTAGCGAATAACCTGACCGTTGCTTCAGTGCAAGCGCCGGGTCGTGAAAGTGGTCAGCAAGTGGCCGATATGCAGGATTACTCGCAAAACCAGGCCGCGGGTCTAGGAGAGAGCGACGGGCAGCAGATGGATGCCACGCCGGGGCCACAGGATGGGCAGCAGTCCCCTAGCGCGGCGACACCACAAGGCCCTCAGGCGGGCCAAAATAACCCGGCATATCCTTATCCGTCGGGACCGGCCCCTCGCCCTGACGATCAAGGCCAGAATGCTGCACCTGCGAATGGAGCAGCGCCGGATGGCAATGGATATCCGCAGAACAATTCTGCTGGTGATCAGCAGCAGCCACCGTCGCAGCCTTCGTATGACCAGAGGCAGTACGGACAGCGACGTTACGATCAGCGAGGCAATTACGGTCAGGGACCGGGTTACGGACAGGGTCCCGGCTATGATGACCGGCAGTCTCGTCGGGATGATGATAGGAACCTCGGGCCTTTAACCCTGCCAGCATCGACCATGCTGCGGGTGAGGACCAATGAATTCCTCGATACGCGCAAATTGCAGGCCGGATCCATCTTTGACGTGACTGCAGCTAACGACATTTTCGTAGGTGGCAACCTGGCTGTGCCCCGCGGCGCGGTCTTCCAGGGTGTCGTCACGGACGTGAAGGAAAATACAACGGGTACGCTGAAGGGGTCTTCGTCACTGACACTGAAGCTGACCAGCCTTGAACTCGGCAGTCACTCTTATCCGATCGAGACGGAGCTTTGGACGGGACGGGGCCCGGGCAAGGGGGCCTACTCGGCTAACAACACCATTGGGGGCGCGGCGGTCGGGGCTGTGATCGGCGCGATCATCGGGCGCGGGCCGGGTGCGGCGATCGGCGCGGTTGCGGGCGGTGCTACCGGCGCTGCTGCTTCGTCGGCTACAGCGGGACCGGAGATGGTGCTTGCTCCGGAAACTATCCTGACCTTCCACCTTGCTCAGCCGATTACGATCAGCCCTGTATCACGTCGTGAAGCGGAACGGCTGGCAGCTAACCAACCTGCGGGTCGTCCTTATCTCAGGCCGAGGGGTTACTATCCTCCTCCGCCTCCCCCTTATTACGGCCCGGCTTATTATGGGCCTTACTATGGACCGAGCTTTTATTACGAGTACGGGCGGCGGTGGTAATAAGTTCGGATCGTGAGACAACGGAGAGGCCAGCAGAAATGCTGGCCTCTTTTGGCTTACATGGATTGTCAAGCGTCGGCCTGAAAAGTGAAATGGTGGAGGCGGCGGGAGTCGAACCCGCGTCCGAAATCATTGACAACAAAGAGAGGCTCCATGCTCAGTCGCGTTCCGAAGACTTCGCGTCAGGCGCTCAAAACGGACAAGGTGCACCTGAAGCTAGCCCGTGATTCTCGTCTTCGCGGCCCGGACTTAGCCTTGAAAACCAGTCTGCTGTGCGACGTCCTTTCAAGGCCCGCAGACGAAGCCCTGAGGAACGGCAACTTAACTAATTAAGCTGCGTATGCCAGTTGATTGTCGGCAATTATCATTTTGCGAGCGATTACGGGTGCTCACACCCCGGCATGCCTCTTTGCCGCAAGCGATCCCGTCGAAACCGTGACGCCCCCAATCCTGCTGGAGTTGGCTTCCGGAAAACCTTGTTGCAGTTTGATTTTAGTCCAATTCGGGGCAACTTGTCCGCCCCCCTCTCAACAGCAAAAAAATACGGCACGAACGGTTAATTGTTCGTGCCGGGAGGCCAGTGACGCAACTTAAACTTTTAAGGGCTGCCTAACCAGCTAACGACTGGAAGTTCATATCACCCTATAACCATTTGACGCCGCGAAGGCTGGAAAGGTTTCCCCAGCCGGAGATCATCGAAGCGACGGTGCTATACAGGACCATCATACCTGAACTGTGGAAATATACAAGCGGTGGTTCAAGCAATGGGTCGATTTGCTGATTCTGATGAAGATGGTGGACGCGGGTGGAATCGAACCACCAACCTGTCGATTAAGAGTCGAATGCTCTGCCAGTTGAGCTACGCGTCCTTGGAATGATGCGGCGGGAGGAGCAATCAGTGGCGCGCTTGTATGAGCGGCCGAAGCTGTGCTCCAAAGAAAATATAACACACAGAAGTACTGGGATTTCCTCACGGCCGAGCTACAACCTGACGAGGGTTCCGCCTAAAAGGTGAAGGAGAGACCACCGCGAATCGACCGCTCAGCCTGGGCGAAGTACAGGGTGCTGCCATCCCGGGTCAGGAAGGGGCGATAGCCCTGCGCCAGCAGGTTGCGCATATCGACGAGAGCTTCGGTGCCGTTGGGCAGTATGCGTCCAAGCCTAAATGGCTGTCTAAGATAAAGGCTGAGGTAGGCATCGCGGGTGTCAGAGTCGAAAGGAGCTACGGCGGTTACGGTGTCGCCCGGCTGCCATCGGTAGGAGCCGCGCCAGTGAGTTCCGGCATGAGCAAGGTGCCCGCTCAGGGCCACGGAGTACATCTGGGCCCTGCGCGGCCTGAGCCCGGCCAATTGGTCTTCAAGCGCCTGTGCATCACTCGATGAGCCGATAGAAAGGGCGTCACCGTCAGCTACACCTGCGGAAAGCCATGTGTCCTCGCCCACACGGCGTTTCAGCTCAACCTGCATTCCCTGTGCGGAGTAAGCTGCTCCCCCCGCTTTTAACAGGCCGGTCAGCGGGTCGTAAACAATATCTCCGCTGCGCAGATCGGCGACGGAAAGGTCACCTCCACCGTCGACAACCGGATGGATGACGTGGTCGCGATAGTAAACCACGGTGACGCTGTTGCGTTTTCCGGAATGTTCGAGGGTAAGCGCCTGGTGCAGACCAGACTCCACATTTAAATTGCCATGAAACTCCGAAATCCGCGGCGCCACGGAAGAATCGAGGTCTAGTTCCTCTGCGCGTTCTACTCCCAATGCAGTGGTCACACGATAGGAGGCTGAGTTGTCACCTTCGCTCCAGGTGATACCGGCGAAAGGCTGGTTTGCCACTTCCTGCCGGCCCATGCGGACCAACTCAAAATTATTTCCTGCCTCGAGCTCCAACTCACCGAGATGCATGGTCTCGGCACTGCGAATGACGACCGACTGCATTCCGCGCTGACTAGCCGTGCCCTCAAGCGCGGGCATGTTTTCTACAGCAAAAACTGTCCTGAAAGTTGTTTCCGAGGTCAGCTCCTGCTGGTAGCCCGCCATGCCGGACGCTGAAGCAAGCGTGCCGTTATCGTTCGCACTCAAGTCCGCATGGAGCAGCAGACGGCGATCATCCTGGGGTGCACGCTCTATTTCAAAGGAGTGATGGATTCCTCCATCCCCGAATCGGTTTTCGCCCCCGTTGAGAACTATCCTGGCCTTTAGCGGATCACTGCCGGAGTCACTCACGACCACCAGGGGCCCAGTATCGAGGATGCGCAGAAGGGGGCGATTAGCCGAAGACCTGAGCGTCCACGCCCACTCGTCTTCGGGCTCCTCAACCGTTCGCCGCCTGGCAGGCAGCCACTGGAAAGCCTCATACAGCGTGCTGAGGGTGAGGTTCACTACCGTGCGGGAGTGGAGATTCACACGAAGGTTCTGACGCAGCGTGGGCAAGAATAACGTGCCCGTTGCCTTAAGGCCATACGTTCCCGGGTCGAGATGGGAGAGGGTGAACCGGCCTCGCTCATCAGTGAATGCGCTGGCCGCGACCGCGCTGCTTGGGAGCAGAAGCTCGACCAGGGCGCCGACCTGTGGCAGGCCCCGCCCATCGCGCACTACACCGCTGACCGTCGTTGGTATGTCAGCCGCGCGAGCTGGCAAGGTGCATACTGCGCTAAGCAGTACGCAAGCCGTTCCGAGTCTGAGGAATATTCCGGTCACTTTTAGCCGCTGTGTGCGTACTAGCCTGGCTGTCCGAAAAACCGTTCTTATCTCTGGAGCGGCAGCTCTGTCGGCTGCCTGCCGTGCGGGCCTGGCGCTGCTGAAAAAGTTATTCAACCGTAAACACTGCCGACGGATCGATCTCCTGTTTGGAGACGTTGTCGGAAACTGTGATCTTCAGTTCATACCTGCCCGGCTGCAAACTTGCAAGCGGAAAACTCTTCTCCAGCGTCAATTGGTCGGCATTTGCCCCCAGGGTCTTGCTGTTTTCAGAAAGATCCAGCAGTACCTTCTTTGATACGGCATCCGCTACCTGGTAACGGACGACGGCAGAGTTCTGCTTCGTTTTTTCGTCAAAATTGAGGTTGTAAACCTGCATCCAGAAATTGAGATTCTGGTTACGCTTGAAGACTGCCGGGGTCGTCCCGCTCAGCGACACGCGGGGCCGCAGCTTGGTGTTGCCTATGATGAAGTTCCCCGTCCCGATCTCCTTGGACGGAACGCGTTCCATCTTGTCGGCAAGGATCAACGACGAGGCAGAAAGACGGTCCTCATCATACTTAGGGACAGTGACCGCGCGCGCCCAGGTGCCGACGTGGTCTTCGTTATTTACGTCCTTGATCGCAATGTCGATGCGGTAGCGATTTGGCCGGAGCGGCAGTGCCTTCCAATATAGCTGCATCGTATCCAGGCTCTTGGGCAGCAGTTCGGCAGGTATCTCGACTCCCACCGTTTCCTCGAATGTCTGCACCACCCTGCCTGCAATCGTCGTTACACGGCCCAGGATATTGACCTCCCCTTTTGACACACCGTCTTTGGTGTTGAAAGTGATGTCGCGGGTGCGCATCTGGAGGGTCAGGGGGACCAGGACAGTATCATCCGTCACCTTGACGAAGTCAGTCCTTACGTCGAAGGGGAAGACCGGGCCAGTGAGCACCTTGTGATTCACCAGAAATGCTTCCAGGTCCTTAAACTTGATGGGGGGCGGCGCTGAAAGCTTGGCAAACAACTCCATGCGTTCGAATTGCTTGGACTGGCGGGTACTTGCCAGCGGTCCGTCACCCAGGTTTTCAATTCCGCCCTGAAAACGGTCCGCCTGCTTGGCCTTGCCCTCTTGCTCGTAGATCGTCTTGCCGGCGCCCGGCACGTGCATCAGCGCGTCCTTTTCTGAGCGGTCCATGGTCATGTGGTAGTCGCCGCACATGCAGGTGTCTACGAATTCAATATCGATGTTGTCGCCTACGCCTTCGATGTGGCGATAGTGCCAGGTCTCAAAGGGAAAGGTTGATGTGGAGCCGCCACCTTCTTCGATCGGGCGCTCGTAGCTGCCGCCGCTTGGGTGGGTCTCCATGCTGTCCGGCTTGCCATATGCAATGTATATGTGACCGCGATCTGTCCGCCATCCAGGCTTTCCCGCTGCAAAACGCTCGTCGGCGTACTGGATACGCCGATAATGCTCTTCCCTGAATTCATTTTCGGGGGAATCCGGATTGGGGTTGCGCCGAAGCCAGAACGCCTCAATGAAGTTGTCCCGCTCCTCATCGTTGTTCAGGCTCTTGAAGGCACGCAGCTCCTCATCGGTAATAATCCAGTGGACGTCTTCGTTGACCCATTTCTTATAGGGTCCCTTGAGTTCTTCCCTGACATTTTTTTGCTGTTTGAATCTCTCTTCATCGGAGAGTTTTCGCTTCAATGGATCGGCGGCGCCAGAGTCGGCCGGGGCTACAGGTGCCGGAGTTGTGGCCGACTGCCCTGAAACGGGGGAAGTTCCGGGAGGAGCGGGGGCCGACTGCGCCACACCGGCAGCAACACCACCGAAGGCAATTATCAGACCAGCTGCGGAAACAAAATAACGGTACTTCAACATACGAGCCTGGTACTCCTCAACCATCCTTGATTCTAAATGCCGCGGCCTGCCGGTTCAACAAAGATGCAGGGGGGACACGAGAACGCCACGGCTCAGTATCTGTTCCCTAAGTGCCGGCAGTCCAGCCCCTCGCGGATATTCATTTTGCCCACGCTGACAACTGTTATCATGAGCGCTGATGCTCAGACACAATTCTGTAGCCAAATGTTAGCCTCTTCGAGGAATTCTGTGCCATTTGGAGGGTTACGGTACCTGAAAGTACACAGGATTCGTGCATTGCATGAGGCCTCCGCGGCATTAGGCTTTGGAACTAATTTAACCAAGGGTGCGTAATCAAGTGGAGCGCAACCAGCTGAGCACAAAATAAACTGAGGAATAGCGAGACCCACGCCAGATGAACTGGAAAAAAATACTCCTTATAGTAGGCGTCATTGTCGTTGCTGCTGCCATCGTTGGCTTCACGGTGGTGCGCGCACAGTCCGGCTACACCAAAGTAGTCACGGGCAAAGTAGTTCGACAGGATCTCGTCACCCAGGTCAGCGGCACGGGGCAGATCAAGCCCAAGACCTACGTCAACCTCGGTGCAACAGCCATGGGCCGCGTCACTCACCTCTATGTAAAAGAGGGCGATCACGTCAAGAAGGGCGAGGTCGTAGCGACCATTGAAAACGTACCTCAGGAGGCGAGTGTAGAGGGCCAGCGCGCTTCCCTCTCTGCGGCCAAGACGGACATCAATTCTTACATTGCCGCCGAAAACACTGCTACGGCCAACGTCCAGCACGCCAAGGCGGACCTTGAGCAGAAGCAGTTGGATTTCGACCGTGCCAAGAGTCTTTACCAGGAGAAACTGATCGCCAAGCAGGACTTCGATGCCAAAAAGGCAGCTTACGATCTGGCCGTTGCGACACTCGCGCAGAGCAATGCCGCCGTAGCCCAGGCGAAGGCCAATACCGAGTCTGCACGCGGACACATGCAGACGGCAGCCGCGACGCTGCGCTCCAACGTCGACATGCTCAACCGGACCATCGCCACCGCTCCCTTTGACGGCATCGTCACCAACGAGCCGTTACGCGAGGGCGAGACGGTAGTCGAAGGCATTCAGAACGCCGAGGGTTCGACTCTGATGACTCTCGCGGACATGTCCATCATCACCGCCGAGGTCAAGATCGACGAGACCGACATCGTCAACGTGAGGCTGGGCCAGCCTGTCGATGTCACTGTCGATGCAATTCCTGGAAAATCCTTCAAAGGCCATGTGACCCTCGTAGGGGACCAGGCGCTGCTGCGGTCATCAGGCGTTGCGACCAGCCAGAGCACGACCGGCACCGAAGAGGCCAAAGACTTCAAAGTCGTGGTTACTCTCGACGCTCCGTCGGATGAACTCCGCCCTGGTCTCTCGACAACTGCAAAGATCACCACCGCGCGGCAGAGCAACGCGCTCTCGATTCCCATCCAGGCGTTGACCATGTATTCGCCTGACCAAACCGGTACGCCACACGTAGCGAATGCCAGCACCGCCGCCGCTCCTCCTCCCCAGCAGGGCGTCTACATAGTACATACAGAGAACGGCAAGCTTCGCGCGGTCTTCGTACCGGTGGGCACCGGAATTACCGGCACAACAGACATTCAAGTGACCAACGGGCTTAAAGAAGGCGATGAGATTGTGATAGGGCCTTACAAGGTGCTTCGCAATTTAAAGAGTGGAGCACCGATCAAGCGCGAGACGGCGGAAAGTCTTGCCAAAGATGAAGCCTCGACCTAATCTCAACCTGCCAGCGGAGTCTGGCGGAACCGGTGTGACAGGTTTGCCGTATCAACGGTCTAAGGCTGGAACGGTCTAAAGCACATAGCTACAAAGGGCACAGATCATGCCGCAGGTTGCGCGGCTCGCGGGCACACAGATTCCAGGGAGCACCAGCATGGAGTTACAAACGATGAGCGAAGAGGACGTGATTCCCACCCGGTCGGTGCCTCAGGGCGAGGTAATCGTCGTGCAGGATCTGTGGAAGACCTACGACATGGGTTCGGAACAGCAAGTCCATGCGCTGCGCGGCGTCTCTCTGAGCATCAAGCACAACGAGTACGTAGCGATCATGGGGCCTTCAGGCTCCGGCAAGTCGACGCTGATGAACCTGATCGGCTGCCTCGACTCCCCCAGCAAAGGAACGTACAAGCTCAACGGCCATCTCGTCAGCTCTCTCAACGATGATGAACTGGCACGGATTCGCAATCGCGAGATTGGGTTTGTCTTCCAGACTTTCAACCTGCTCGCTCGCGCTTCGGCACTCCACAACGTTGAATTGCCGCTGATCTACAACGGTACTGCCGCCGATGAACGCATCGCACGTGCCCGCGCTTCCCTGCGCGCAGTCAACCTTGAAGATCGGATGAACCACAAGCCCAACGAACTCTCCGGCGGTCAGCGTCAACGCGTTGCTATTGCTCGCGCCCTCGTCAATCGGCCATCGATCATTCTCGCCGACGAACCCACTGGTAACCTCGACTCAAAAACGGGCGACGAGATCATGGCGCTGTTCGACGATCTTCATCAGAAGGGAAACACGATTGTTCTCGTGACCCATGAGCCCGATATCGCGGAGTACGCGCATCGCGTGGTCCACATTCGCGACGGCGTCATCGCCTCCGACGTGGTGTCCTCGCGAATTCGCAAGCCCTGACGGGAACCCGCAGCACCGAAATTATCACCCCAAAGAACAACCTCATTGCTGTACTATTGCGGGCATCCGAGGTGACTGATGTCGCGTCCTGTTCTCGCCTGCTTCGCCTGCCTGGTTTCCTTGATCGGCGCCGTTAATCTCCGCGCCCAGGTCTCTCAGGCGCAGCGAACTTCCACTGTTCAACCAACTTTCACCCAGCCGTCTCCCATCGACAAAATCGCCGCCTATAGCGGGAGCTGGAAGATCACCATCGAGCACCTGGACACGCCCTTTAGCAAGGCCGGCAAGGAGACAACCAACCTCCACAATGACTGCTGGCGCTCAGGGGGCTACTTCGCCTGCAACCAGGTCGTCGACGGAGACTCCAAGGTGCTCATCGTCTTCGTCTACAACGCGAAGGAAGACAGCTACACGTCCTACCAGATTCCGCCCGCCGGTGGCCCATCCGGCAGCGGCAAGCTGACCATTCAGGGCAATACCTGGACATTCCCATGGGAAGATACAGACGGGGGCAAGCCGATCTACTTCCGCGTGGTGAATGTATTCACTGCACCTGACACCATTGATTACCGTCAGGAATTCTCTCGCGACAAGATTCAATGGACGGCTACGGCCCGCGGCACCGAGCACAAGCTACCTTGAACCGCCAGCCGCTCCTTCAACGAATGACGTGGCAACGGCCCTTTCCATTGCCCGCAAAATGCCGTGCGGCTCGCTCGTTCCCTTCGCCGTAATTTCTTCGGCGCGCCCTCTGCTATCCGCTACTGCATAGATACGTAACTCGTCCGCGTTGCCCGAAGGCCTCAGATGGGCCACATCGCCATTCGCGAAAAGGACGCGCACGCCATCCGTGTAGTTGAGTCGCTCAATTGATGCAAACCCCTTTGCTGCCGAGAAGAAGTTGCCGAGGTCGGCGCGAATAGCTCTAAGCTCCGAAGTGTCCACGGTCTGCATCTCGACGCCAGCCTCATTTTGCGCGACCACCGCGCCCTCTTCGAAGAAAACATCTTTAATCGCCGCATCTGCTGGTGTGAAGCGATCAATGATGAGCAATGCAGTCGCTCGAGGAAACTGCTTCAGAAGAGCCGCGCAACTGAAGCGCTTCGGCAGACTTGCGAAGAGCGCCGGCAGCGACACCCCCTTTGCTTTCGCGCTCAGCAGCACACCAATTAGCGGCAACACCGCGTCGCGCGTAGGGAGCGCCCGCAGCATCCTGCCGTCGCGCACAATATCCGAGCCGGTGAGGAACCCGCCATTGGCCTCCCATCCGCAAACGGTGCCGCGGCCCTTTGCCACCGCCGCCTCCATTCCCGCGATCACATAGGGCGACCCGATGCGCGTCTTTGGCTCGGTCACCGCGGCCAGTGGCCCTCGGTCAATTGCATCGTTGCAGCTGATCGGAACCACGACTGCATCGGCACCCAAATATTCCGCGACAATCATGCCAACCAGATCGCCGCCATAAAACTGCACCTGACCCGATTTTTCATCTACAGCCAGCACCAGCGGACGATCGCTATCCCCGTCGGTCGAAAGCACCGCGTCGATCCGGCCATGCTTCTCGACAGCATCATCCGCGAGCGCCTGGATGGTCGCCAGCTGCGCCGCATCGATGTTCTCAGTGTCGATAGGAACGAATGTGTCACTGTAGCCGGCACGTATTACTACCGCGCCCATCCGCTCCGATATCTCAGGAACCAGTTCCCTGCCCACCGCCGAATGCTGGTAGAAAAGCACCCGCAAACCGGCGAGCGAATCCGGGCCCGCAAAACTCACATAGCGCTCGATGTAAGCGTCCCTCGCGTCATTGATCGCCCCGGGCAGTTCGCGATGGCCTGACTTGAACCGCCCATGCTCGTCAAATAGCGAATCCGTGAAGGGCTGCCCATACAAGCGCTCTCGCACCTCCCCAACCTTGCGCCCGATCGGCCCCTCATGATGCTTCAGCAACTCGCCGCGCGAAGTGTTCGTCTTATAACCGTTGCGGTCGAAAGGAATGTGGCTGCCGGTCACCATGATGCTGCCCTTGCCCTTTGAAATCGCGAACGAAGTCAGAGCAGGCGTGGGGATGCAGCCTAGATTTATCGCCTTCATTCCGCCGTCCGTGAGAGCGCAGACGATCGCCTGAGCGATCTCGCCACGGCCCTGTTCCTCGGCTACGTACTGCGTAGAACTAGGCCGCAGATCATAAGCAAAATAGACTTCCTCGCCCCGTACAATGCCGCCGTCCGCAAGCGGCAGCGTCTGCAGATGCTCCACCTCAGCAAGCGCATTGATGTAGACCTCGAGCTGGGTCAGGTCGACCACCGGGCCGCGGCGTCCGCTCGTCCCAAACTTCAGCTCACGGGGCTCGTGGTTCAAGCGATCAGATAATGTCGGCGGGGCTGAATCGACACCCATATTTGGGACCACTCCTGAAAGCCTTAACGGTGCCGGTTTGAGATCATGCGGGGCATCCCTTACTTAGCAGGTGACCCCTCGAGGACCAGCTGAAAGTGGTGTGCGCGAGGCTGAGCATCGAGGCGCTGACGGTCCTCCGCAGCCGGTAGAGCCTTTGCCAGTGCCGCCGCGGTGGGCGAACTCTCCGCTATCGACGTTACGTTGATGATCTTGAACCACGCCGACTCGATATCGTTCTTCCTCTCGGTGTCATAAGCCACGAGACGCGCCTGCTG
>DASWUZ010000036.1:0-1766 GCA_036401395.1 Acidisarcina sp.
CCCATAGGTTGACGTGGCTTTTATGCCCGTCAAGTGCTTCTGGCTTTGAGGAGTTTGGATAAACTGGTTGCTGAAACTGGAGGCCTGGAACTTGTACCTATAGATAATTATACGCAGCGGGGTGGTTCACTACGCCAAACCTCGGGTACAAAGTTCAACGTTAGTTACGCCATACACGAAGCGGATCCAGGGGATGTGGAGCGCGTGTGCGGGAAGGTTGCGATCTCGTCCCTGATTTTTCTACAGAGCACGGGGTATACCCACTCATGCGCGATGAAGCTTGCGCATGAATGGGGCACCCGGCGGCAGTGCCTGCGCCAGCAGCAGCATGATTCCGCCAAAGAGGAGCGTATCGGCCACGTAGTTCAGACCCTCTACCTGTAGCGCTCTGGGGTCCATCGCCCAGATCGGCGCGTAAAGAAGCACGGTGACCAGCGTCATCCAAAGGCCGACGCAGGCAGCCGCCAGCCGTGCATAGCGGTTGATCAGGATCGCTCCTGCACACACAATCAGCAAGGCTGCGCCTAAACACGCTAGTACATGCGGCATAGGGAGCCAGCCCGGCTCCTCTTTACCCAGAGGAAGCCCCAGGGTGAGCTGCGGATGAAAGATGTATTCAACGGCGAAGAAGACCAGGGCTACTGCGACCAGCACTCTTGCTATACCGATCAGCACGTAGGCCCGTCCGCGGAGCGAATCTTTCCACATCGCTGCGGCAAGGGCGAGTGGGCCCGCTGCAAAGCAAGCGTCGCGCAGGGCGACGGTCCACAGCAACCCGGTCCTGGCGCGGATGGCATTCGGTATGTGGG
Organism: Acidisarcina sp.; assembly: GCA_036401395.1. Classification (GTDB taxonomy): domain Bacteria; phylum Acidobacteriota; class Terriglobia; order Terriglobales; family Acidobacteriaceae; genus DASWUZ01. Next base: position 810 of record DASWUZ010000036.1, read on the forward strand.
CCATCAAGACGAAAAGGAAGAACATCAGCGCCAGCAGCGGGAGGGAGAGGCGCAGATAACGCCTGGCAACAAGGCTTACGGCCGCGGCGATCAGCGCCATACCTACGAAGTAGACCCAGAATGTGCGCATCGGGAGGTACGGGGGCACGATGGCCGCAATGCGCCCACCCGCGACGAGATGTTCCGCTCCAAAGGCAGCCAACGGCGCTGCGACGAAGACGCCGCCGAGAGCGATCAGCTTGTCGATGCTGGTTCCAATCTGAAGGTCGCGCCTGCAGATCACCAGGCCGGCGGTGAGGAAGACTGCCCCGGCGATGCTGGGCCAGAAGACGAAGTTTGACAGCACGGGCACCGCTTTCCTGTCGACGCGCCACGCATCGCGGAGGCAGATGGGAGGTCGCGAGAACGCCTTGATTCTAGCGATTGCCTGTTTGAGTCACAAGGAGTTTATCGGATGACCTTTGAGACCGGTGGTTACGCGACATGGGCATTCTCGGGCGGGTTATTTATTCCCGAGCGGCGAAGGCATCATTACTCACCCTCCTGTCTACCAGCGCATATCTGAAACGGTCCGACGCCATGACACATCCTGCCCGCTTAGCTCACTAAAGCCGGGGCGCGAATTTAGCGTCAAGGTAACCGCCCTGTTACCGTGCTTTCACAGTCCTTCCCTACAAGTAGGTACGCGGGTTGAAACGAGACCCGGAGGAACAAAGAAATATGCAGAAATTAGCAGCAACGTCACTGGCCGCATTGCTCGCTGCGGGACAACTCATCACCCCGACCATCGCGCGCGCGCAGGGACCCGCCACAGCAACGCCCATCAAGCACCTGGTTGTGATCTTTCAGGAGAATGTCTCCTTCGACCACTACTTCGGCACCTACCCATACGCCACCAATCCCGCCGACGAGCCCTCCTTCAAGCCCGCCGCCGGAACGCCCACCGTCAACGGCTAC
>DASWUZ010000037.1:0-3372 GCA_036401395.1 Acidisarcina sp.
TTCTACGTAGCGGGTGCTTACTCGGCAGCATCTAGCCCGCGACCCTTCGACGCCCCCAAGCGGGCCGCCATCGCCGACTTGCTCGCCGAACAAAATCGAAGCGTCGGCGCCGGCCCCCAGGTCATGGCCAACATCGAACGCCTGCGCGCGGGCGCATCCGTAGTCGTGACCGGCCAGCAGGTGATGCTCTTCGGCGGCCCGCTCCTGACACTCCTCAAGGCCGCAACCGCCATCCGTAAAGCGCAGGACGCCACCGCCGCCGGCGACCCGCAGGTCCCCGTCTTCTGGCTCGCCAGCGAAGACCACGACCTCGCCGAAGCTGACCACCTGGTGCTCCCATCAAGGCACGAGTTGCACACCCTACGCTGGCAAGGCTCCGCGGGGAGCACTACCGCAGCAGTCCCAGTCGGCAACGTGCATCTGGGCACGGAAACCGACACACTCCTCGACGAAACCGAACAGTTGCTAGGCCCCGGCCCTTGGATAGACGATCTCCGCCGCTGTTACAGCACCAATGACGCGACCTTCGCGACCGCATTCGCCCGCTGGATCTCCAGCGCCTTCGCAGCCCAAGGACTCATCGTCATCGACGCAGCCAGCCGCCCGTTCCACGCCCTGGGTGCTGAAACGCTACGCCAGGCGATCGTCAACGCAGACGACCTCACCGAGAAGCTCCTCGCGCGCGACAAGGAACTCGCCGCCGCAGGCTACCACTCCCAGGTCCTCGTCTCCCCCAACTCCAGCCTGCTCTTTCTACTCGACGCCGACACTGGCATGCGTCGCCCCTTGCATCGCGTCGAGTCCGGAAACAACGACACAACCTGGCAAGCAGGGAAGTCAAACTACACCACCGCCGACCTTCTCACCATCCTCGACAGCGAACCCGAACGAATCAGCCCCAACGCACTCCTCCGCCCCATCTTTCAAGACACGATCCTCCCAACATCGAGCTACATCGGCGGCCCTGCCGAAATCGCCTACTTCGCGCAATCGCAAGTCCTCTACGAAGCGATGCTAGGGCGAACGACCCCCATATTCCCAAGGCTAAGCGCGACCCTGATTGAAGCCCCCATCGCAGAAGCCATCGCCCGCCATGAAATAACCCTGCCCGACATCTTCAAGTACCAAGCCAGCGAACTCGCCCAGCGAATCGGCGCCCGCTCCATGCCCATCGAAGGCAAGAAAAAGCTGGCCGCCGCAGGCAAGTCTCTCGATGAGGAATTAACCGCCCTCACCGCCTGGATGGACGCGCTCAACCCCGATCTAGGCCGATCCGCAAAAGTAGCCGCCTCTAAAATGCGCTACCAGATGAACCGCCTCCGCCGCCTCGCCGCCAACTTCCAACTGCAACAAGACGCTAGCCTGCGCCGCCACGTCGACGCGATCTATCTCGCTCTACTGCCCCAACGTCACCCGCAAGAGCGAGTCATCGGAGGCGTGTGGTTCCTCTCGCGATACGGTGACGGCCTGCCCGCCCTGCTAGTCGAGCACGCCTCCCAGCAATGTCCCGGCCACAAAGTCATCTACTTGTAGCAGCGAAACCCGGCATCGCAGGCTCGGTGACTTTCGCAAGTTTCAGCCAACCCCGCCAGATCCAGGTAGCCACGACTCCGAAGACAAAATTAGAACCAGTCACCTCGCAAAGATGCACCAGTCGCACATGATCAGGAAAGAAAGTAGTCGGCACCATCAACGGCGCGATGCCGGTGAGCGCCGCGAAGATCGTGCCCACGCCAAGCGCCACCCTCCAGCCGCTCGTCACCCGACGCCCACTAAGCATCCGAGATAACAGCAACGCCGCCACCGTAAACATCGGCCCGCGCAACAGTAGTTGCAGCCCAACGATAGTGCTCATCGGCGGAATGTGTTGCGTCGCATAAAAGCTACGCACGAACGGAATGATGATCATGCCCGCCGTCAGATAAATCACCAAATAAAGAACGTCGCAGACGAGCAGCCGCCACCCTGCACCCGCCACCATCGACGCCAGACGTTTACGACCGCGTTCCTCCGCAACCGAAGCTGCATCGCCGCGCCGATAGAGCATGCCCATCGCCGCGGCAACAATTCCAAGCGCAATAAACATCACCACCAGCACAGCTCCCCACGGTCCGGTCTTAATGTAATAAGCGCCTTCGACTATATTCACCAGCGCCGTTCCATACAGCAGCACAAAGATGGAAACACCCAGCTGAAACCGCGACCATCCAGAGCTCAGAGCCGCCCACCCAAGCACTGCGGCAACCAGCAGCCAGGAGCAAAGCTGCCAAGGCAAAGCGTGAGGCCCCGCAACGACGCGGTCAGGGACGAACCTCCCCGAGATACTCTCGGCGACGGCTAGCACAACAAATCCACCAAGGATGCGGACCCAGGACGGCGTAGTTTGGGGAACTGCAAATTTAAAATTCTTCATGACTTGCTCCTCTCATATTGTTTGCATGCAGCGATTGCCCCGACAGTCCATTCAAGGCTGCTGCGAAAGCTCTGGATTCCGTGCGCAAGGGCGAGCCGCCCCGACACCGGCATTTGCTCCTCGTGGGCTGCGAAGTAGGCCTCCAACTCGGCCACATAATCGTTGAGCTGACTATGCAGCGAGTTCAGCAGGCGAAGCGCCACCTTCGGCTCCGACACCGGGTCGCAAAATGCAAACTGAAGCATGATTCCCCCCATGCCTTTTACAACCGCCCGGGGAGCCAGCGGTCGCCGTATCCAGCGATCAAGCCTGCCGCGTCCTTTTGCGGTGAGCCGATAAATTTTGCGGTGCCTTAATCCAGCGCTCTCCTCAACGTCCCCAACAATCTGCCCAGCTTTTTCCAGCCGCTTGAGGGCCGGATAGATCGCACCCGGGCTGTCGCTGAAACTGCCCATCGCGGAAGTCGCGAAGACTTTGCGGAGACTGTATCCCGAAGCTGGAGCCGGTCGCAGGAGCCCTAACAGCGCATATTCCAGGAGAGAATCCGATCCGGCTTGCATAGTACGTAACGTATCATATCGTCACGTACCATTGTCAAGTCGCACCAAATGAAAACCGCCGACCCTAAGGCCGACGGTTCAACGTTCAAACTTCCAAGGAACTAGGCCGTAGCTTTGGTGCACAGCTCGTCAAAGGCGCGGGCCAACTCCTGCGCAATAGCCTGCGCGCTGTTCGACTCAATCGAAGACCGCTGCATCAGGTAAACCAGCTTCCCGTCGCGCATGATCCCAATCGCCGGCGAAGTAGGTGGCTGCGGCGCAAAATACTCACGCGCGCGCTCCGTTGCCTCTCGGTCCTGACCCGCGAATACAGTAATCGCCTGGTCGGGCAGCGTCTTGTTCTGCAGCGCCATCCGCACGCCGGGCCGCATCTTGCCCGCCGCGCAGCCGCAAATGGAG
>DASWUZ010000038.1:0-3802 GCA_036401395.1 Acidisarcina sp.
CTGGATAAAATCTCTTTCAAATGCTTCCGCCAGAGGCAGTTTCCCCCTCTTCACCTTGATCGAGATCTCCCACGCGGAAGCCGCCGACACAAGGATGATGTTTTTGGGATCGGCAATGATTTTTCTCGCCGTGGTGCTGAGTGATGCAGGCGACAAGGTAGCCCAAAGCAGGGCATGAGTGTCCAGCAGTACCTTCACTCACCCTCGCCGTTCCAGAGATCCTCGTCCTCAAGCGGTTCCCAGAAGGCATTCGTCAAAGCAAAGCCCGGCGTTTCCATAGCCCCGAGCCGCTTTTTCACCACCGGCTTGATTGGCTCGAGCGTGGCAACGGGCGTCTTTTCACGGCCGGACGTGATAATCACCGTTTCGCCGCTTTGCACTTTCTTTAGCAGCTCGGAAAGCTTCGTTTTCGCCTCGTAGATCGTCGCCTGCACCATGTCTCGCTTTAACCTGCTAACTTAGCTTAGTCAGGATAAGCGGCACAGTCAACCTACGCTAATTCCGCAGAGTCCCTACGGTGCTCGTTCCGAGGATGCGGCCCTGAGCAGGATGTTCCACTGTTCATCTGATTCGATACTTACTGCACCGTGGGCCTGGGCAAAAGTAACAAACTCCGTGGACGCCCCTTTTATCCCGTAGATGTTGGCCAGTTTCATGGAGTCTATTTTTTGCCATCCCAGATTGACCGCATTAGCATACCTGAGGTCGGTGTTCGTGAGGTCGGCATGCTCAAGGTTGACCCGCTCGAGGTCCGCGCCATTGAGGTCCACATCCTGCATAGCGGCGTCGCGTAGGTCGGCGCCGGATAGGTCCGCCGCTCGCAGATTCGCATCGCGCAAATTGCAGAAATCCAACTTGGCGCCTCGCAGGTCTCCATTCCGTAGGTCGGCTGCATGTAAGTCGCACCGGCTTAGCTCTGCATGTTCAAGGTGAATCCCTTGAAGAAATGCCTCGCTCGCGTCCACTCCGGTCAACGAAACATGGTCTCGATTGAGTTCCTGCAGAGCGTCTACCCGGCCACCATTTCCTCCCCTGCCTTGCGCCGTGTTAATCACCTGCCAGGCTTGATAGTGCCGCTGCTGGATCCTCTCCCCGCGTTCATAGAAATAAAAAACCACCGCGACTAATACAGAAAGCGTTCCGAGATGTTCCAGCACCTCGAGCAAAGCCCAGTGGCCGAGCGCCCACGACGTCCATGAGAGCCACCACTCTACTTTGTAAAAGGGGAGCGCCCATCGCGGACGAGCTGTAAGTCTCTGCTCTTGCCACGGTCGTGGCCTGTCCCTGCGAACACGTTCACGCATTGCACTCGCTCCAAAAGCTTTTCTTGCGGAGGGAAGGCCGGTTCCAGCACATTCCAGCCTGGCAGACCTTACTTGAGAGGTGTAGTAGCCACGGAAAGCACCCGTCCCATCCCGCTGGCCTGCGCAAACAAAACCAAGTGCGTCGAGGGAGATGGAACGAACCCGTTGCTCAGAGTAAGCTGGGCGGTCCTTTCTTCAGAACCGCCTTGCACCGTCGCAATATGGTCCAGGCTTCGCGCAACCGCTGCGTGGGCCAGGGTCGTCCCGGCATTCTCGCCGCGAAGCACCTTGGAGGCGGCGGCATCCGCAGCCACTACGGCAAAGATGTCCGCTTTTGGTCCTTGGCCTTCTTCAGTAACGGAGTACTTGATGGTCAGAACTTTTCCAGCAATCTCAGCGGAAAGAATATGCAGTTTGAGAGGCGGGTCCGATGCGGGAGAATCGATCGCGTTCAAAACTGCTTTTCGGCTGCTGCCGTTCACCTGCGCGCGCCCATTGATGACGGCCTGCGGAGTGTAGACCGAATCGAGTCCAAAGCGTGACGCGTAGGAACCCTGGCGATTTGTGTAGACCGGCGCCGAGTATGGGTCCTTCCAGCCGCCGCTGTCCCAATAAGTAACGTGCTCGCTCAATGCAACGATCAGCATTCCCGAGGGCGTGGTCAGACCGTTGATCTGACGAAGAAACTCGTCGGCTGGTGGGCAACTTGAACAGCCCTCTGAAGTAAATAACTCAACCAGAACAGCGCGGCCCTTACCGGCAGAGTTACTCCCACCAGCAGCTTGACCCTGGGATACTGCAGCCGAGGACAAACCCATTGCGAATGCAAGCGTGAGAAAAACAAGGCGGGTCTTCAAACGTGTCTCCTTCTCAGCGGGCGGCAACTGATAAGACGTTGTAACTCCTGATAGGTTGAGGATGAATCAGCGCTATACCTGGAGAGTCGCTACCAGACTAGTGAGCGGCCGCAGGCTCAAGCGATTCCAGGACCATAAGCGCCTCGCCGTAGGGCTCGCGCAAGACGCCGCGTTCCGTAATGATTGCGGTAATCAAACGCGCGGGAGTCACATCGAACGCGGGGTTATATATACCCACTCCATGAGGCGTAAGCTGTTTGCCGGCGTGATGCGTGACCTCAACATCCGCCCTCTGTTCGATAGGAATCGAATCACCCGTAGCAGTCGCCATGTCGATTGTCGACCACGGCGCGGCCACATAAAACGGAACTCCGTGCTCGCGCGCAAGCACCGCCACACCGTAGGTCCCGATCTTGTTGGCAACGTCTCCATTGGCGGCGATGCGGTCGGCGCCGACAATCACCGCCTGGATCTTTCCCTGCCGCATGAGACTACCCACCATGTTGTCGCAAAGCACAGTCGTCGGAATTCCATCGTGCATCAGCTCCCATGCGGTCAGCCTCGCGCCTTGCAGAAAAGGACGCGTCTCATCCGCATAAACGTGCAGCGAATGTCCCTGCCCGACCGCGGCCCTGATTACCCCTAGCGCCGTCCCATAACCACAGGTTGCCAGGGCGCCGGCGTTACAGTGCGTGAGTACGGAGCCCGACTGCGGCATCAGTGAAGCCCCATTCGCACCCATCGTCTTGCAGGCAGCGATGTCTTCCTCATACATCAACAACGCTTCCTCGATAAGCGCATCGCGAATGCCGGCCATGTCTGCATCCGGCTGCGTGGTGAGCACCGCAAAGCGCTCGCGCATGCGTTCAATGGCCCAGAAAAGGTTGACCGCCGTGGGTCGCGTCGCGCCTAGTTCGGCGGCAATCTTGTCAAATTCTTCATTAAGTTCGGGGTGGGTCGTGGCCTGGCTCTGCTGAATGCCAAGCGCAATGCCCATGGCCGCGCTCACCCCAATGGCTGGAGCACCGCGCACCACCATCGTTGTGATAACCCTCGCAACCTGGTGATAATCAGTCGCGAGCACGTAAACTTCCTCCAATGGTAGCCGAGTCTGATCGAGGAAGCGGACCCCGTCCGGAGTCCATTCAAGAGTAGGAATCATCGACCTACATTTTATCGCAGGATCCAGCCGCGAACTGCACTTAGAGCCGCAGAGCACCGGAACCTGACAGCAGAAGGAACCGAATAGCACCCGCGCCGGCATTTCGTTTCCAGCGTCAGTCGGCCCGCGAGACAGTCACGTAACTGCGTCCCGCGTAAAGCCTGAAGCGATGTGCGTTCGAAGCCGCAACCACCTGCAGCGGGTTAGGCCGCTTCAAATCCATATCTCGCACCGAGTCCACCGTGAAAAGTTCATGCGCGCCGATGTCAAGCACGTTGAACTTGTTGCCGGCGACAAAACCCACCCCATACGCGCCTGGCGGAAGGCTTTTTCCGTTTATGCTGAGCGCGACCTCAGTCAGCAGGTAAGCCTGGTACTTCGCCTGCACCCCTGTCGAATAGCCGGACGTATCGACCAGCGTGACCAGGAAATACATTCCGTCGTCGAAGCGGACGCCCCCGGAGTTTCGCACCTGGGTC
>DASWUZ010000039.1:0-2789 GCA_036401395.1 Acidisarcina sp.
GCAATCGGGACCGAGATACATTTGGTGAATCGGCTACAGAAACGCTTTGCGCCGCTAGGCAAGAAAATCATCACCCTCGACGACACTGGCTGCCTTTGCACCACGATGTATCGCATCAGCCCGCAGCATCTTGCGTGGGCACTTGAGAATCTTATTGAGGGCCGCGTGGTCAACCGCATCCAGGTGCGGGACGACGTGAAATACTGGGCGCGGGTGGCGCTCGACCGTATGCTCGATATTCGCGCGTAAGCATTGCGGATGAGCGCCGGTCAGTAGAAAGGCAGTATGAAGACGTTCACACTAGATGAGGCGCAGTTGCTCGTGCCGGTGCTCGAGTCTCTGCTCAAGCGCGCGGTCGAGGCCAAGACAGCGGCGACTGAGATCGATGAAAGCTTGCAGCATCAGCGGCAACGCATCTTCATGAACGGCGGCATGCACGTTGACGTCGTGGCAGTTATGCGCAAGCGTACGGAGATCGATGCGCTGGTGCAGCGCGCGCGAGACGTGGTCAGCGAGATCGATTCGATTGGAGTACAGGTGAAAGACCTCGATACAGGGCTGCTCGATTTCCCCTGTCGCATCGATGAAGAGATTGTGCTGCTTTGCTGGAAGATGGGCGAGTCGCGGATTGCCCATTGGCATACCGTGGAGTCGGGATTCTCGGGCCGCCAGCCACTGGATGAGCGCTTTCTGCGTTCGAAACCTGAAAAGCCGAATTAAACTAGCGCTCTAGAGATTCGCGCAGCGTCTTTCCAATCCACATTCCTCCCCCGTTCGAGCGTTAGGTAATCCAGAGAAATTGGACACGGAGACGGAGCGGAATTCACTTTTGGAACGTCTCCCTTCCAAGGAGCGATGCAGGCCCCTTTGGCTCGGAATAGACTCTATATTCATGCGACGTTCTACAGTTATTTTTTTTTCGGTTACTGCTATCGCAGCCTTGATGCTGCTCGCGGGTTGCGGGAAGTTCTTTTCCAAGAGCACAGGGGGCGGAGGCTGCACTACTAATTGCAGCACCTCCGCGAACACTGTCTACGTAGCCAACCAGAGGGCGGCGGGCCCCGGCGTAGCAGGATTTTCTATATCGAACAGCGGCACGCTAACGGCGGTCTCCGGCTCACCTTACGTCATTAACGTGCTGCCGACGGCGCTTGCGATCAACCCCACAGAGACATTTCTCTATGTGGGTAGCTCAGCCAATCAGATATATCTTTACGCTATTAACGGGGACGGCTCACTCACCGTCCAGAATAACGGCAACCCGGTTGCCAGCATCGCGGCAGCCGCTATGCAGGTGGATGCAACCGGCGGCTGGCTGATGGTCGCCAACGCTGAAGGGGCATCCGTGTCTGTGTATGCCATCAACGGCGCCACAGGACTGCTGACCGCTCCCACGGCCGGACCGGTGACGCTGAACGCCGGAGTCGGCGTTTCAAGCAGGTTGCTGATAACCCCGGCCAACAACTATGCCTACGTCAGCCTTGGTACGGCAGGCCTGGAGGTCCTTACATTTTCCGCTACGACCGGCATCGTCACCGATGCAGGCCATCGGCCGGCGCTGGCAGGGCAAAACGCGGACCAGGCCCTGGCTATCGACAGTAGTTCACGGTTCCTATTCGTCAGCGAGACTGGCGTCAACGGGGTCAGGGTGATGAGTATTGGAGCGTCGGGCCTTTTGACAGAGGTCGCTAATTCTCCGTTCCTTACTGGGCTCGGGCCTTCGGCTATTCTGGTGGACTCAACGGGCAGCTACGTTTACGTGACCAATCGCACCGACAACACGGTGAGCGCATTTGTGCTGACCAATTCGGGCACGCTGCTGGAGGTGAGCGGATCGCCATTTGCTACCGGGAATACGCCGGTCGCCATTGCCGAAGATCAAAGCGGAAAGTACGTAGCCATTGTCTCTGCCGGTGGCAACCCGGACCTCCAGCTATTCAGCTTTGACGCAACTACGGCGGGTAAGCTGGACGCGCAGGGGAGCATAGCGACCGGGACGGATCCAACGATACCTGTCGCTATCGTTGCCACGCACTAGATCCTCAGAGCAGCTCTTCATAGCCACAAAAGCAATGGGCCGAGGATCACTCCCCGGCCCTGACTTTTTAGTTGATTACTGGGTTTACCGGATAGGACCATTCATTCCGGTGGGGAAGAATCCACCAGCAGAGAGGGCATTGGTCACCGGCGGCGGAGTCGGAACCGTTGGAGGATTGGTTGCGGGAGGCTGCTGTTTGAGGCCGACCGCATAAGCAATCTGCCGTACTTGTAATGTCGTACGTGCGAAAGCTATTGCGTTCACATCTCCATCGACGACCGTTGCGGCGCCATTGGATAGGGTGGTTACGCCGATGTCATCCGGCGCGGACGGGCCGGTTCCATCGAGTACGGCGCGTGCTGCTGCGATCTGCTGGGAAAGGCCCTGCTCTGCAGTCCCAAGACCGTAAATATGGGTCCGAATGGCGCCTGCATGATAGGCTTCGACCGCCAGAATTCCGGCCGCTTTGTCCAGGATGCTCTTGCTGGTGATAAGTCCAGCCGCACCATGATAAGCGGTGACACCCACATCCTCGAAGATAAAGGCTCCCAGGAGGAAGTTGGCCTCGCTCGCGAAAGGATCGAAGGTTGGACCTATTCCGGCAGCCACGGCAAGGGCATTGAAGCTGTTGAACAGATCGATAGTCGGCTCTGCAATCGAGCTCGCGTTCGTAATGGCGGTTTGCAGGAAGGCGACGTGGTTGCGTTCGTCCTGCGCGACCTCCATTGCAAACTGCTGTAGCAGAGGGTCA
>DASWUZ010000040.1:0-19598 GCA_036401395.1 Acidisarcina sp.
AGGGCGTGGGTCGGGCCGAGGCTGCGGTAGACGGCGCGGAAGCGGGCGGGGCGCGGGGCGAAGAGGCGTTCGCTGCTGTATTGCAGGTCGCGGTCGCCATGATGGCGCACGCTCATGCGCGCCCAGTAGTACGGCAGGTGAAAGACCATGCGCGCCACCGCCACGGCCAGGGGGTTGGCGGCGTCGAGGGAGAAGAAATATACGCCGGCCAGGTTGCTGTTGCGCTGCCGAACGTAGGTGCGCAGGTTGAGCTCGGCGAAGCGGTTCGCGCCGGGGACCATGGGTGCGCCGTTCATTTGAATGCGGTCCATCCAGAAGGGGACGACTCCGACCCAGGCGGAGCCGTCGAACGTGTCGGCTACGAGGTCGTCGGGCAGGAGGCCATTGAGCTGGTCGGCGGGGAGGGGCCAGTGGGCGAAGAGCAGGTCGTTCCAATGCTGGGTCATCGCCCAGCGGCCCTTGGGGATCGGCCACGGGCGATGGGCCACCGTGGTGAGGATGTCGGAGATAGGCACGCCCTTAGAAGATCGCACAAAACCTTGAGGGAAGACGAGGGGGAAGTTGCTGGAGTTGCAGTGGGGAGGCGGCGGGGCCGTCGGCTGGAATGCGGCTGGCGTGTAACTTGGCGGGAACTCTGGAGCGCAATGTCCTGATTTCCTCGTGGGCGATGCCGTATTCTGGTTGCCTCCATGCCCGCATTTTCAGCAGCAAGCCCGACGGCCGCCTCTCCATCTTCGCCGGAGTCCAAGCCCGAACACGCTCAGAACCAGACCGAGGTCTTTGCCGTCTTTGGCGCGGACCCGGAAGTGCTCGCTTATGCCATGGCGAAGTATTCGCGGTCGTCTCTGTCGATGAAGGAATCGCTGCGGGAGATCAGCAGCCAGCGCGCGGAGCAGTTCCTGAATACTTTTTACTTTCAATATGGGCATCGATCTATTGCCGACCTGGCGCATGTTGCGATGGCGGTGGAGCGGCTTTCGCTGCTGGCTGCCATTGTCCTTGTCGATGAACAGCGCTGGGATGGGCAGGAGCGGTCGACGCGTTATCAGAATTTTTCAAAGTCGGGCTGGTACTTGCCGGACTTTGGCTCCGCCGCGGATGTCAGGGAGAAGTTTACTGCCGCCGTTGAGGCGCTTTTCGCCGAATATCACCACACCGCGCAGGCCATGTTTGAGGCGCTAAAAGCGAAGATCGCCAGGCCAGCGGAGATGAAGCAGGAGAGCTACGACCGTACTTTGAAGGCGCGAGCTTTTGATGTTTCCAGATATCTGTTGCCGCTTGCGACGAATACCTCGCTGGGGCAGATTGTGAGCGCTCGGACGCTCGAGACTCAGGTTTCTCGCCTGCTGACTTCGCACCATGCCGAGATTCGCAACCTTGGGGAGAAACTGCGGGAGGCCGCGGGTGGGGCGGCTTGGAACGTTCAGGGTGATGCGCTCGCGATGCTTCAGCGAGACATTGCGGCAGTTGATCCCGAGCTTGGCGCCCGTGCTGCCGACCTGCTCACGCGCGAGGTGCGCACCGCTCCTACACTGGTGAAATATGCCGCCGCCAATGACTATCGCGCCGCTACGGAACGCGATCTTCGCCAAACCGCTGACTCGCTTTTTAAAGGGGAGGCAATCTATGCCGCTCCCGTGGTGGATCTCATAGAGCCTCTAGCTGGCGTCGGCGGTTCTCTGGAGGTTGAGCTCGCTGCGACGCTGCTTTATGGAGCCTGCCATTATCCCTACCGGCAGATACGCGATCATGTGAGCGCGCTGCCAGCCGCACAGCGCGAAGAGATCGTCGATTTAGGGCTGTGTCATCGCGGTCGGCACGACGAGCTGTTACGCGAATTTTCTGCCGGGCAGTCACTCTGCTTTGACATACTCATGGACATTGGCGGCTTCCGCGACATGCATCGGCACCGCAAATGCACGCAAATCATGCAACGCTTCACCAGCGCTCATGGCTATGAGATTCCTGAAGGCATGGAAGAAGCGGGACTCCGATCGCAGTATGACTCAGCTATGCGAGCGGCCCACAAAGCTTATGACGAACTCGTCATAGTGGGCGACTTAGAGGCGGAAGCTACCGCGCAGTACGTACTACCTCTGGGAACGCGCAACCGCTCACTCTTCAAGATGGATTTTGCCGAGGCACTCTATATAGCCGAGTTGCGAAGTACTCCGCAGGGCCACTTCTCCTACCGCAGGATCGCATGGCTCATGTATCAAGCGGTAGCCGCGCGCCATCCGTCGCTGGCGAAATACTTTCGCGTAAGTGATATTAATGACCCGATAGATTTACTTAGGCGCTAGGCGCAACGCAGTGAAGGGTTAGAACCACATAATTCTGATAATCGCATGGGGCTGCTCAATTTTGCGGGAAGCCTGACCCAATGGAGTTAAAATTATGTCATGAGTACGCTCCCCCAGCTCGAAGCAACAATGTTGCCACGGAACGTTGTCATAGATCCTCCAATGTCGGACGCCGATTTCGAGGAGTTCTGTCTTACCAATCAGAACGTCCAGATAGAACGGGCAAGTGATGGAGTGATACGTATGAATGCACCGGCGGGTGGTTTAACGGGCGATGGCAACGCCGAGATCGTTTACCAGTTGCGAAGTTGGTGGCATCAGCATCATCGAGGAAGAGTATTTGACTCGAGTACCGGCTTTTATTTGGCGGACGGTTCCGTCCTGAGCCCCGATTCAGCGTATGTTCTTCCGGAGAAGCTGGCAGGCCTTGACCCGTACCCAACTTACCTCTTTCCCGCGCTTGTCACCGGATTTCGTTATTGAGTTATTATCTTACTCGGACGATCTCGCAAGGACGCAGACGAAGATGAGACACTGGGTCATGAATGGCGTGAAATTGGCGTGGCTCATTGATCCGTATCAGAGAAAGGTCTACGTGTACGAACAGGCTCGGAAGTGTATACAAGCTCCGGGTTATTTTTGGAAGGCGCTGGGCCGGTTGAAGGATTTACTCTTGACCTAAAGAAGGTATGGTCGTGCTTTGAATTGTAACTCCCGACATCGCCGAACCTCTGGTAACTAACAAGGGAAAACCTTATCAATCACAGACAAAGGCCGCTCAGGTGAGCGGCCTTGCCGTTGGTCAGACGAGCTATGCTGATGCACAGGACTAAGCGGGACCCTGCCTACGGGCGTTGTGCTTGTCGCGATAGATCGCCTTCGAAGTGCGGTTCTGGCGTCGGTTAAGTTCCCGGCGATCTTTGTTAGTAAGGTGGCCGTCATCCTGCTTGCGCATGCTGCGGTCTTCGTGATTGATGCTGCCTTCGCGGCGCTCGAGGTTGGTAGTCTCACGTGGAGTGAGTTGACCACTCTTTACGCCCTGACCAATCCGCTCCTGCTGATCATGCTTACGATCTGCGATCGTTCCGCGGGGCGGCGTAGTGTTTTGCGCAAAGGCCGAAGCCGTCAACACACAAAATAAAGTTCCTGTGCCAAATGTTTTCAAGTTCATCGTAGTCTCCTTTGACCACTTACTAGCTGTTCCGGTTAAGTAGACCCATCCTCCGGGAACATGTTGCTATGAATTATCGCGTCTACCATCAAAGTTTCATCAGCTAATCTGATGATCTACACACCAGGGTAATGCGTGCTGCGCTAAAGGGCCTGGTTGGTTTAACACGCAGGACATCAGACCGCTTCAAAAGAAGAAGAAAGACGCGACGCCAACTTAGGAATGATGTGGGCGTATACGCTTCCGCGCGATGGTCTTCTTATCATCGGCTTGAAGCTTAGGCAGGGTCAGCGCCAGCAGCTTGGTCGGATCGAGGTAGGCGCCATTCCATCTAACGCCCATGTGAAGGTGTGGGCCGGTGACGCGGCCGGTTTTTCCTGTAAGTCCGATACGGTCGCCCTTGTTCAGTTTGTCTCCGACCTTCACATCGATCTTCGACAAGTGCATGTAAATCGTGAAAAAGCGTTCGCCGTGATCGAGGATGACACAGTTGCCCTCGTAAAACATTTCGCGGGCGAGCACGACTGTTCCAGAATTGGACACGACTACCCGCGCGCCTTCGGCTATCGGAAAATCGGTGCCGCGATGCGTGCTGGTCAGTTCCTCATTGAAGAGGCGGCTTAGACCGAATGTGTTTGTAGGTTTGGCATCTACGGGCGTGACAAAATTGCCTGACCAGAGGGGAGTCGGTCCGGCATGGGCAAAAGCGCGACTCTTGAACAGCTGATCGGCAGCAATCTGTCTTTTTTCTGTCGCGTTCGGCTCTATGAAATTTTCAGGCACGGTGACGTCGCTGGTGCCGAAATTGGCCGAAGCGATGCTCACTGGCTTCAACACGTGAAGCATCTTGCCGCTTGCGCCTGCCGCTGTGATGGAGAGATCGTAGCTGCCCGGAGCGGTCTCAAGGTCGGCACCGGCCAGCGCATACCAGACCTTCGGATCGTCGGGTGACTTGAAGAATTGAAGCCCTTTGCCGACCCAGAGCCCGGTCACGCGCCGCGGCACGCGTTCAAACTCCACGGTGAAAAAGCCGACTGAGCCCTGCTGTAGTTCATTAGGCTGCCAGAAGACATTCTTGATCCCAGGGCTGGTGTGCTCATGGGCAACGGTGGCGCTTGAAGCAGGTGCCGCCACCTGCCCACTGAGCCGGGGCACGCAGGCAGCTGCTATTGAGACGACACTGATCAAGCCCAGCTGGCGAAAACGATTCATGGGACGTTCCTCTTGCTTTTTCAAGGTGGTGGCGCTACGACTCCCTGTCAGATGCGGATTGCGTGCCTTAACAGCGAGCACTATCGCTCAGGTAAGCGCCTGAGTCTCTGAGAGGGGCCGGAATGGCGGGATGCGGGTGGAACCTCGAAAGTGACTCCACAGTTTCGCTTTTTCTTCGTAAGAAGTGGTTTCGAATGTTAGAATTTTTCAAACTTGAGCAGTATGGCTCATTTGCGAACACATCCGGACGACTACCTTGTAAAGGCGCCCGTTACGCTCGTCCGCCGGGGATGAAACAGCAATTCAGAATTGGAGAACACAGTGGCAGATGACCGTTCACGCGCAGTAGAACTCGCCCTCTCACAGATCGAAAAGCAATTTGGCAAGGGCTCCATCATGCGCCTCGGCAGCAAAGAAGCGATCGTACCTATTTCTGTTATCTCGACCGGGTCGATCTCGTTTGACGCTGCCCTTGGAGTCGGAGGAGTACCGCGTGGCCGGGTCATTGAAATCTTTGGGCCGGAGTCGTCGGGCAAGACCACGATCACGCTGCAAATTATCGCGGAAGCCCAGAAGGCCGGCGGGTTGGCGGCCTTCGTCGATGCGGAACACGCGCTCGACCCGGCTTATGCCCGCAAGCTCGGCGTGGATATCGACAATCTGCTTATCTCGCAGCCGGATTACGGCGAACAGGCGCTTGAAATCACCGAGGCGCTGGTGCGTTCCGGCGCGATCGATGTGCTGGTGGTTGACTCGGTTGCCGCGCTGGTTCCGAAGGCTGAACTGGACGGCGAAATGGGCGATTCCCATATGGGCCTGCAGGCCCGCCTTATGTCGCAGGCGCTGCGCAAGCTCACCGGTACGGTGTCGAAGTCGCGCACGAGTCTCATCTTCATTAACCAGATCCGCGAGAAAATCGGGGTCATGTTCGGGAATCCGGAGACGACAACGGGCGGACGTGCGCTGAAGTTTTACTCTTCGGTACGCATCGACATTCGACGCATCGCTGCCGTCAAAGAAGGCGACGTCGTGGTCGGCTCCCGGACCAAGGTCAAGATCGTGAAGAACAAGGTCGCAGCCCCGTTTCGGGAGGCTGAATTCGACATTCTTTACGGGGAGGGTATCTCGCGCGAAGGCGACATTCTCGATCTTGCCGTTACTCAGAACGTGGTTGATAAATCGGGCGCGTGGTATAGCTACGCCGGCGAACGCATTGGTCAGGGGCGCGAAAATGTTCGTCAGTATTTGAAGGACAATCGTGATACGTTCAACCGGATCGATGTCGAGTTGCGGAAGAAGATGGGTCTGGGTGCGGCGAACAGCACTGTCGTCCCGGAGGTGCCGCTGCCGCCGGTCAACGGTGCAATGCTGGCCCAGGAAGCAGTGAAGCCTGCGCGCCGGCAGTAAGCGGCGTTCCACCCACTAGCTCTCCAGAGCTTCAAACACTGGAGGGCAGGACTCCACGTGAGGTTTTATGCCCCCAGACGCTATATTTTGTACGTTACGGCCCAACTCTGAAACCGTGGATGCAATGCTGGCTGCGCGGCGCGGCGAAATGGTGGAAGTAGGAAGCGTCGAGGACCTCCTGGCGGATCGCTACGCAGAGGACGACCAGGAGATGCTCTCCCAAGCCTCTTGCGCCAAGCCGCTACTGTAGAATTCAACTCGTCGTGATCACTGCTAAAGCCATCTATCCGGGCAGCTTCGATCCCTTGACTAACGGGCACCTCGACCTCATTGCTCGCGGGTCGAAGATCTTCGACCACCTCGTGGTGGCCATCCTCAAGAACTCGGCGAAGACGCCGCTTTTTTCGGTCGCCGATCGCGTGGAGATGCTTACCGAAGCGGTCACCCCATTTGACAATGTTTCGGTCGCCACCTTTGACGGGTTGCTGGTGGAGTTTGCCCGGCAGCAGCAAGCTATCGCCGTCCTGCGGGGCATTCGAGCCATCAGCGACTACGAGCTCGAATTTCAAATGGCCTTGATGAACCGACGTCTGTCTCCAGACCTGGAGACTGTTTTCATGATGCCCGCCGGGGAATACACCTACGTCAGTTCGCGGATGATCAAGGAGATATTCGAACTGGGCGGTTCGATCGAAGGGTTGGTTCCAAAACGCGTCCTCGATCGCATGAAGACTAAAATCGCTCACAGGTGATGCTTCGAGTAGCTGATTGGGGCCTGGTCGTCAGATTCGGTTACCGTGACCCGAAAAATAAGTTCCACCGATAGCGTCTCAAAACAGGGCACTGCCCCCCCAAATTCATTGACGAAGTTGCTCGCTATGCTCCATGCTCTGTGCACCACCAACTCAATCCCATTGGAGCCTGATGCACGAGCCAGGAATTCCACACCGCGCAGTCACTGTCTTGTTGTTGATCGTTCTTCTCCATAGCGCCCATCCCCAGCCCTTGCTGGCTGCCTCGACTGATTCGCCGGGCAAGACACGCACTTATTACGTTGCCGCTGATGAGATCCAGTGGGACTACACTCCTTCCGGCCGGGACCAGGCGATGGGTATGGAGTTCGATGATGTGGGGAAGGCCTTTACCCAATCCGGGCCACACCGTATCGGCCACATCTATAAAAAAGCCGTGTATCGCGAATATACGGATGCGGCCTTTTCCACTCTCAAGCAACGCGGCCAGGCCGAGCAATATCTGGGCATCGTGGGGCCGGTTCTGCGCGGAGCCGTGGGCGACACGATCAAGGTCGTCTTCAAAAACAACGCGACGCATCCCTACAGCATGCATCCGCACGGCGTCCTGTATCAGAAAGACTCTGAAGGTGCGGACTACAACGACGGCACCAGCGGAGCGGATAAAGAAGACGGCGCGGTGCCAGCCGGCGCAACCCACACGTACGTCTGGCAGATCCCCGAACGGTCTGGCCCCGGCCGCAACGATCCGAGTTCAGTCTTCTGGCTGTACCACTCGCATGCCGACGAATTGCGCGACGTCGCTTCAGGCCTTTTTGGGGTGATTGTGGTGACCCGGCGCGGCATGGCCCTGCCCGATGGCCGGCCAAAGGACGTGGACCACGAGTTCGTGAGCATGTACATCGCCATCAATGAGAATGAAAGCCAATACCTCGAGGACAACATCCGCGATCACACCACCGACCCGAAGGGTGTGAACAGAAAAGACTCCAATCCCTATACCCCGGCGGGGATGGCCGGAACCGTGGCTGGCACTGGCTTTGTCGAAACCAATATCAAGTGGTCGATCAACGGCTACTTGTTTGGGAACATGCCCATGATGACCATGAAAAAAGGCGACCACGTGCGCTGGTACGTGGCCACCCTGGGGGATTTCTTCAATGCCCACACTCCCCATTGGCACGGCAACACCGTGACGGTCGCAGGCCAGCGCACCGATGTGCTGGCAGTAACTTCGGCCCAGATGGTCACGGCGGATATGGTTCCGGATGCGCCGGGTATCTGGCTATATCACTGTCATATCAGTGACCACATGCTGGCTGGAATGGATGCCCGGTATGAGGTTACGAAGTAAAGGTCGGTTTGCCTTCGGGACTCATCGTTCTAAGTCCGTGCAATTCTGAAAGAAGTTTTTCCCGTGGCCGCCGAAATCTGAAAAGATAGAAGCATCATGAGCACTCCCGTAGAAACCCCAGCTGCACCTGTCACCGCGATCAAAATTCTGACGGACCGCATCGGTCGTATCGAAGTTTCCGCCACCATGGCCGTCACCGCGGAGGCGGCAAAACTGCGCGCTCAAGGCGCAAAGCTGGTCGATTTCGGCGCGGGTGAGCCGCACTTCCCCACGCCGCAGCACATCAAGGACGCGGCCATCGCCGCCATCCAGGGCAACTTCACGCGCTACACCGCCGTGCCTGGCATTCCCGAGGTGCGCAAGGCGATCGTGCAGCGCCACGCCTGCGACTTCGGATCAGACTACGCGCCTGACGAGGCTGTCATGACGACGGGTGGCAAGCTGGCGCTCTTTAACGCGATCCAGGTGCTGGTGGATCACGGCGACGAAGTGATTCTACCTGTCCCCTATTGGGTTTCGTTCAAGGACATCATTCAGTACGCGGGCGGCAAGGTGGTCTACCTGCACACCGAAGAGTCGCAGAATTTTCGCATCACCGCCGATGCCATTGAGCGCGCGATCACGCCGCGCACCAAGGCCATCATCCTCAATTCCCCGTCGAACCCTGCCGGATCGGTAGTCGCACCAGCAGACCTCGAGCGCATCGTCAAACTGGCGCACGAGCGCGGTATCTACATCCTGCTCGACGAGTGCTATGTGTATTTGCAGTTCACCGGCGCGCTGGTCTCGGGCGGCTCGTTTACCGAGGCCAAGGAACACATTATAGTGCTCGGTTCGCTGTCGAAGACTTACGCCATGACTGGCTGGCGTGCTGGATTCGCGCTTGGGCCGAAGCCGATCATCGCCGCCATGAGCAAGCTGCAAAGCCAGTCCACTTCATCTACTGCCCACTTCGTGCAGAAGGCGGTGGTCGCCGCTTTGAATGGCGATCAGACCTGTGTAGCCGATTTTCGCGCTGGGTATCTGAAGCTGCGCGACCAGGTCCTAGCGCGCCTCGCCGACATTCCTAACGTGACCTGCTCCAAACCCGAGGGCGCGTTTTATGTCTATCCCAATGTATCCGCTTACCTGGGCCGGCCCGGGCTCCAGACCGCTACAGAACTGGCTACGCGCTTGCTGCATGAGGCGCATGTGGTGACTGTGCCTGGCGAGGCGTTTGGGACTAATGAGCACATCCGTATCTCCTATGCCGTCTCCAGCCCCGACATCGACGAAGGCATCACCCGCATGAAAGAGTTCTTCGCAAAACTCGGCTAGCTAATGCGCGGCTATGTAGAAATCGAAGTTGTATATAAAGCCGGTATTAAATTGATACTGCTTGTACAACGGCATCACGCTGGGCGAGTCGACCCGGCCCACCATCTGATAGGTGCCTCCGGGCAGCGGACGCTTGAGGTCTGGCCGGCGGCGATCTGGGTCGAGTGTTCAGTTGGGCCCGCGCAGAGCACGGTCAGGTTATAGCGAGTGTCGTTCTTGATGGTGATGCTGGGCGGGCCGTCCGCTGCGCCGCTGGAAGTTACTTGCGGCTCGGGCAGCGCCGAATACCTGCCCGACGTCCGCACCTGATCGATCTGGCTGCGGATCGACGATGAGGTATCGGTTGCCGTAGCGGTTTGGTCAGGCCCAGTAACCCTGGCCTCAGCCAGCCATGAGCAGTCTCTTAAAAGGCCAAGCCCGAGGTTTGTAGTTCCGTCAAAATTAGGATGCTTCGCCCAGAAGCTCGGTGACTCGGTATCGTGGTCGCTGGTCTCGCGAAGAGAGTGCACGCAACCGTCCCAGTCGCCTATCAACGCCTTCATGGCTGCCAGTTTATCGAAACTATCATCGAGTAAGTGGTTGTACCTTCTGATTTCCTTTTCACCCTGCGCCAGAGACCGCGCGCGGGAAAACATTTGTTGGGCTTCGGCGATCTGGGCCATGCCCTGCTCTTGCTCGCCACTCGTGAACAGCGCCACTGCCCTGTAACTCAGGGTGTACCCCAAGTTGGAGTAGGCCACATCTTGGGGTACACCCTCAGCTCCGAGGATTCGCCGATCTCGAGCGATGTCCTCCTCGACCGACAGCAGAGCTTGTCGCGGTTGGCCGAGTTCAAGAAGTTCATTTGGAAAGCCTGGATACTTGCTGAAAGAATCTCTCGCCCCCTTGAGATTTTCTTCAATCAATTCAGGGCTCAACCCAGGGCCGTGGACGACGTTGTATCGCCCAACGTGTCAAGCTCATCTGTGTACAGTTCTAGCTTGTCAAGGGCCTTCAGCCGCACGTCTATCCTTAGTTTCTCAACGTCTTTCTGCCGTAAAAACACTAAGTCCATGACCGGCGGCGTTTTAGTTGTTCCTGGTGCCACCTCGGAGGGCGGTGGGGCGGATTGGACTGACTGGTCTCCGAGTAGCTCTACGATGGAGCGGCCAACTTCCAGCGTGACGAGCTTCTCTACGGTTTTTCCGTCGGCAGTCTTCAACGAGACGAGATGCTGGCCCGGTTGCAGGGAAAGGGTCAGGATCTGCCCTGCCTGGGCGTTCGACAGCTTTCCGTCGACAGAAACCGCTCCGGCCGCTTCGATCTTGAGCACCAGCGTGCTTTTAGGTGAAGACTTCGCAGTCGGCTTACTCGGAGCTTGCCCGCCTGCTCCCACGCAAACACCGATTGCGAGGACCAGGCTAAAAATCCTGCTGAAAACCTTGGTGAAGGGCATATCGTTCCCCTTTCGCGTTCCTTCGGCATACTGTTTCAAAGAGGCCCGTGCTTTTCACAGATGTGGAAAGGAATATAGACAGGGCGGTCGCCAGGGTCAACGGAAATTTTCAATAGGTGAGAAATCTCCCGCTAGAGGCCTCTTCGCCAAGCTGGGCTAGAAAAAAACGTAAGTCGGGACGCGAAAGTGCCAGTCATCACTAACGGGAATGTGATGCTAAGATGTATCACATGAAGACGGCTTCAATCCGCGACCTGCGCTACGACTTCAAAAAGATAGAAAACCTCTTGCGCCAAGGCGAAGAGATTCAGATCACAAGGCGTCGCAAAGTCATCGCACGCCTGGTGCCCGAGCAACTCCCCGCACTGCGGGTCATTCCCGACTTCATGGGGCAGATGCGGGAAATCTTTGGGGACAAGGTATTTGAGGTCTCGGGCGCGGAACTGATAAGCATGGACCGGGCCGAAGAGTGAGTGCCTGCATCGACACGAGCGTTCTCGTGTCTCTCTATACACCGGACTCGCATTCGAAAAGCGCCACAGAAGTAATTCGGATTGCCAAAGGGCCTTTACTTATTACCACATTCGCTGAGTTCGAGTTTGTGAACGCAATGGGGCTTCGCGTGTTTCGCAAGGAGGCCTCTTTGATCGAGGTTCAATCCTTGCTTCGCAAATTCGAGGATAACCTCGGAGCAGGTGCCTTCCAGCTGATAGCAATGCCCGACAACGTGTTCGACCGAGCCTGCCAGCTCTCGCGGGACACGACGGCCCAACATGGAACCCGGACCGCAGATTTGCTACATATCGCGGCGGCCCTCGAACTGGAAGTGGACGAGTTTTACAGCTTTGATCGAAAACAGAGACGGCTGGCCGAAGCGGCCAATCTGAAAACTAATCCGATGTTGTAGACCTCGACAAGTTAGACGACGATCCATAGTCGTCTAATCCAATTGTCTGTTGACAGGTGTTTACCAAGTTGTTATCTTCTCGGCACTGAGATCAGCCGGATTGGCACGACATCGTCCAGGGTCCTACTACACCTCTGCATGCATTGAACTCAGAGATTTGCCCCCTCTCCTCCTTGGTTGTTTCCGGGCCCCTTTACAAATCGACAACCGAGGTTCGTCCCATGATGAAGCGCGTGTTCCTGCTCTCTTTGCTCTTTTTGGGTGCGCTCGTGGCGCATGCCTATGAATACCACCTTCAATTCACCCCGGCCTCTGGAGCGCAGGGCCTGGTCGTCGCCGGATACAGCATCTCCGGCTCAACCATCACAGGAAACTGCAGCTACTACACCAGCCGTTCTTCGGGCGGGCGCGGCGGACACTCGATCATCACCCATTACTACAACGTTTGCACCTGGGACCTCTACGGGAACCTGACCAGCATCACTCCAAAGCCAAGCGCGATTGCGGTCCCTCCGGTCCTCTCAACCTCGGGCTCTGAAGTTATCTACGCGGTCGCGGGATCGACCAAGACAGGTTCGGACACCCGTGGATTCGGATTTTCAAGTACTCCGTCGGCACACTATTCGTGGGAGACGCCGAACGGCGGATATGCTGTGATCTCTTACTCGAACTACGTATTTACCGCGAGTCTCATCAGCGATGGCGACTTTCCTCTGGTGATCGATCAGGCCACCGTGCAAGCAAATACCTCGGGTTACTACACACCAAGCCCCGGCACTGCCACCATCACTGGAAACTCATGTGGAAGTTCGCTGCCCGTTAATTCTACGTGCACATTGACTATCACCTATAACCCGCAGACGATCTCCTGCACCGGCTCTCCGTATGGCTATGCCTATACGAACGTCGACCTTGCGTTGGTGACTGATGCAGGCGCAAACCCCGGGTTCTCTCAAGGCTTCACGATCACCGGCGTGCCAATCTGCGACGATTAGGCTTTTCCCGAGTTCCCGCCGTCTGCGTCAGCGTCGGCAACTCCGACCCTGACCTGCGGGAGTGATCTCTACGCTACACCCTAGACCGACACATTTGTGACGACGGTTTGGACCGCCTATGCGCTGGGATGCCCATGTTGGGCCGGTCAGCAGGCGGTTATCCGCGACGGTTCCCCTCGCGCCGCAGGAGGGGATTTGGGACGGGTTACGCACACCGGCGTGGCGTATTCTGAAGCGTGATGGCGACCCAGGCAAGGCAGATGAAAGCATGATGAGGATGACGGTGCTGGCCAGCGGATCAAAGGGCAACAGCACTCTTGTCTCCAGCTCGCGCACCCGCATCCTGGTAGATGCTGGCCTCTCCTGCCGCGAGTTTTTCAAGCGAATGCAGCTGGCCGGAGAAGACCCGCGGACCCTGGATGCCATTCTTGTGACCCATGAGCATCAGGACCATGTGCAGGGGCTTGCGCTAACAGCGCGAAAGCTGGGCGTCCCCGTATTTTTTACAGCGCCAACTCACCGGGCGTGGATGCGGTGGATGATGCCTCAGAAGCGGATAACTTATGCGGCTTGGCTGGCGAAGCGAACCGAAGGTTTGAAAGTGCAAGCCCTGGAGTCCCAGGGGAGGGCAGGCGCAGTTAAGACTCCGGCTGTCATTGAGGAAGCGGTGCTGGATAAAGATAGGCGGCCAGAGTCAGGACCAGGTCGGGCCGCAATTACGCATGAGATGGAGGCACGCTTTAATGCTGGCGCGGCCGGCGCCCTTTCGTCGAGTTTCGATGCGGGCCTTCCCGACTGCGAGGAAGACGAGGAGTTCACCGCAACCAAGCCGCCCGCAGACCCATGCGCCCTGCCCGGACTCGAGTTCTTCGAGCCCGGCGTAGCTTTCTCGATCGGGGACATCGAGATCAACCCATTCACCATCCCCCACGACGCGGCCGATCCAGTAGGCTTCGTCTTTCGCGCGGAAGGCATCAAGATCGGCTTGGCTACCGATCTTGGCTACCTGCCGTCGAACGTAAAGGAGCACCTCAGAGGCTGCGATGTGCTGATGATTGAGTCCAACCACGATCTTGAAATGCTGCGCGACGGCCCCTATCCGTGGTCAGTGAAACAAAGGGTGATGTCGCGGGTGGGACACCTCTCCAACGATGCCACAGCCGACTTTCTGGAGAAGAATTACGACGGCGGCGCCACCTATGTGGTGCTGGCGCATCTCTCTGAAAGCAATAATCTTCCTGAGCTGGCCCGGGTAGCGGCGGAGCGCGCCCTGGAAGATAGAATGAACCTGCTGTGCAACAAACTCGTACTTGCAGATCAGCGGGTGCCGACGGCGGCGATCACGCTTTAAGTTTCGCTGCCCGGCGGCGGATAGATCTGCCTTGGAAGTGCCGGGACTACAATGGTCTGAGCCCGTGTTGAGGGTGGTTCCGCAGGGTCACTGTACGAATGAGAGATCAGCAGAACACATGACGACTTGTACCGACCCCGTGGTTGGAGACATCCTTTCCAGCTGGCGGTATGACATATCGGGAATAGCGCCGGGTATGCGGACCGACTATGAGCAGCACCTGTTTGAGTGTGCCCATTGCCGTTCGCGCCAGCGGCTGCATCGCACCATCGATGTGACCCTGATAGGGCTGAGCACGCTCTCGGTGTGCATATTTGTTCTGGCGCTGGCCGTCATCCATCATCTGCATCCGGTGCAGCACTGGGCGGTGCCGGTGCGGCAGATGCATATTGTGTTGACCCTTCAAATTGCGGCGGTGTTTGGTTTGCTGCTCTCGCTGCTGGCATGGGTACTGGTGGCGATTACTACACCTGCGCCGCTTTATCTAACGGGGATGGCGCTGGCCCAGGCGCGGGTGCTGCAGGGCCGGCTGCCGGAAGAGCTGCGCGACCGGTTGCAGCGCACTGTGCTGTAATTTTCTGCACTATCCTCCTCGACGTCCTTAAGGCTCTAAGTTCTTGAAGATGCGGCTTGGGTTGAGCGGTTGAGGAAGTTGGCCGCACAGCGTTCTGCATCCCATGTGCGGCCCCATATCCCCTACTTTCCGGAGTCTGTACCTATGCCCCTGCCGTTTCGCTTGCCTTCGTTACCCTTGTCTTTGTTTCGCTTGCCTTCGTTTCGCTCTGGACTTCATTTTGCCGGCTCGTCTTTCCCTTCTCCAGGCAAGATATTCTCAGGCATAGTTTTGGGGGCCTGCTTTTCGGCAAACCCGATCGGAGCGGCGGCCACCCCACCGGATGTCATCGTGTTCACCAATGGAGACCAGCTTAGCGGAAAGTTCTTGAGGTCGACAGCCGGAACCGTGACCTTCCACAGCGACATTGCCGGAGACATCAACGTGCCGTGGGACAAGATCAAGGCGCTGCGGACGGGGAGAGTTTTTGCCGTATTTGAGAAAGGCCGGCATCTGACCAAAACGCCGGAGAGCGAGGTGCCGCAGGGCACGGTGAGCGTTCAGGGGGACAGGCTTGAAGTAAAGGAGGCCACCGGAGAGACGAAAGAAATTGCGGCGAAGAATACGGCGTTTGTAATTGATGAGAAGACCTTTCAGGACCACGTACGCCATGAGCCGAACCTGCTGCACGGCTGGGCAGGATCGCTGACCGGCGGGACAAGTCTGGTGGAGGCTACCCAGAATTCTGTTACGTTCAATGGCGCGATGGCGCTGGTGCGTGTGGTCCCCGGCGTGACCTGGCTGCTGCCGCGCAACCGGACCACGGCGGATTTCAACGGAGCGTACGGCAAGATTACCCAGCCGCAGGCTACGGGGGCGCCACCGCTGCCCGACGTGAAGACAGCGGTTTACCACGCCGGCGCGGAGCGCGACCAATATTTTTCGCCACGTCTTTATGTCCTGGCTGAGACGGCGTTCGACCATAACTTCGCGCAAGGTCTCGATTTGCAGCAGATTTATGGGGGCGGAGTGGGCCTGACGGTCCTGAAGCGGCCCAATGCAAGCCTTGATCTGAAGGCCACGATTCAATATGAGAGTCAGGCGTTTTTGAATGGCGCGCCGAGCCCAAGCCAGAACCTGATCGGTTCGACGTTTTCAGAGGCTTACCTGCTTAAGCTGCCCCATAATATTGTGCTTACCGAGCAGGGTTCGTATCTGCCCGCCTATAACAACATGCACGATTATTCGGCAAACGAAACCAGCAACATCGGCTTCCCGTTGTATAAGCGGCTCAGCTTTTCAGTCGGGAGTGTCGATACTTATTTGAACGATCCTCCCGCCGCCATCTACCCAGCCGCGCCCAATAAACGCAATTCCTTTCAGTTCACTACTGGAGTCAGCTACAGCCTGGGGGCGCGATGACCTGACTGCCAGACCAGCCAGAATCAGTGGGCGGCTATTGGTGGTGGAGGCGTTGGCGCAGTCCCCTGCATTGGCGCCTCGCTGGGCTCGTAGTTGATAGGCTGCTTCATCAAGTCGAGCACGCCGGAGGGCTGGGGCTTGTCCGCGTTCGCCAGCAGCAGAGAAACCTGCCACATCTGGGTCTCATTCAGCACGTGGTCGAAAGATGGCATGCCGGTCAGGCGAATCCCGTTTGCGACCTTCCAGTAAGTCTCGCCCGGAGGATCATCGCTCACCCCGACTACGCCGTTTCCGTGAGGCGTCCACAGCTGCGGCGCCCGGGGGTACATGTGCGCCCCGAAGGCCGATGGGCGGCCATACAGCCCGTGGCAGGCCGCGCACTGCTCGCGGTAGATGTGCGCCCCGATCTCCAGGTTGGGAGCGCTCGCCTCAATAGGCGCTGCCTTGGGCGCTTCGCTGTCGATGCGTTTGCCGAGCGGAACGTGGACGATGTTCGCCTCTTCCCAGAAGGGCGCGTCGGCGACCGCGACCGGCGGATGACCATAACGCAGGTAGCAATAGCCGATGATCGGAATCGCGATCAGGGTCAGCAGAACACCCAGCAGAAATTTGCCCATTCGTTCTCACCTCGTAAGAGTCGCGACGTGGCTGCGGTGGGTCTGCAATCAGTTGCGGCGCGACTCGTATTTTCGCAGGAGTTGGATAAAGAGGGAAGCTCAGGCTGGAAGTGGCATGGGAGCGATCAAGCGACGTGGGCGCTCAGGTGCTTTAATACAGATGCAGGTTTGTTTTTCCGCGCACGGATCAGGACGCAATGGCGGCAGCGGATTCCAGGGCTGGCCGTCTAATGACGCAGCGAGATTGAGACGTACTGGAGGCTTTTGGATTGATGGTTCGCCGATTTAAGGAACGCCGCAAGCGCACGCAGTTTCTTCTTCTCCCCTTATCGTCGTTACTACTGTTTGCTGGGTTGTCGCTTGCCGGTATTAAGTTGCATGCGCAGGATGCTACTCCCGCCCCTGCGGCCCCGGACGCTGCCCAGCCTCCCACAGACACAGCCCAGCCTCCTGCCAACGTGCCCGATACTCCCGCCCAGGCGCGCCAGCTTCCTCCTCAGACACCTGAGCAGCGCGCCAAAGTCCTCCGCGATGCCCAGGCGCGAGTACGCACACGCAAGCAGCAGAGGATCGCGGCCATCATCGCCGACACTTACAGCCATCAGTTTGAGGCCTACTTCGGCGGCGGCTACCTCCGCTTTCGCCCCGGTAGCACCTTGCAGCACGATACCGAAGCGGACTGGAACGTTGGCATTACCGACTATTTCTGGCCGCAGCTGGGCATCACGGCCGACTTTCGCGGATACTACGGGACAACCTATACCGGCAACAACATCTACTCGATTCACAACCCCAGCATCAGCCAGTACACCTTTATGGCGGGCCCGCAGTATCGCCTGACCAAGGGGCCGCGCTGGGCCACCAGCGTACAAGTGCTCGGCGGCGTGGGCCACGGAAACTTCGATACCGGCCTCGGCGGCCTGCCGGGCGGTCTCGTCGGCCTCTACCCCAATGCGACCGTGGTAAACGCGAGTGTCGGAGTAACAGTAGACTACAACCTTGGCCCAGGCCTTGCGCTCCGTCTTACACCGGGGGTCTTGTTTAGCGATTATGGCAGCGAACTACAGTACAACGCCGGCTTCAACGCCGGAGTAGTCTACCGCTTCGGCCACCGGCGCTAGCGGAGGCACTAGACTAGGCGGGAGGGTGAATGACCTGCAAGCCAAAGTATTGCTCAAACGGACCGAAGTCGCGATCGCGATGCAGCAGAGAATGTCCGCGCTCCAGGCAGAATGTTGCAGTGAGACAATCGATGGTGCTCCGGACCGTGTAGCCCTGTGCCCGTAACGGCCGGTAGTTCTGAACGGAGGCTGTCGCCAACTCTTCTCCTCCCGCTTGAAACACGTACAGCGTGTTCAATTCGCGTTGAATCTTCGAAAACCTCTGGTCCGTACGAATACACTGCAGTATTTCGCACAAAATCAAGTCCGTAACGCCCATGGCCGACCCCGTTAACTCACGATCAAGCCACACCGCTTCTGGGCTCGGAATGCCCCTCAGATAATCGACCCGCACGCTGGTATCGACGATCACCATCCGCGAATCACTTTTCCTGGTCCCAGTCAGGGAAACGGGTCAACCGGGATGCTGCCAAATCTCCCTCCCACTGGACCTTCCCTCGGAGGTTTCGAATGGAAGCCTGAGACCGCGTTCTGACAAACAAACGCAATGCAGCCTTAACGACGGCCCTCTTGGTCTTCTCCTCTCCGCTTTCCATCGCCTGCTTCATTAATTCATCGTCGATCTCTATATTTGTGCGCATGGCTTGGCACTCCCCGATGTGTAAGTATCTCGCAATTTGGTGTATGCCCTGACAGCCCTCAGAAACCTGTTATCGAGCAGTTCATATCGGTAGAGGTGGCTGTTGCGGGCTTCGCAGCCGATATCTAAGCCTTGCCCGGTTCAGAATCCCGCGGATATTGCGGCTCAGTCATCCTCAGCGGGTCGAGAATTTCCGCTATCTGCTCTTCGCTAAGCAACTGCTTCCCTCGGGCAATTTCGATAATCGACTTACCCGTAGCAATAGACTCCTTTACCACCTCAGCCGCACGCGCGTAACCGATGTAAGGGTTCAGCGCAGTGGCCAGCGAGACGGTACTCTGCGCGTAATACTTGCAGCGTTCCGTGTTTGCGGTAATGCCCGCCACGCAGCGCTGGTCAACCTCGCGCAGCATGTTCCCGAGAATAGTGACGCTCTGAAGCACGTTGTGCGCCATCGTAGGCATCATCACGTTAAGCTCCAACTGCCCCGCCTGCACTGCCAGAGCGACCGCAGCATCGTTGCCGACCACCTGAAACGCCACCATCGCCGCCAGCTCCGGAAGCACCGGGTTGATCTTGCCGGGCATGATCGAAGAGCCGGGCTGCAAACTGGGCAGATTAATTTCGCCGAACCCCGTATTCGGCCCCGAAGACAGCAGCCGCAAATCGTTCGAGATCCGAATCACCTCCAGAGCCAAATTCCGCAAAGCGCCGCTAACCTCGGCCATCGGCGCGTTCGACTGCATCGCCCAGCGCATGTCTTCGGCCGGAGCGAGTTGCTGACCCGAGATGCGCGCCAGGCTAGCGACCGCCAGCGCGCGATAGTCCGGATGAGTATTGATCCCGGTGCCGACCGCACTCCCGCCCAGCCCCAATTCGCGCAGCGAGTCGGCAGCGCGAGCGATCGAGGCGCGGGCCCTGGCTACGGCAATCCCGTAAGCAGCAAACTCCTGCCCCAGCCGGATCGGCACCGCGTCCTGCATGTGCGTCCGCCCCGACTTGAGGATGCCGTCGAACTCTACTCCCTTCCCCGCAAACGTC
>DASWUZ010000041.1:0-4141 GCA_036401395.1 Acidisarcina sp.
CCGAAACTACCGGCTACCTCCGGCCAGGGCGTGGTTGCGTGAGAAGCCCCCGCCTGCCGATATCGTCTACTCCAAGAGATAGGCGATTCTAGGCTTGCATGTAAGTGCCGAGATGCGATTTTCGGCACAGGAGTACCTGCCCAAAGGTTACTCGCGTTGGGTATGCGGGTGGGGAGCGGGATTAGTCAGGGAAATACCTCATCCAGGATGCCTCCGTGTGGCTGCATTTCCCGTGTGAGGAAGAATGAGACCTCTCAATGCAAGAGCTGTTTGAATCGGCTAGGGGTAGGCATCTTGGGGCGCCTGGTTGCGCAAACTCCATGCGATCCTCCAGCTCGGGAGGATGGGGGTTACTTCGCCTATCTCCTAGTCTTCAAAGCGCGGCCGTACTCTTTTACTCTGCACTCAACTACGAAACCGATCTTGAGGCTTGTCTTGATCTGCTGCGTGAGAACCTGCTATTTGTGTACGAACCGAGCAAAGAATTTACAAGCGTTGAAGGTATGTATCACCATTTAGGGCCATTTTCGTCTGTCCCTCTTTTACTGTCTGTCCCTCTTTTACTATTTAGGGCCATTTTCGTCTGTAATGCACCCCTTGGCTGAGACACGCGGCGATCCGGTAATTGGGGACACTTCTGCGGCGTGCCCTTGTGATTTTATGTGATCGCAGTCGCTGAGTCGTGGGAGTGTGGAAATCCTGTAGGGATTTCCAAGGCCTGTGGGAGCGGTGGTAAACCCGCATTTGGTTTTCCACCGCTTCCAGCAGTGCCGTCACTCTTCATAGCTTCGCTGGCCTGCTCAAACTCTTCAGGCGTCAGATAACGTAACGCCGAATGCAGCCTTTGACGGTTATACACCTGCTCCAGGAACTCACCGATTCGACTGCGTGCGTCCTCTAGATCCTGATAGTCCGTTCCGTGCACCTCCTCTTCTTTGAGCGTCCGCATGAATCGTTCCGCGCGTGCGTTGTCGTATGGATTGCCGCGCCGGCTCATGCTGATCTGAATCTCGCGCTGCTCCAGTATCTCGGTGTAAGCACTCGCCGCGTATTGCACTCCTTGATCCGAGTGATGGATCAGTTGCTCGGCTTTCCAGTTGCGCCCGTTGAGCGCCATCTGCAAAGCTCGAATTGCCAATTGGGCCTCCAACGTCGGTCCAAGATCCCAACCAATGACGCGCCTCGAGTAGGCATCCAAAACCACCGCCAGATAGATGAACTCGCTGCGTAGTCGAATGAAAGTAATGTCGGCCACCCATAGCTGATTGAGCGCCGTCAAAGTCACATGCCGTGCCAGGTTCGGGTAAATCGGCCAGTTGTGCCGCGAATCAGTCGTAAACACATACTTCCTGCTTCGCAAGCACAGCAGATTGTCTTCTCGCATCAACCGTAGAACGCGCTTGTGGTTGACTACTTGCCCTTCGTTCCGCAGTGTCCTGGTCAACAGCCGATAGCCACGGCGACGATGATGCGCAATCGCTAACTCCTGCAATCGTGCGCGCAACAGCAAGTCCGCCTGTGCGGGCGCGGTCTGATGTAGATAACGATAGAAGCCCGCTCGACTCACCTCCGCCAATTGACACTGCTGTTCCACCGTCAGTTTTACGCCTTCGAACGAGAGCGAGGTTTCGATTGAGCGATAGACCCCTTGCCGCCATCGCTGGTATGACTCGCCGCTGCTCCCCTGACTTGCTCGAAGGTTCGTTTGAAAAAATCCAGCTCCAGCTGCTTGCGGCCTAACAGCCGCTCCAGTTCAGCGATCCGCAACTCGGCTGCATTCGGCGTCGCCGGGGGAACAGTTTTCGACTGGCTCCCTGGTGGCCGGCCCCGGCCTCGCTCCAGCGCAGCCTTGCCTCCGTTCCGCAACTTGTCGCGCCACTCATAGAGAAACTTGCGCCGAACGCCTAACTCCGTGGCCAGCCCAGTGATGGTCTTAGCCCCCGCCATCCGACTCACCGCGTTCAACTTAAAATCCGCGCTGTAACTCTTCCTCTTCTTTCTCATCGGCCTACTCCATTATGGCCGCTGAGTGTCCCCAATTTCCGTCCTCCCGCCGTGTCTCACTCTTGGGGGCCAATACAAGGGGTCCACTCCAGGCTGTCCCCCTTTCTCTCCCCTTTCTCCCAAAGAAGTTGCGGGAACAGACGAAGCAACCACCGTACAGCGATCAGGGTTTAATTCGTCCCTTTTTCCTCTCGCTTTTCCGCAGTCTTAAAAAGCGGCAGGCCTACGCCTGGTAGACGGTGTTTCCGCCAACGACTGTGCGAACGATTTTGATGTCCTTGATTTTGTCTGAAGCAACGGTGTGGACGTCTTCGGCTAATACCACGAAGTCGGCCAGCTTGCCCGGGGTGATCGATCCTTTGATCGTTTCCTCACGCGAGTTGTAGGCGCCATTGATGGTGTTGACGCGCAGTGCCTCTTCCATCGTGATCTTCTGGCCGGCTCCCCAGGTCTCGCCGTTCCAGCCGGTGCGCGTGACCATGCCTTGCATGGCCATGAGGGGGGCGAAGGGGCCGGGGCTGAAGTCCGAGCCCGCGGCGGGTGTGACGCCGGCGTCGATCATGGTGCGGAAGGGGGTCATGTGCTTCATGAGGTCTTCGCCGTAGAAGTGGAATTTGTCGGCGTTGTAATAAGCGTAGGTGCTGAACTCCGCGGGAACGACGTCCATAGCCTTCATGCGAGCGACCAAGCTGTCGTTGAGAAGGCTGCAATGGGTAATCTTAGGTCGCACGCCGGGGCGGGGATAGAGTTTGAGCGCACGCTCGTAAGCGGTGAGGACGCGGTCAATTGCGACGTCTCCATTGGCATGGCAGTTGAGACGAATGTTGGCGCGGTGGACGCGCTCGGCCCAGGCGTTCAGCGCTTCCTGTGTCTCGGTGAGGTTGCCGTAGTAGGGCGGAGATATGTTTTTGAACGGCGTGCTGATGGCCATGGTGCGCTCAGAGAAGGAGCCATCAACGCCATGTTCAACGGTGGCGCCGAGCGAGATATACTCGTCGCCGAAGCCGGATTGGATACCGTTGTTGATCATCGCCTCAAGGAGGTCACCGTCGGGTTCGTAGCTGACGCGGTGCAGCAGGGCGCCGCGCAGTCGCTGCTCTTGCATGGCCGCGAGTACACCATACTCGTCGTGGTGCACGGTGGTGAGGCCGTACTCGACAAATTTTTGCGAAATGAAAGCGACACCCGCCAGAACGCGCTTTTGTTTCACGGCGGTCGAGTAGGTGACGACCTCGCCAACCTTTTCGATGTTGACCATGGCGAGGTCGGTGACACGGCCGTTGAGTTCTCCCTCTTTGTTCCTTTCGTAGGTTCCACCGTAGGGGTTGGGGGTGTTTTTGGTGATGCCGGCCATCTGGAAAGCCTTGCTGTTGTAGAAGGCGGTGTGTCCGCCGCGATGATGAACGCAAACCGGGTGTCGAGTTGAAACTCGGTCAAGGTCCTGCATGGTGAGCGGACGCCCGTCTTTTAGCTTAGTGTCATCGTGGAAAAAACCCTCGACCCACGCGCCGGGCGGAGTTGTTTGGGCGCGGACCTGGAGCTTCTGGACGATGCTGCCGATGGTGACGAACTCGACTTCATAAGGATTGCCGACGAGGACCTCGTAGAGCAGGCCTTCGCCACCGCCGTGGTTGTGAGTGTCGATGAAGCCGGGGACAATGGTCATCTGCTGAGCGTCGTAGGTCTGCGTTTTTTTGCTAATCAGCCCCTTGATGTCAGTATTACTGCCGACAGCGAGAAAGCGTCCACGTTTGACGGCAAAAGCCTCGGCTTTGTGCATGCGCGCATCGACGGTGTATACCCTGGCGTTGAAGACGACCAGATCGGGGTCCAAAGGTCTGAACTCCGGGTCCTGCGCAAGGGCTGAGAGCCATGAGCGGGCCGCCACGCCAGCGATGCCAGTGCCCATGAGGTTGAGGAGTTGTCTCCGGCTGTAACGCTGCTTGCTCATGCTATCAATGCCCTGTTATTCGTGGTCTGTGCCCGAGCTTACCATGAGCTGGAACCTCAGGTCCGTCACAGATCCGTGACAGACGGGGCTGCCAGTTTTAAAAATAAGGGGCCGTACTGGCAGGCGTGAACCATCAACTTCTGTTTATCTGTCTAGTTCCGAGCAAGGGGCTTGCGAGACGGCAAT
>DASWUZ010000042.1:0-9587 GCA_036401395.1 Acidisarcina sp.
GAAGCCTACCACCCCTGGTACCACTGCAGCGACAGCTATCAACAGCGCGTCAACGTGACTAACGTGAACATCACTGTGATTCACAACACGACGGTGATCAACAACTACAACACGTATCTGCGGAACCCGCAGGACACGAGCCGGATCAACACCGTGCAGTATGCGAATCGTACCGTCGCGGTCACAGCGATGCGGCAGGCGGACTTTGCCTCGGCGCGGTCGGCGCGGACGAATATGGTGCAGGTCAACGCACAGCAGATCACTCAGGCGCAGATTGTGGCTCACCCGACGATCAAGCCTACGGTGCAGAGTGTTGCTCCGCGGCCGGTCTCGGTACCGGTGCCGGTGCAGCGGCCTACCTTGCTGACGCAGGGTGGACGGCAGATGGTGGCGGCTCCAGGCGCTCGTCCGCAGCCGGTGCCTTATCGGCCCTTGGCGGGTGGTGCGGGAGTTACCGGTCAGGAGAATGTTGGCGCACGAGGGAGTTCTAGGCAGAACCCCGCATTAAACGGGAACCAGCCGGGCAATCAGCCACTAGTAACGCGCGGCGGAACTCCTGCCACTCCAGCGCGTCCTGTAAGTCCGAGTGCCCCCGGCAGTCCGCAGCAGCCGAGTTATGCGCGACCCAACTTCCCCGTCTCAGGTGGACAGTCCGGTCAACTGCCTAACTATCCGCAAAGGCCCGCAGCGAACCCCCAGCAGACGCAGACGAATCCGAACTACCCGCAGCGGCAGGTGACTCCTCAGCAACAGGCAAATCCTCAGCCTGCAGCGGCTTATCCTCAGCGGCCGCTGGTAAACCGGAATGAGGCACCGGCTCCTCGGCCCACGTTTCAGCAGCAACAGCCAGCATTCAAGCAGGACCCTGGGCGGCCGCTCGACCCCCAGCAACTACAGAACTTGAACCAGGGACGTCCTGCCGGGCCGACGCGCGATGCGGAGTATCCGCCACACCCGCAAGGTCAGCCGGGGTACCAGGCACCCGCTCGTCCTGCTGCTCAGCCGCAGTACCGGACTGCGCCTGTACCGCAGCAGGTCGCGCCCCAGTACAAGCCTGTTCCTCAACCTCAGTCGAGGCCCGCACCCGAGAATCGGCCCGCGCCTAGAGATTCGAAGGACCCGAAGGACTCGAAGGATAAGGACAAGCAGTCTAAATGACGGGTTGGTGATTTTATCCCGAAGAAGGGCCCTTTGCCTCGCGGCACAGGGCCCTTTCTTTCAGCGCAACCGGCCAGGAAGTAGTTTGTAATCGCAACTGTGGCGTGTTTTGTGCCAACCTGGTTAACGAGAGCCTTATTTGTAACTGAACTGGTTGCTTATATCCCACTCTAAGTGGAGACCACGCTGGCCCCTGTTTGCTTTTCGGCATTGATGGCCGTTCCCACCGTTAAGCGGCGAGCCGGAACGCTCATTTCAAAGCTGCAACCTATTTGCTGCGAAAGCATCCTTAAACCATGACTGATACCCCGTTGTTGTTTTCTCCGATCAAGCTGGCAGGCGTTACTTTTCCGAGCCGCGTATTTGTTTCGCCCATGTGCCAGTATTCGAGCGTAGACGGATTTGCGAACGATTGGCATCTCGTTCACCTTGGCAGCCGCGCGGTGGGCGGCGCGGCGCTGATAACCACCGAGGCAGCGGCGGTGGTGCCAGAGGGACGGATCAGTCCGCAGGACCTGGGGATATGGAAGGAAGAGCATGTTCCGGCGCTGCGGCGCATCGTTGAGTTCCTGCATGGGCAGGGGACGCGTGCCGGGGTGCAGCTTGCTCATGCGGGGCGGAAGGCGAGCATGGCTGCGCCGTGGAATGGCGAGAAGCTGGTGGGGCCAGAGGACGGCGGTTGGACAAATGTGGTCGCGCCGAGCGCGATAGCGTTCGCGCCGCATTATGCGCAGCCGCAGGCTCTCGATATTGAAGGAATTGTGCGAGTAATTGACGCGTTCCGGCAAGCTACCAGGCGAGCAATGGCGGCTGGGTTTGATGTGATTGAGATCCATGCGGCACATGGGTATTTGTTAAACACATTCTTGTCTCCGCTAAGCAATCATCGTGCGGATGAGTACGGCGGGTCATTTGAAGGGCGTTCGCGGTTGCTTGTTCACGTTGTGGATGCTGTGCGCGAGGAGTGGCCGCTGGAGTCGCCGCTTTTTGTGCGCATCTCGGCGACGGATTGGACGGAGGGCGGGTGGAATGTGGCTGATTCGGTGCGCCTGGCCACGGTGCTGAAAGGGCGGGGCGTGGATTTAATCGATGCTTCGTCGGGCGGAGTGGTGGCGGGGGCGACGATCCCCGTGGGGCCAGGATATCAAACACCGTTTTCGGCGCGGATTCGCAAGGAAGCGGGGATCGCGACGGGTGCGGTTGGGATGATTACCAGCCCTGAGCAGGCAGAACATATTCTGCGGACGGGACAGGGGGACGTGGTGTCCCTGGCGCGGGAGATGCTGCGGGACCCTTATTGGCCCCTTCATGCGGCTCAGAAGCTTGGGTTTGCTGCTTCGTGGCTTAAGCAGTATCTGCGGGCGGCGCACCGTGAGAATCCCGCGCGAGCTGGGCTGGAGTCAAAATAGCCAGCCGCTTAACTTCCAGCCGCTGAACTTAAGGATCTGAGCCCGGAATCTATGGGGTGGGTTTGGAGTCGAAGGTGAAGAGGTTCCAGGGCTCGCTTTCCTTTTCGATCGTTATGGGGTGTGATAGCATGCCGGTGAAGTTTTCGATAGCGCTCGCCCAGAATTGTTTTGCCGATGAGTTGGAGTGCATAACGCGGACTTCCCAGGGACCAGGGAACCGACTGAAGATCTGGCTGGCGATACGTGTGCCGAGGCCGCGACGGCGGTGGGCGCGGAGGATAAAGAACTCTGCCATGTCCCACGCGTGCTGATTGCCTGTAAGTTCTGAGCCTTTCTTGACAAAGACGAAACCTGCCGGTTTGTCGTCGATGGCGATCAGGAAAGGGTGGCTGTTGGGTTCGGTGAAGTAGAGAGGGAGCTGGTTGTAGGTGAACCTGCCATCGCCGTTGATTTCTATGTCGTGGAATTCGCTGAAGTCGTGCGCGTAGAGCTGGAGCAGGTTGGCGAGGATGGGTTCGTGGGCGCGGCTAGCCGGAACCAGTTCAAACTTCGGGGGTGGACTGTTTGCGGGTGAGGTCATAGATTGGGACGTGCTGGTTGAGTATGCCGCGCTGCTGCTTTCAGTATGCCTAACTGCTGCGTGGCGGGAGATGGGATGGGCGGAGGCGGCTGTCGATTATAGCTCCGATGGCGATGGCCACGCAGTAGGTGGCGATGTCGTAAATGGAAAAGACGCGGCCTAGAAGGAGTGTCCCGGCTAGTGTGAGGCGGAAGGTGTCGAGGGCTAGGGAGTGGTAGAGCTTGAGCAGTTCGACGGCGGTGGCGATGCCTGCGGACACGATGGCGGCGGTGGGCACGGGCCGTGTGGGTAGCAGGGTCGAGACGATCCAATAGATCATCAACGCCCATAGCATTGAGCCTGCGTATTTGACAAAGAAGAGCGGCAGGTGGAGTGGGACGCGGCGGATAGCGAGTCCGGCGCCGATCGTGGCGAGGATCAAGGCCAGGGAAAGTATTGTCGGACGCGGTTGCATCAGCTTTCCCGAGACTAGCACTGAGCACTGCGAAGGCACTTTGAGAATTTGTTGCTGCGGGGGTGGCGTTTCGGGGCCTATACTTTGGCTTAGTTTGGGCCTGAAGTTCTATGTCGCCCAAACATTACTCTGGGACCCTCTTGATGCCGAGCCAACCATCGCCGCAGGGCGGGCCCCCTAAGCCCGAGATTCCTGACAAACTTTATTTCCGCATAGGCGAAGTGGCCAAGCTTTGTGCCGTTCCTGCTTACGTGCTGCGCTTTTGGGAGAGCGAATTTTCGCAACTGCGGCCGAACAAAAGTGGCACTGGGCAGAGGCTGTATCGCAAGCGGGATGTGGAGACGGCGCTGCGGATCAAGCGGCTGCTGTATGACGAGGGTTACACCATCGTCGGAGCGCGGCAGGCTTTTGCGACGGAGGCGCGGGCCGAGGCTGAGGCACGGGCGAACGCGCCGCGTGGTACTCCGGGACGGAAGAAGCTGGGTCAGCCGGAGTTGCCGCTGCCGGTGGTTGAGACTCCGGGCGAGCGACGGTTGCAGCACGTTCGCGGTGAGTTGCGGGAGTTGCTGGCGCTGCTTTCTTCTCCTGCCGGCGCGGGTGCTCGGGGCATGATTCGGGCGCGGCGGAAGACCGAAGGTGACGGTAAGAGCCTGTTCGGAGAGCAGTGTGAGCGAGAGTAGTGCCTGGCCCAATTACGGCTCACCATAGACAGTAATCAAATCGACAGTCCCTAGGTTAGTGCGCCGGCATGAAACTTTTCTCCGTTTCTAAAGGGACAACTACGGCTTGCTAACCGCTAGAGCAACAGCAGGAGTCGGGGACGAGACGACAATGGCGGACGTAGTCATGAAGCGCTCAAGGGCTTTCATCGCACAGCCCTGACCACATACATGCATCATGTCGGCGTTCCTGCTTTCGGCGCGGTTCCAGGGCAGGATGGTGAATCGCTGGTGGGGCTCATTCTGGTCGTAACAAGGGACGTCGCCGAGTAGGACCATCCACCAGTTGTTGGCATCAACTTTCTTTTTTCCGCAAATGTCGCAGGTGAAGGAGACGTCCCAGACCACTGTGGCCCTCCCAGATCGGCCCGGCTGCACGGCCGAAATGTGCTGAAAACACAGTAATTCAAAATCGGCCAGGCAGGAAGAGGGTGCAAGTTCGTTTGGTTCCACGGAAGCACCCGGGGAACTTCTCGAAGCGCGCGGCGTATAGCCAGTCGAGGTCACCGTGATGCGGACTTGTTTCGCTGTTGCTCTGCTTTTTTCGCTGTGTACTACGGCAAGGGGCGCAATGCCCGGAATTAAAACTCAGACGCGGGCCTTCCTTGATGCGTACGCGCGTGGAGACCATGATGGGGTACTCGCATTAACTGCTCCGGATGTCACCATCTATGGCAGTGACGCTGCGGAAGTGTTCCATGGTCGAACAGGCGTTGAAAATCTGCTCGCGGACGACCAGAAGC
This sequence comes from Acidisarcina sp., assembly GCA_036401395.1. Classification (GTDB taxonomy): domain Bacteria; phylum Acidobacteriota; class Terriglobia; order Terriglobales; family Acidobacteriaceae; genus DASWUZ01. The sequence continues at coordinate 5,064 of DASWUZ010000042.1, forward strand.
TATGGCGTGGCAAGGCAGTCCTCGGACCCATGGAGCATGTCACGACAGAATTAACGGCCGGCTTGGCCTCAATTTTCTTTGACGCTTCATTCTCAGTGGGTGGACGTCCCGCAGTACCGGTGCGATTTGCAATGATCTGGCGCCGAGCGGCAGGCAAATGGCTGCTGGTGCAAAGCTCCAATGTCGTCCCGACCGTGGGACAGAGCGCCGCGGCGCTGCTGCACAAGAGCGCGGAGCAGGCGGAACCTCGATAAGAAAAAGCGGGAGGCCGGAGGATGTAAGCACCACCGGCCTGCGTTGAACTGCCGATAGCTGCTGCGGGACTATTCTTCCTTCTCCAGGATGCTCGCTAGCTTGGCGAGTGAGCCGGTCCAGCCGTGTTCATGGCGGCCCAAGGTGTTGGCCGACGCGAAGTGCTCGTGGAGGAGTGTGACCTCAGTGCCGCCGCTCTGTACGTCGCTGAAGCGCACCGTCACCAAGGTCTCTATCAAGGGATCGAAGTCCCACCGCCAAGTGAAGACGAGTAACTCATCAGGTACAACTTGCTGATAGATCCCGTGCACGGTGAAAGTGTCGCTGAGGTGAGTGTCGACCGTCGCCGGTTCAGTGCGTTTCATTTCTATACAATATTTACCGCTAGGCCTGGCATCAGCCTCGGCGCTTGGAACGATCATGGTCCCAGGGCCGAACCATTTACTGATCAGCTCCGGCTTCGTCCACGCGGCAAAGACCCGGGAGCGGTCCGCACGGATGATTCGTTTGAGTTCGAGTTTTAAGTCCTCTGCCACCATCTGTTCACTCATCGTCATCTCCTTCCATGTAGGTCTGGAGGGCATCGAGCTGCCGGCTCCAGAATTTGTCGTAGTAGGCCAGCCATTCGTCAGCTGGCCTGAGATTTGCGGGGCGCAAGCGCACGATTTGGAAATTGCCACGCCTCTCCCGTGCGATCAGCTCTGCCGCTTCGAGCACCTTAAGGTGCTTTGAGACAGCGGCCAAGGACACTGGATGAGGCTTTGCAATTTCCCCGACCGTCTTCTCCGCAGTTGCGAGGTCACGGAGAATAGACCGTCGCGTAGGATCGGATAGAGCGTGAAAGATGGAATCGAGCTGCCGTACGCTATTGCGCTTAACCATTTGGTTAAATGTAAAAGATGCGGATTATCTTGTCAACCATGCGGTTGAATACTTATTCGTTCAGATTTTTCACGGAGGTGTGACATCATTCGGTGAGTAAGCCGGGGTTCTCGCCGCGTGTAGCGCGCGATCTGGAAGTCGCGTTGGTCCGGATCGAGCCGGTGAGCGGTCTTGTCTTGTTACGCTGCGGCCCGCTCCGCATGCGCCCGCTCACTGTCCCAATCAGTCATTCCGACAACAGAGGCCTCAGCCAGAGAATTCCCCGCGAAAATCTTCGCCGCCGGCGTTCCCTCAAATCCAAAGACGTGTGGAACCAGCCACGAACTCGCAGCAAAAACCGAGTCCATCTTGCCGTGAGTCTCAAAAGACAGCAAGGGCTTTGCTCCGTAGCGGTAGTCAGTAAAGAGAGACTGAGCAAGAATGAACCCGCCGGTAGCAAAGGCAGCTACGGCCGCACGTTTGTTTGAGCGGCTGCTCAAAAGTCCTACAGTTAAGAAGAAGGCAGCGTGAGCGTAGTCGATAATCCCGTGAGCGCTGGGACTAATTACCTTTGGAAGCCTTGTTTCGAGTGTTTCAAGGCTCTTTTTCATGAGAAGCATACTGGTGTCCTTTCTTTCTCTGTATAGAGGAGTAGAGGCCCCGAAGGAGGGCCTCCGTCATTAATGGTTCGTTTCGGCGGATAAGGGCGGCGGGATAGATGTCTACCGCCGGCCGCCACTGTCACGCCGCTAACTTCTCTTCCCAAGGCTTGAGCACCACCTTGGTACATTTGTCCTGCTTGTCGCGGAACATCTTGTAAGCTTCGGGCGCACTCTCAAGCGGCAGGGTGTGGCTGATCACAAAGGAAGGATCGATCTCCCCTTCCTGAATCCGCTTAAGCAACGGCTCCATATAGCGCATCATGTGGGTCTGCCCGGTCTTCATGGTCAACCCCTTGTTCATGAATGCGCCCATTGGCACCTTGTCGATGAAGCTCGCGTACACACCAGGAACCGACACCGTACCACCTTTCTTGCACGCCATGATCGCCTGGCGCAGCACGATTGGGCGATCCATCTGCATCCGAGCCATCTGCTTGGCACGGTCGACGGCGAACATGAGACCGTGGCCCGAAGCTTCCATCCCCACCACGTCCATGCACGAGTCAGGCCCCTGATTGCCGGTCAGATCGTGCAGTGCTTCAACTACATCCACTTCATCGAAGTTGAGGATCTCAGCACCAGCTTCCTGCGCCATCTGTAGCCGCTCCGGAACACGGTCGATAGCGATCACGCGGCCGGCGCCCAGCATGAAGCAGCTCCGGATGGCAAACTGCGCAACTGGTCCGCATCCCCAGACCGCAACGGTGTCTCCGGGCTGGATATTGCAGTTCTCGGCACCCATGTAGCCGGTAGGAAATATATCGGAAAGAAAGACAACCTTGTCATCCGGCATGCCTTCCGGGATCTTGATCGGCCCCACATCCGCAAAAGGAACGCGCGCATACTGCGCCTGCCCGCCGGAGTAGCCGCCCATCATGTGGGTGTAACCAAACAAGCCTGACGGAGAGTAGCCCATCATTTTTTCTGCGATCCAGGCGTTAGGGTTGCTGTTATCGCAGCACGACCAAAGCTGGTTCTGACATGCGAAGCACCTGCCACAGGCTATGGTGAACGGAATGACTACACGGTCTCCGACTTTTAACTTGTCTGAGTTGATGCCAGAGCCGACCTCGACGACTTCGCCCATAAACTCGTGGCCGAGGATGTCGCCCTGCTCCAGCGTCGGCACGTAGCCGTCATACAGGTGCAGATCGGAACCACAAATGCAAGTGGTGGTGACCTTGATGATAGCGTCGCGCGGGTTTAGTATCTTTGGGTCCGGTACGTCGTGGACCTGCATCTTTTCCTTGCCCATCCAACATACTGCTTTCATATAAATCCTTCCTCTCAGGTATGGACGTTGCTGGCTTGCCTAGTCGATATGGCAGTACGAGCGGGTCGAACTGCTAAGCGACGGCAGCGCCCGGCTGCCTTGTCTGGTTCGCCTGCGGTGCCGGGTGGTTGCTGGTCTCGCGGAAGAGTGCCTGCTCGATATGCCCGTGCACTCCGCGCGGCCCATGAGGCTGCCCCACGGTCGTAGGGACCTCGCCTGCCTCAACGATTGCTTTGAAACGCCTGAGGTCCTCTTTCACGACGAAGTCAGGATTCTTGCCCAGCACACTGAGTAGACTGCGCCCCAGCGCGCCTAGAGGATTGGAGTACTCTACGAACGCGCGCACCATAGACCCACGCCCCTGAGGGTCTTTCTGGAACTCGACCCAGCCGCTGGTCTGAATTTCCGATTCAGCAATGGACTGCCATGCGATCCGCTCGTTGGGCGTGTCTTCAATGATCTCTGCGGTCCAACTGATTTTGGTGTCGAGCGGGCCGATCGCCGTCCACTCGGAGTAGCGGTCGTTTAGCACCTTAACTGACTCAAGGTGCGCCATGAACCGGGGTAAACCCTCAAGGTTGCGCCATATCTCATAAGCTCTGGCAGGAGTTGAGTTGATGCGGAAGACAGCGGTAGCTGTCTGTTTTGTACTCTGCGATTGTGAACGGGCCTGTTGGTATGCCACCAGTCCTCCTGCGGTTGCGAGGGCCAAACCAGCCTTGCTGCGGCGGATCAGTCCATAGAGCACCAGGGCTCCGGCGCCCGCAAGTACGCCGAATTGTGTTACCGATAGTGACGACGAATTGCCATTGTTAGACATTGCGATTCACTCCTCGACTTAACTCCTATTATTTGTGTTGCTTACGTGCTGATGGCGATGATTGTAGGAAGACGAGGGGCAAGCGCCTGTCCAACCTCAACCGATTGCCTTCGAAGTGTATAAACTCAGAGGTTCCGCGCCTGTGGGCCGCAAACCCCTAAGGATTTGAGATGCTACTTGAAGACTGTGTGCAGAAAGAATCACGGATGAGCGGTTGAGATTGGTGCGAGAATTGGTCATGCCTAAGGGAGCCGGAGGTGCTATGTGGAGCCTACGAAGCTTAGACTATCCGCAAAATGGCATCCGACTATTATTTTTAGTATGTCGGCTGGCGGCGGCCAACACTCAAGCCTTGTACGTGGTGGTTCTATCACCTCTCGAATCAGAACGTTAAGGAAGATGGAACCAGGGAAGGTATTTGGAAGGGCACATGCATAAAGCATTAACAATGATTTCTTAGGTTGATGCTCTAGTTTGCGCTTAATTGACATCGCGTCTGGAAGCTCACGAATTTTACGGGGGTAACACATGTTTTTGAGAAAACGAGTTGGAACGCTGGTTCTGGGTGTGTCGATTTGTCTCATGCTCTCCTTTGCCGCGTTGGCGCCGATGGTTGCCAGGGCACAAATGGTAAGTGGCGATCTCGTTGGCACGGT
>DASWUZ010000043.1:0-68024 GCA_036401395.1 Acidisarcina sp.
CTGTACACGAGGAGCTCGGCACGCAGACGGCGCAGGTGACGGTGCAGTCGAAGCAGACGGCTGCGGCTGACTTTAGCTTTAGCGCCGCGCACGCAGCGGGCCAATGAGCCGTTCGCGCTGGAGGTGCTTGAATCGGATTGGCTGCATCCAGTGCGCCTGTGGAAGCAGATACACTATTAGGCACGGCCAAGGGCGGTTTGCTGCGGGCCGTTTTGAGGTGGGTAGCCAGGTTATCTCGCGTCACTGCGGAGACAAGGAGCGTCTGAATGGAACCTGAATTCGCAACCAAAGCTGATCTAGAAGTCGCGAAACTCAAGTTATTAGAGCGGGTAGAAGCGGCGAAACTTGAGGTATTAGAGCGTATGGAAGCCACAAGGCTGGAATCTTCAGAGCGCATGGAACGAACCGAAACAACCCTCTTGAAAGAATTCAGAAAGTGGGCAGTTCGCTTCGAGGCCATCGTTCGCGTAAATGAGGCCTCGGTCGTGGGCTTCAACGCGCGGCTCGCTTCTTTAGAAGAGCGGGTCAACGATCTGGAAAGCCCGCAGCATTAGAAGCACGCAAGCTGGCGGGTCAGATGTGAACGTGAGCGAAGACTATCCAAAAATAGGCATTAAGAATGCAGCAGCAGGAACAGATGGGCAAACAGAACGTAAAACAGCAGATCGGCATACTTGGCGCAACGGGCATGGTCGGCCAGCGCTTTATCCAGTTACTCGAAGATCATCCGTGGTTTGAGGTGGCATGGCTCGCGGCCAGCGACCGCTCGAGCGGCAGGCTTTACCGCGACGCGGTCCGGTGGAAGCTCGACACTTCGCTGCCTCGCCGCATCGGGGAGATGACAGTGTCGCCGGCTGATCCCGAGGGTGCTCCAGCCATCATCTTCGCTGCACTCGATGCTGAGATCGCTCGCGAGATGGAGCCGCAGTTCGCGGCAGCCGGTTGCGCCGTGATATCCAATTCGAGCGCGTTCCGCATGCAGGCCGATGTGCCGCTTGTCATCCCCGAGGTTAACCGCGAGCATCTTGCCTTGATCGAACAACAGGGGTGGCGCAAGGAGTCGGGCGGGTATATTGTCACCAATCCCAACTGCGCGGCTATCGGGCTGGTTATGGCGCTCAAGCCGCTGGATGTGCTGTTTGGAGTAGAAAGCATCTTCGTCAGCACCATGCAGGCGGTCAGCGGAGCGGGTTACCCTGGCGTTGCGTCGCTTGATATTCTCGGCAATGTGGTGCCGTACATCCGCAACGAAGAAGAGAAGCTGCAGGAGGAGACGCTGAGGCTGCTTGGCAGTCTGCAAGGGGTCCAGGTGACTTCGCTGGCAGCGAAGATCAGTGCGCATTGCAACCGGGTTGCCGTTGAAGATGGGCACCTGGAGTGCGTCAGCGTGAAGCTGCGCAGGCCTGCAACGAAGGAGCAGATACTCAAAGCGTGGCAGGATTTTACGCCGCTGGCAGGGCTTGAGCTTCCTTCAGCGCCAGCGCAGCCGGTGGAATGGATTGCGGCGGAGGACCGGCCTCAGCCGCGGCTTGATCGCATGCGCGGCGGGGGCATGGCTTCTAGCGTTGGGAGGCTGCGGCCTTGCAGCCTGTTCGATTGGAAGTTTACCGTGCTGTCGCATAACACCATACGCGGCGCGGCGGGTGCGGCGCTGCTCAACGCGGAGCTGCTGCATTCGATGGATACGCTGACGCCGCTCGCAAAGCGGGCAGCGAAGATCGATCCGGTGCCCGTACCAGCATGAACATTGTGGTGATGAAGTTTGGCGGCACATCGGTTGAGGACGCAACTGCCATCCTGCGCACATCGCGCATTGTGGGCTCGCGGCGGGACGCGGGCGCGTCGCCGATCGTGGTGGTCAGCGCCATGTCCAAGGTCACCGACATGCTGCTTGCCGCTGCCTCTGCTGCGGGGCGCGGAGATCGCAACGGTGCGCTCGCCATCAGTTCGCGGCTTCGCAACCGTCATCACGATACGGCGAGAGCTCTTATCGCACCGCTGCCCGCAGGCACGGCTCAGCCGCCGCTGGGCATTACGACCATCGGCGACATGGAGCGCTGGATCGACAGCAAGTTCGACTCGCTCGACGAAATCCTGCGGGGGCTCGCTGCGGTCGGCGAGCTCACTCCGCGCACCAGCGATATGGTCGTCTCCTTTGGCGAGAGGCTCTCGAGCCGCCTGGTCGCTGAGGCTTTCCTGAAGCATGGTCTCGATGCCGTTCACGTCGAGGCGCGAAAATGCATCGTCACGGACGCGCAGCATGGCCGGGCGATTCCGCAGGACGCGATCATCGAGCAGCGGCTGCGGGAGCACGTGCTGCCTCTACTCGAACAGGGAAGACTGCCGGTGATGGGCGGTTTCGTCGGGTCCACGATCGATGATGTGACTACCACGCTCGGGCGGGGTGGCTCCGACTTCACCGCGGCGCTCGTCGGTGGCGGGCTGAACGCCTCGATCATCGAGATCTGGACCGATGTTGACGGCATCATGACGACGGACCCGCGTATCTGCCCTGACGCTCTGCGGGTTCGCTCGGTGAGCTTCGAAGAGGCGGCGGAGCTGGCCTACTTCGGCGCCAAGGTGCTGCACCCCGCGACCATTCTACCGGCGGTGCAGAAGAATATTCCGGTCGCCGTTTTGAACTCGCGCAACCCTGGTAACGAAGGGACGCGCATAACCGCGCTTGCGCCCCACTGCGGCAGCCCCTTCAAATGCATTGCGGTCAAGAAGCGGCTCACGATCATCGATGTGGTCGCCAGCCGTATGCTGATGTCGCATGGCTATCTGAAGTCGATCTTCGATGTCTTCGACAAGCACAAGTGCCCGGTGGACATGGTCTCTACCTCCGAGGTGAGTGTGTCTCTGACCGTTGATTCGAACCAGCAGCTGCCCGCGATCGCTGCCGATCTGAGCAAGCTCGCCGATGTGAAGTACGAGGGGCGCAAGGCGCTGATCTGCATGGTGGGAGAGGACATCCGGGGACGCAACGGGATGGCGGCGCAGGTGTTTCAGGCCATCCGTCATGTGAACGTGCGCATGATCTCGCAGGGCGCATCCGAGATCAATATGAGCTTCATGGTCGAGGAGGATGACGCCGATGAGGCGGTGCGTTCGCTTCATTCCACCTTCTTCTCCGATGTCGATCCGGTGATCTTTGATGTGACCGCCCGGGCGGTTAGAGGTTTAGAGCAGCCGGTGGAAAGTGTGGTCAAGTAAATGCTGTTTCTGGTACTGGGCCGAGGAAAGACGGGCAGCGTAGTAGCCGAGGTCGCGAGTGAGCGCGGGCACGGAGTGCGGGTGCTCGGGGAAGAGGCGAACCACCACGGCTCTGCGCTCACGGCGCCGTTTCTGGCTGGCTTTGACGCGGTGATCGACTTCACCACGCCTGAAGCGGTGGTACCAAACCTCAAGGCGTGCCTCGCCACCGGAGCACACGTGGTCGTAGGCACGACTGGCTGGTACAGTCATCTGCCGGACATGCGTGCGATGACGGAGCGACGCGGGGCGGGCCTGCTCTACGGCACCAACTTCTCGATCGGAGTTCAGGCGCTGCTCAAGGTGGCGAAGGCGCTGGCCGTCGCAGGCAAGGGCTACCACTTCACCATCACCGAGACCCATCACACCGGCAAGCTCGATATTCCGTCGGGCACTTCTCTGACCATCCAGCAGGTGCTGCAGTCTGCCAACCCTGCGTTGAAGGTGCAGATCATCTCGGAGCGGTCGGGCGACGCTGCGGGTACGCATGTGATCCAGGCCAGGTCGGCCAGCGACGTGATCGAGTTGAAGCACGAGTCGTTTACAAGGCGCGGATTCGCCGAGGGTGCAGTGCGTGCTGCGGAGTGGATCGCCGGACGTGTGGGAACCTTCGACTTCCAGGATGTCTACGAGCAGCTGCTGCCCTAGACCCCTGGGATGGGTCATCAAGCAGCTGCCCATGTCTCGCGCTTAATGCATCGGGAATAGCTCCCGCACACTGGTTGGCTGTAGCCTGTAAACTTTCATCATGGGGCGCAGCAAGCGAGTCGAGAAGCGGGAGTTGCAGCTCGCTGCCGCGAAGGAAGAGTTCGAGGCGCTGCTGCTTGCCTGTTTGCCGGAGTGCGCGCGCGGTCGCTGGGGTCTTTTCGATCAGCGCGACTCGATTCACACTGCTGAGCATGCGCTGCCGGCTGACAGGCACGCCAAGAAGATGGCCCGTGCCAACGCTTCGCTGCACCTGCTTGAAGCTGACCCTGAAGAGACCGAAGTCAGTCACTGGGATGGCGATGCCAATGCGCCGAAGAGCCACGAACGCGGCTGGCCGGAGGCGGACAGGCTGCGCGAACTCGCGGCCGAGCTGGTCAGCTTGCGAGCGGCCATGTCGGACGACGGACCCTGGCTGCCGCTCGATGCTTACCTTCGAGCCTGCAGCGTAAAAGGGGCGAACGTGACCGGGGAGCCGCGGCTGGCAATGACAGCGCTTGAAGAGCTGCGGGCAGGCGGCGCAGTGCCGGTGAAGTCTTGACCGCATGAGGATGTAAACTCGCTGAGTGATGGAACTGGCAGGTTGTGGGACAGCGCTGGTGACCCCGTTCAACGCTGACGGGTCGCTCGACGAACAATCGTTGCGCGCGCTGATAGAGTGGCAGATCGCAAGCGGTATCGGGTGGCTGGTCGCCTGCGGTTCGACTGGTGAGGCGGCGACGCTTTCGAGTGCCGAGTGGCTGCGGGTGATTCGGGTCACAATCGAGACCGCCGGGGGCCGCGTTCCCGTATGGGCCGGCTGTTCCCATAACTCTACCCGCGAGGCGGTCGCGAGGGCCAAGGAAGCGGCAGCGATCCGTGAACTGAGCGCCATCCTTTCCGCTAATCCCTATTACAACAAGCCTACCCAGGAGGGGCAGTACCAGCACTTCAAGGCGATCGCCGAGGCGGTGCGGCTGCCGGTCGTGATCTATAACGTGCCCGGTCGCACCGGTGTGAACATCGAGCCCACCACCGTGCTGCGGCTCGCCGAAGACCTGCCGAACGTCTCGGCCATCAAGGAGTCGAGCGGCAGCCTGCCGCAGATCACGGAGCTGATTCACCTGCTGCCTCGACGCGTACGCGTCTACGCGGGGGATGACAATATTGCGCTGCCTTCGATCGCGGTAGGGGCGGCGGGGCTGATCTCGGTCGCCTCCAACGTGATTCCGGCGGAGATGACGGCCATGATCAGCTCGGCGCTGATGGGGGACTGGACGGCGGCCCGGCGCACCAACCGGCAGTACTATCGTCTGATCCAGGCGAATTTCTGGGAGTCGAACCCCGGCCCCGTGAAGGCGCTGCTGGCGATGATGGGCCGCATCACCGAGGCTTACAGGCTGCCCATGGTTCCTGTGGCTCCCGCAATCCGGCGCAACCTCGAGCGGCTTGCCGGTGAGCTTGGCTTGCTGGTGAACGCTCGGCAGGAAGACGGCGACCTGCGCACCTTCTGAGCGACAGAGCGGCTGGTGAGGCTGGGCGGGATGGCAGCCATCGCACCAAACTGGAAGCAGCATAGAAACGTAATATTCAGTGGCTTTCTATCCCTGCTGCGCATAAAATCCCGGCACCTGATTTTTAGCTCATTCTGACGAGGGGAAAGTGCATGAAAGGCGTGGCAACCGATACCAGGCAATTTTTTGAAAATTACATCAGGGCCATCAGCGGAAAGCCTAAGACGAGAGAACTTGTGCGGGAGTTTGTAGCTGACTCCGCACTCGAAGGTCACATTCTGCAGGTGGAAGCTTCCTTTCCGAGCTACGAAGTTGCCGTCCATGATCTGGTGGTCGAAGGTGAGCTCGTGGCTTTGCGGGGCACGTTCCATGGAGTCCATAGCGGTACCTTCGCGGGCATTGAGCCCACCGGCAGAGAGGTTTCGGAAGACGTGATGATCTTTTACCGCATTGTGGACGACCGTATCCGCCAGTTCTGGATGCAGATGGACATGGGCGCCCTGGTCAGCAAATTAAGTGGCAGCTGAAGAGGAAGTCCGGGACAGGTCAGCTGGCACTGAAGGGGCTGGGTGCTCCAGCCTGCCGCGGCGGTGTGCGTGGTAATGTGTTCGGCGTCAGATGTGCAAGACTCAACGTCATCTCGATATAAGTTTCCTGGCGTAGAGCGGGGTAGTCTCTGCCCAGGGCTGCTTGCGGCAGTCGCCTTGCTGGCGTTGGCGCTGCCGATTTGCGCTGCTGCCGGGGCCAACCCGCAGGACTCCCAGCCAGACTTCGTGACGGCCGGCCGGCGGAGCACGATCTGCCTTTTTCGCAGCGGCCCCCGGGCCGGCACGAAGCGGAATCTCGCACCATTACCGGCCCTGCCGATCGGGGCAGCTTGCAGCGATGGCGCGGGAAGCGCAGGGACCATCGTTGCTCCGGATGGGCCGCCGCAGGGTCTGAGGAATCCGGAGTCAACGAACCTGACGATCCATCCCAAGCAGGGGTTCGGACCCCCGGCCATCGTCCGGCCGGGTGCTGCGTCTCCAGCTCCGATTAGTTCCAAATCTGCGCAGGCGGACACGCTTCGAATCGAGCGGCCAAGGCATGCGCGACGGATGGATCCATCTGCGATGCAGGCTACTCAGGGTGAGACGATGAGGGACACCTCTGCCCTAGACTCGGCTTCGCCCCCCGCTCCAGTGGCGGCTGCGGCGCCTGTTCCGGCGCCGAGTGCGGTGGCTGCTCCTCCGCCGACGCAAGCGGCGCCGAGCCCGGACGCGGGAGCCGACCTCGATGAGCAGCGGGAGCAGAGCGACTACGACCAGATCGTCAAGCGGGCGAAGAATGGCAAGATTACTTACTCGGTTCCAGACTCGATGACTGTGGGGACGCCGGAGAGCGTTTCAGTCGATACGTTCGGGGCAAACGCCAGCCCCGATTCGGCGAACCAGAGTGGAGTTACAGGAACGGGCACTCTGAAGGTAATTCCTTCGATGATGGTGGAATTGAGCGCTCCCGATAATCCGGAGGCGTTCAAAATCCAGGCCGACGCGGTCAAGACCGGTAACCAGTTTCTGCCCGACAGTGGGACCGCGGAGTGGGTCTGGACCGTCACCCCGCTTTCAGGCGGCGGAGACCCCAAGAAGCTGAAGATCGATGCCTACATGGTGCTCAACGCCAAGCTGCCGAACGGTCAGCCGATGACCAGCTTCCTCAAGTCGTTTACAGTACCGGTGCCCGTCAAGGTGCAGCCCCGCCTGCAGACCGTCGGGAGCTTCTTCGCGAGTAACTGGACCACTCTGCTGGGTTACATCGTCCCTAGCGGCGCCGGGGTGGGGTTTCTCCTGTGGCTGCTGTCCAGACGCAAGAGCAAGCAAGCCTGAGGGCGTGGACAGGTCGCTCGCGGCTCTTTTCATGATGGATGCCCTAGTTGACCATTGGACATCAGGGGTGGACGGGCTTCCGCCTGCTATGCCGAGGAAGGCGGGCACGGTATACTAGACGGGTGACGGCAGACACCTACCAGACCTTTCTCGCGGAGCCGTTCAGCGGCTCCTCCACTGCAGAAAAGCGAATCCTTCTGCTGAAACCTCGCGGCTTCTGCGCCGGGGTTGTGCGTGCTATCGATATCGTGAAGATCGCACTCGAGACATTTGGCGCGCCTATCTACGTTCGCAAGGAGATCGTCCACAATAGCTTTGTGGTCAACGAGTTGGCGGAAAAGGGTGCGATCTTTGTCGATGACATCGACGACGTGCCTGAGGGCATGCGGGTGATCTACAGCGCCCACGGAGTCTCTCCCGCAGTCCGCGAGCGCAGCCAGGAGCGCGGCCTCAAGGTCATCGATGCGACCTGCCCGCTGGTGACCAAGGTCCACGTGGAGGCAGTCAAGTTCGCGCGCCAGGGCTATTCGCTGGTGCTGATCGGGCATCGCGATCACGACGAGATCGAGGGAACTCTGGGTGAGGCGCCAGAGGTGACGCAGGTGGTCTCCAATGTTGAAGATGTTGCCACCCTCGAGGTTCCCGATCCCGATCGAGTGGCGTACCTAACCCAGACGACCCTGAGCCTGGACGAGGCGCGGGACATTATCGAGGCGCTCAAGATCAAATTTCCCAAGATCGCCGGCCCTCACTCCCAGGACATCTGCTATGCGACGGAGAATCGTCAGGTTGCGGTGAAGAACGTCGCACATAAGGCCGACCTGGTGCTGGTGGTGGGGTCGAATAATAGCTCCAACTCAAATCGCCTGGTTGAGGTCTCGAAGAACCTCAGTACGGCTAGCTATTTAATTGATAACTGCCGTGCGATTGACCCGAAGTGGCTGGACGGAGTGCAGACGGTAGCACTGACAGCGGGAGCGTCCGCCCCCGAGGTGCTGGTCGAAGAGGTGGTCGCGTACCTGCAGGCGCATGGGTATGGCGACGTGCTCGAGGTCGAAGTGATGCCCGAGAATGTCCGGTTTGGGCTGCCGCCTGAGATAGTTCAGGCGATTGCGGCAGCTCCCGCCTCGGCCCGGGTATCGGCCTAACCCAGTTCCTCTATCTCCTCAGTTATAGAGAGATGCGGGAGCTGCCCTATAAACAATGCAGATGAAGCCTCAAAAGCCGGACGGACGTGCAGAGCAGGCGGGACTGCCGCTGTCTTCGCCGCGCCCTGGAGCTGCCGAGGTAACCCGTACAACATCGGGCGCGGTGGCCACGAGCCCCAAGTTTGGGCGGCTCGACGCTTCGTTGACCGAGGTCGAGTTCGCGATATCGCGGAGCTGCGACTACCTGCTCGCCCAGCAGCACCCGGACGGCTACTGGTGCGGTGAGCTCGAGGCCGACAGCATGCTCGAGGCTGATTACATATTTGCGCATACTCTGCTCGGGACCGGTGACCAGAACCGTCTGCAGCGGGCGATGAATGAGATCTGGCGCTACCAGAACGCGGACGGCGGCTGGGCGATCTACCCCGGCGGTCCGTCGAACATCAGCCTGTCGGTGAAGTGCTACTTCGCCGGAAAGCTGGTGGGAAGTTCACCCGACGAGCCGGCCATGACGCGGGCGCGGGAGTGGATCCTGGCGAATGGCGGTGTGGTCGAGTGCAACACCTTCACCAAGATTTACCTGTGCTCACTGGGCCAGTTTGAATACGATGCGGTGCCGGCGATTCCGCCCGAGATCGTTCTTTTCCCGAGCTGGTTCTACTTCAACATCTACGAGATATCGGCCTGGTCGCGGGCGATACTTGTTCCGCTCTCGATTGCCTACGCGAAAAAGCCGTTCAAGAAGATCAAGCCCGAACAGTCGATCGATGAACTGTTTGTCGGCGGCCGCCAGAACGCGAAGCTTCACCTGAACTGGGACCGCAAAAATCTGTTCAGCTGGCGCAACTTCTTCCTGATGACGGACCGGGTGGCGCACTGGGCGGAGCGCGTCCACATCCGCCCACTGCGGGCAATAGCGCTCAAGCAGGCAGAGAAGTGGATGCTTGAGCGCCTGGAGATGAGCGACGGGCTGGGGGCCATCTACCCGGCCATGCTCAACGCAATCATTGCGCTCAAGTGGCTTGGCTACTCGAATGACGATCCGCAGATGATCCGGGCGGTCGATGAGTTCGAGAAGCTGGGGACCGACTCGCCGAACGGCACTCCCGGTTACCCCATACCTACCTTCCGGATGCAGCCCTGCATGTCTCCAGTGTGGGACACGGCGCAGGCGGTCTTCGCGCTTGGTGAGGCTGGGGTGTCGAAGACCGACCCGCGGCTGCTCAAGGCGGTTGACTGGATGCTGTCAAAGGAAGTTCGCCATAAGGGCGACTGGGCGGTGAAGAACCGCAACACTGAGCCGGGCGGATGGGCTTTCGAGTTCAACAACGAGTTCTACCCTGATGTGGACGACTCGGGGCAGGTGCTGCTTGCGCTCAACAAGGTCGATAACCCGCGCGAGCGTTATCAGCACGAGGTGTCTCAGCGGGCCATCCAGTGGATATTCTCCATGCAGTGCAAGAACGGCGGATGGGCCAGCTTTGACAAAGACAATACCAAGATGATCTTCCAGTACATCCCGTTCGCCGACCACAACGCGATGCTTGACCCGCCGACGGTGGATATTACGGGACGTATTCTCGAGACCCTCGCGACTTACGGGTACACGCGGCAGGACAAGCGGGTGGAGCGGGCGATCCAGTTTATCTTCTCTGAGCAACAGGAAGATGGAAGCTGGTTTGGCCGCTGGGGCGTCAATTATCTCTACGGGACGTTTCTGGTGCTGCGCGGTCTGGAGGCGATGGGGGTATGGAACCATGAGCCGCAGATACAGCAGGCGGCGGAGTGGATTCGGATGGTGCAGAACTCCGATGGCGGCTGGGGCGAGACCTGCGGCAGCTACGACGATCCGGCTCAGCGCGGCGTGGGTCCGAGCACTCCCTCGCAGACGGCGTGGGCCTTGCTGGGACTGCTTGCGGCCGGCGATACGCGCAGCGATTCGGTGGCCAAGGGCATTCGCTGGCTACTGAACAGGCAGCAGCGGGACGGGTCGTGGGATGAGAGTATTGGAGAGGGGAAGACACGGCAGGCGCTGTATACCGGCACTGGATTCCCCCGTGTGTTCTACCTTGCGTACCATCTTTACCGCAATTATTTCCCATTGCTTGCGCTGACTACTTACCGGCGCGCGATGGAACACGGCGCCTGACACGGCTGTTGTCACGGCATTCGAGAGCCGAGGAGGAGATCGACTGATGGCTGTACCCATTTCCCAGATGTGGACGGTTGCGACTTATGTGCTTCGCAAGCGCTGGAGCGGGCAGGAGAAGTTCCCGCTGGTGCTGATGCTGGAGCCGCTGTTTCGCTGCAACCTGGCCTGCGCCGGCTGCGGCAAGGTGCAGTATCCGCCGCACATTCTTAAGAAGAACCTCTCGCCTGAGGAGTGTTTCAAGGCGGTCGAAGAGTGTGGCGCGCCAATGGTGTCGATCCCCGGCGGCGAACCGCTCTTGCACCCCCGGATCGTTGAGATCGTCAATGGGCTGATTGCGCGCAAGAAGTACATCTATCTCTGCACTAACGCGCTCGAGTTGAAGAAGAAGCTGCCGGAGTTTACGCCGTCAAAGTACTTGACCTTTTCCGTGCATCTCGATGGACAGCGTGACCACCATGACTTTTCCGTCTGCCGCGAGGGTGGATACGATATCGCTGTCGAGGGTATTCGTGAGGCGGTGAAGCGCGGCTTCCGCGTGACTACGAACGCAACTTTCTTTGACGGCACCGATCCGAACAGCGTGCGCGCGTTCTTCGATGAAGTGATGTCGATGGGTGTCGAAGGCATCGTGCTCTCCCCCGGCTACGCCTACGACAAGGCTCCGGACCAGCACAGCTTTATGGGTCGTGCACGCACCCGGCGGCTCTTCCGTTCGATCCTCTCAAACCGGAAGAAGAGCTGGAAGTTCAATATGTCGCCGCTCTTTCTTGAGTTCCTGATGGGCAAGCGCGAGTACAAGTGCACCCCATGGGGCATGCCGGCTTACAACATCTTCGGCTGGCAGAAGCCCTGTTACCTGCTGCAGGATGGCTACGTCGACAGCTTTGCCGAGCTCATCAAAGAGACAGACTGGAACAAGTACGGGACCGAGAGCGGCAATCCCAAGTGCGCGAACTGCATGGTGAGCTGTGGCTATGAGGCATCGGCCATAAACGACGGATTCGGCTCGTGGCGCGGCTTTGTGGCGATGGCGAAGGCTTCGCTCTTCAGCAAGTATGAGGACCGCGGTGCGCTCGACCTGCTGAACCAGCCGGTGCAGAAGGGCAACCTGCCGCTGGTGCAGATCGGCACATCCCAGGATAGAGCCCTTGAAGGCTCAACCGTATGACCCCCTCGTTTCCGGCAAGCGCCAAGGCTGCGGGCGAAGTTACGACGAATCCTGACGAGCTGGAGCTTGCTCCGGGCACGAAGCACGAGAACTTAGAGGGTTGGATACCGGAGTTGGCCACCGAGTCTGAGGTTGTCGAAGCGCTCGAGAAGGCGTTCGACTATCGCGGGGATGTGACTCTGACGCTGCGGGATGGCAGCCGCGTGGAGGGTTACATCTTCGACCGGCGCAGTGGCAGGTCGCTGGCTGAGTCTTCGGTTAAGCTGTTCCCTGTCAATTCATCGCAGAAGCTCACAGTGAGCTATGCCGAGATTGCTCGTCTCGAGTTTAGCGGTAAAGACCGAGCGGCCGGCAAGCACTGGGAGAACTGGGTGCAGCAGTATGAGAAGAAGAAGGCTGCGGGCGAGACAAACATCGGGCTTCATCCCGATGCGCTCGAGTAGCCGCACGCTTTGCTCGGTCCAACGAGTCGACTGTACGTGATGACTTGGAACTCATACACTATTCTGCAAGCTCGGAACGCAGCCTGAGGAGTGGATAGCATGACAAATATGCGGTCGTATCCGGCTGTAGGCGTGCCATCTATCTGGTCCTGCGCGGTATGCTGCTCAGTTTTTGCTACAACTCACTGCGGACCGAGTTTTGTGCCGGGTGGATGGTCTTCGGGTCGGATTGATCAGCATTCGAGCTGAGCTTCGCGCGGACATCAATATTCTGGCGGGTAAGGTAATGGAGGTAGTAGACAGATCTTCGAGGCTAAAGCCAGGTAAGCTTCGCGGTTAGGTTCTCTTCACCCTTCCTGTCGCTCCACGAACCATGAAGGTATTCCTTACAGGTGCGACGGGGTTTGTGGGCAGCCATGTTGCTCGCGAGCTTGCCGGGCTTGGCTACGAGCTTCGCCTGCTGGTGCGCAAGAGCAGCCGGCTCGAGAACCTCGAAGGCATCGCCGGCGATACGGTCGTCGGAGACCTGCTGCTGCCGGATCCTCTGCGGGCCGCAATCGCGGGCTGCGGTGCGGTGATGCATGTCGCCGCCGACTACCGCCTCTGGGTTCGCGATCCGGGGGCGATGCAGGCGGTGAATGTCGGCGGCACGCGCGAGTTGCTGCGTATAGCGCGGGAAGAAAAGGTGCCGCGTTTCGTCTACACCTCGAGCGTGGCGACAATGGGCTTCCGTGCAGACGGTACGATCGTGGACGAACTGACCCCCGTATCGCTCGACGCGATGGTAGGACACTATAAGCGTTCGAAGTTCCTCGCTGAGCAGGAGGCCGCTGCGGCGGCGAAGGCGGGGCAGCAGGTCATTATCCTCAACCCCACGACGCCCATCGGCCCCAATGATCTTAAGCCCACGCCGACCGGGCGGATCATCGTCGATTTTCTGAATGGAAAGTTCCCCGCCTACTCCGATACCGGTTTGAATCTGGTGGATGTGCGGGAGGTTGCGCGTACGCATGCGGCGGCGCTCGAGCGGGGCACGGCGGGCGAGCGTTACATTCTTGGAGGCGAAAATCTTACCCTTAAGCAGATACTGGACAAGATGTCGGCGATCACCGGGCTGCCATCCCCAACCATGAAGGTGCCGCACGCGGTCGCTGCAGCCTACGCCTTCTTCGAGGAGAACATCACGGGACGGCTTCGAGGCAAAGAGCCGCGTGCCACCGTCGAAGCGGTGCGCATGGCGCGTAAGAAGATGTACGCCTCTTCGGCAAAGGCGGAGCGGGAGCTTGGCTTTCGAGTCGTACCGGTGTACCAGGCGCTACGGGCTTCTATCGACTGGTTTCGAGCGCATGGTTATGCGCCGCCTGCTTGAGCGCCGCCGTCCCTCGCGTCGGCATTATCGCAGCGCTTCCTGGAGAGCTGGCTCCGCTGGTCAAACCTTCACGCAGCCAAGGATGGACGCGCGTTGATGCAGGCGGAAGCATCCACCAATGGGAGCGGGATGCGGTCCAGAAGGATGGCCGACCCGCGAAGTGGATCGCGGTGTGCGCCGGGATCGGCAGCGAGGCAGCTACTCGCGCGTTTGCCGCGGCGGAGAAAGATCGGCCGCTGAGCGCGGTGCTTTCGGTTGGATGGGCTGGGGCATTGAATCCGGAGATAACACCCGGCCAGGTGCTGCGCGCCTGCTGGGTGGTGAACGCACAGACGGGGGAGCGCTTCCACTTTTCGCCGGGCGGTCAGAGCGCTGCCGAGGTGACAGGGCTGGTGACGACTAGACGGGTCAGCGATGCGGACGAGAAGGCCAGGCTTGCGCGAGCTTATCCCGGCGCGGGGCTGGTCGATATGGAGGCTGCGACGGTAGGCCGGCTTGCGGCCATGCGCGGTATTTCGGTCTACTGTTTCAAGGGAGTTTCCGACGGATTTGGTGATCGGCTGCCGGACCTGAACCCATTCATCGATGACGTTGGGCAGTTTCGGAGGGTGAAGTTCGCCGCCCGTGTTGCTCTACAGCCGAGGTACTGGTCTGGGTTGCGTGCGCTCGGAGCCAACAGCACCATGGCGGCCGGGGAGCTCGCGGCCCGGGTGAGATCATTTCTCGAAGAGGAAATTGGATTCGATGAATAGCGTAGTGGCCGAAGCAGTAACAACAGCGGTTACAAATGCAATTCCCGCGACGATGCGAGCGGCGGTGTATCGCGGTATCAACGATGTGCGGGTCGAGACGGTGCCTGTGCCGCAGATTGGGGCCGGCGAGGTGCTGCTGCGGGTGCATGCGTGCGGCATCTGCGGGACCGATCTCAAGAAGATTCACACGGGCTCGCACTCTGCACCGCGCATCTTTGGCCATGAGACGGCGGGCACGGTGGCGGCGGTCGGGGAGGGAGTGAGGGCCTTCGCGGTGGGCGACCGGGCGATGGTCTTTCATCACATCCCGTGCGGGGAGTGCTACTACTGCCGCAAGCGAACCTTTGCGCAGTGCGAGACCTACAAGCGCGTCGGAGTTACTGCTGGCTTCACTCCGGCGGGGGGCGGCTTTGCGGAGTATGTGCGGGTGATGGACTGGATCGTCCGCCGCGGTCTGGTGAAAATTCCCGACGAGGTGCCTCTAGAGCAGGCGGCATTTGTGGAGCCGGTTAACACCTGCCTTAAGGCCATCAAGAACCTCAACCTGGCGCCCGATGAAACAGTCCTGGTCATTGGACAGGGGCCTATCGGCATCCTGCTGGCCTCGTTGGCCGCGCGCTCGGGAGCGAAGGTGCTGACCTCCGATTTATATCCCGAGCGGCATGCTGCGGCGGCGAGCTTTGGACTGAGTCACCCCATCGATGCGCGGGAGGATGTAGCCGCCGCAGCAAGAGCGGCGAGCGAGGGGCGAGGGGCCGATGCTGTGATCCTCGCCGTCGGCAGCGACAGGCTTATTCCTGTTGCACTCGGGGCGGCGCGGCCGGGCGGCCGGGTGCTGCTCTTTGCGCAGACACAGCATGGCGAGGCAATCTTCGATCCGGCCGCGGTGTGCATGGACGAGAAGTCGCTCGTGGGCTCCTACAGCGCCTCGGCCGACATCCAGGATGAGGGCGCTGCGCTGGTCTTTGATGGGTATCGGAGTGGCTTTGACCTGACACGGCTTATCTCGCATCGCTTTCCGCTGGAGCAGGCCGTCGAAGCCATTGCCCTTGCCTCGATGCCCTCCGCGCACACGATGAAGATAATGATTGAGCCTTAGTTCAGGTAGAGTAGCCTCAGGAAGCAGAACGTTCTGACTACAAATCCGATCCCGAAGCAATCAGATGTTGCCTCGCGACTGAATAAGTGACTCGGCGATTATGTGCGAACTGATAATGCAGGAAACACGGTTTCATAGTGCTATGCAATGGGCGCGAGGGCCTGTGAGCCCGTTGTAAAGGCCACTGCAAAGCTTGTCCCGACTCACTCCTCCCGCAGCAGGATTAAAGGATTGACCGACAGAGCGCGTCGAGCTGGAATCCACGTCGCCACGAGCCCCAACAGCAGCATTGCTACAACCACGCAGGCCAGCACCAGCGGATCACGTGGCGTGGCTTGATACACAATAGAAGCCAGCACCTTTGTCGCAAGCAAACCAAGAGCCAATCCAACGCCCGAACCAATCGCCAACAGTTTGAACGCACGTCCAAGCGCGGCCTGCAATACTTCCTTGCGTTTAGCGCCCAGAGCCACGCGGATTCCTAACTCCCGCAGTCGCTTGCTCACTGAGTACGCGGCCATTCCGAAGATACCGGTGATCGAGAGCATCGCTCCCATCATGCCCAGCACACCCAGGGACACTGTCGCCAGGCGCGAGGGGAACAGAGTTCCCCCCAGTTCTGAACTCCACGGCCGGATCGTAACAACCATGCCTGGGTCGATGTCCCGGAGCACACCTCTCATGGCTGCGGCAAGTTGCTGCGGCTCGCGGCTGGACCGCACCACCAACCATATCCAGCTAGCCGGCGATTGAAGGAGGGGGAAGAACATGGCAGGCTTCTGGTCTTCGGTGAGGCTCACATATTTTCCGTCCTCGACCAGACCTACCACCTGCACGCGCGTGCCATCGCGCAGCTTGAAATTGCGGCCGACAGCGTCTGGTATGGAGCCGAGAATCTTGCTTGCGAACTCCCGGTTCACGACGGCTACGCGCGGGGCCCTGGCGTCGTCATGCCACGAGAAGGCGCGGCCTGCCGATAGAGCTGTGCCGGATGCGCGGAAATAGTCTGGTGAAATGTTGTACATACAAGGGTTGGCCGCGGCTTTTAACGGGCTGAGATCTGCGGTTGTCTCGGTATAGACAACCGCCTGCCAACAACCGGGAAGTTCGAGCGGCGGGTACTGCACCGATCCTACGGACTCTACACCAGGAACGGCTTGGATGGCCTCGATCATGCGGCGCTGCATCGCGGGTACTTTTTCGCTGCTGTAGCCTGCTGCCTTCAGATCGGTATCGGCCAACAAGGTGTTGCGCGGCTCAAAACCGAAGTTGCTTTGCATGGAGCGCATGAGTCCGCGCACGGCAACCATCGATGAAGTGACCAGCACAACACAAATCGCAATCTGGACGACGAGCAACACATCTCGCACGGTAATCCGGCGGCCGAATGCGCCTGTCGATCCCGCTTTAACGATCTCGTAGGGATTGGCCCGGAGAACCTGGCGCACGGGGACGACTCCGAAGAGCACTCCGCTGACCAGCGCCAGGACCAACGCTATCAAATACACGTTAGCGTCCGGACTTACCGGTATGTGGAGGGGAAATTGGGGAAATGGCCGCCATGCGCTCAACCGGTTCAGGAGCAGAACGCTCACCGTGAGTCCGGCTATGCCTCCGGCGAGGGAAAGCAGTACGGACTCGGTGAACATCTGTCTCAAGATGCGATTGCGGCTCGAACCAAGAGCCAGGCGCAAGGCCACTTCGCGAGAACGGTCGGCGGCCCGCGCGGCAAACAGGCTGCCGAGGTTGGCACAGGAGGCCAGCAGTATCAGTGCCGCAAGAAGCATCAACCCGGCGAGAAAGGCTTGCATGGGCCGATCCAAGTAGTCGCCATGCAGACCTGGCCGCGCGAGTGTGTACACCTCACTGCCTTCTTCTCTGGGATAGGTTTTCTTCAGGTACGAGTCCACGGAGTTCAGATCGGCAGTGGCCTGGGCTGCAGTGAATCCCGGCTTCAGTCGCCCCACCAGCTCAAACATCCAGTGGTCGGCGCGCGCGTTCAGGACTTTCTCGCCGGATAACTGCTCATGGTTCACGATGGGCACGAAGATATCCGAGGCAAAAAATAAGACTGTTCCCTGGAATTCCGGCGGCGTGACGCCAACAATGGTGACCGGGTGCTTGTTAAGCCGGACAATACGGCCCACGACACTGCGATCATCTTTGAAATGGCTGTGCCAGTAGGAGTAGGAGAGCACGACATAGGGCGCGCTGCCCGGGCCATGCTCGTCGGAAGCGTGGAAGAAACGGCCAAGGTACGGTTGAATGCGCAGTAAGTCGAAGTAGTTCCCGCTGGTTTCGTATTCCCAGACATTGGATGGATCTTTGCCCGTGTCAAGGCCCGCCTGAGCGATGGCCCAGGCAGCCACATCGTCGAAGCTGCGATTGCGCTGGCGAAGATCGAGATAGTCGGGATAGGAGTGGGCGCCGACGCCGCCGCCATGTTGGATTACGAGAAGACTCTCTGGCTGAGGCACATTCAGCGGACGCAGGATGAGCGCGTTCCATACGCCGAAGACGACGGCGTTGGCGCCGATGGCCAGCGTCAGCGTCAAAACTGCGGTGACAGTGAAGCCAGGAGACTTACGCAGCTGGCGTAGGGCGAATCGCAGGTCCTGCAGCAGGGTGGTCATAGTTGGGCTCCGCGTTAGGCTTAGGTCGGGGTTCAAGTGCAATTCGAGCGCCAAAGTGTCTAAATAGAACCCTATGAGATTAAAGCGGCTTACGGAGTCTCGCAGGCAAATGGACCCGATCGTATGTCCGGATTCGCCACGGGTTGTCCGTGAACGAACAGCGGAGACCGCGATGGATTACGTTCCCAGTTGACGCGAACAGGTCAAGTCACTCCTTGGGCGCCTGGCGCCTAACATCGGGCTTTGAACGAGATGGCAGGAGGTCAGGTCTCATGTGCGGCGGGCCTGAAGTGGAATCGCCGCTGTGGGGCTAAAAGGAGAGGATTTACGGATCGGGGAACGGGTAGAGGAATGGAGGCCGGCTCGCCAGAAACCTGAGGCCACCCTTCTCCCTGGCCGACGCTCGCTGGGTGACACGCTGTCTAAAGTGCGACAATAAGATGTTATGGCTACGGAGATGAACGCGGCTGTGCTTTACGGTCAGGAAGACGTGCGAATCGAGCGCGTTCCGATGCCGCGCCCGGAGCCTGGGGAGATCGTGGTGCGCATTACGGCGGCCCTTACCTGCGGCACTGATCTTAAGGTCTATCGCCGAGGCTACCACGCCAAGATGCTGGTTCCGCCCGCCTTATTTGGGCACGAGTTAGCTGGGGTGGTGCATGCCGTTGGCCGGGGTGTGACGAAGTTTACCCGCGGCATGCGAGTGGTGGCGTTGAACTCCGCGCCATGCGGGAAGTGCTTCTGGTGCCAGCACGGGCAGGAGAACCTTTGTGCCGACCTGCTCTTCAACAACGGCGCTTATGCGGAGTACATCCGGGTGCCGGCGCGGATTGTTGAAAAGAACACGCTGATCGTGCCGGACGGCGTTCCTCTGGAGCATGCGGCCTTGACGGAGCCGCTGGCATGCGTGGTCCGCGGCCTGGACGAGACGGGAGCACAACCGGGCGACACGGTTGCGGTGATCGGTGCCGGACCCATCGGCCTGATGTTCATTCATACGGCGCAGCTCTCGGGTATGCGGGTGATCGCGGTAGTCAAGCGGGATGAGCAGGTGGCGACGGCGCGCATCTTCGGTGCGGAGAAGATTGTACAGACCACGGCAGCCGATGATGTTGTTGCGGCGGTGCGTTCTCTGACCCCCGAGAGGCGCGGCGCCGATGTTGCCATCGAGGCAGTTGCGACCCCGCATACCTGGCAGTGGGCGGTCGATATGGTGCGCCGTGGCGGTACTGTGAACTTCTTTGGCGGTTGCGCGGCGGGAACGCGGGTGAGCCTCGATACCAATCGCCTGCACTACAACGACATCACGCTCAAGGCGAGCTTTCACCACACTCCGGCAAGCAGCCGCAAGGCGTTTGAACTGCTGACCAGCGGACGGTTCAACTGTGGCGAGTACATCACGGGTCGCGCTCCGCTGGTTGAACTCGATCAGGTCTTTCGCAAGCTGATGGACCGCTCCAATGACGTAAGGAGCGGGCTGAACGGCGAGCGGAAGGCGGACAAGAAGAACGACATTAAGACGGCGATCATTCCTTAGAGGCTGTCGATGAAACCCGGAATGTTAGTGAGAGGGCATGCCTGACATCCTCATAAACAGTGCTGATCAGACGGAGCTTCCCGAGCTGATTGACCGGGGATGGGCAGCGCTGCCGGCCGAGTACCGGATTCCTGCGGTGCGGCCCTCGCTGGCGGAGGCGCGAGCCTATTGCAAGCGGCTGACTGAGTCACACTACGAGAATTTCCACGTGGCCTCGTGGTTTCTGCCGCGGCGACTGCGGCCTCACTTCGAGAGTATTTACTCTTACTGCCGCATCTCGGACGACCTCGGCGATGAGGTCGGTGACGCTGCGCAGTCGCTTGCGCTGCTCGATCTGTGGAGTGGGGAGCTGGACGCGTGCTACCGCGGTGACGGAACGGAGGCGCGGCATCCGGTGTTTGTCGCGCTTGGAGAGACGATTCGCGAGTGCACGATACCTAAGGAGCCATTCGCGGATCTGCTGGTAGCGTTTCGCGGCGATCAGACTGTGACTCGGTATCAGACGATGGCCGATGTGCTGGATTACTGCCGCTACTCCGCCAACCCGGTCGGAAGGCTGGTTCTGCTGGCATGCGGCTATCGGGATGAGGAGCGCTTTCGGCTGTCAGACTTTACCTGTTCGGCGCTGCAGCTGGCCAACTTCTGGCAGGATGTTCGCGATGACTTCAACAAGGGCCGCATCTACCTGCCACAGGCTGACATGCAGCGCTTCGGGGTTGATGAAACGACCATTGCTGCGGGACGCGCGACTCCACAGTTTCGCGAGCTGATGCGGTATGAGGTCGAAGAGGCGCGGAAGATGTTCGGACAAGGGCTGCCACTGATCAGGATGGTCGACCGTGAGCTGGCCGTCGACCTCGATCTGTTCAGCCGTGGCGGGCTTGAGATACTCAGAGCGATCGAAGCCCGCAGATTAGATGTTTTGAGCGCCCGGCCGGTGATCTCGAAGGGCAGGAAGGCAGGGCTGCTGCTGCGCGCTCTTTGTGGCAAGCTGCTGCCCGGCGGGAGCTTGCCAAGACCTGATAGCACCGAGACAGCCCGGTGAGTACGCGGGTGGAGAAGCGGGAGGGCGCTGTTGCGCCGCGCGAGATGGGCCAGCCGGCTGAGCGGTCCACAATGACCTCGGCTGGTGGACGGTGGCCGGAGACGAAGATTGCCGCGGCGTATCGGGCGTGCGAAGAGATCGCCCGGCGGGAGGCGCGGAATTTTTACTACGCGTTTCGCGCCTTGCCCAAGGCGAAGCGCAATGCAATCTGCGCCGTGTATGCGTTCATGCGGCACGCCGACGATCTCTCCGACGATGAGACGATCTCGCACACGGAGCGCCGGGCGGCTCTCGACGGGTGGCTCGCCGAGTGGCACCGGTTCGATGAGGCGTTTGAGCGGGCAGCCCTGGGCGACAGGTTCTCGAGCGGCGACCTCGTCTTCCTCGCGTTGGCAGACGCGCGACGGCGCTTCGGCATCCCTTCCGATCTGCTGGATGAGCTGGTCGAAGGGACGGCGATGGACTTGCGCGGGTCGATGCAACGCGCTGTAATCTCAGCATCGGCTGGACCTGTGCTCGATCTTTACCCAACCTTTGACGAGCTCTATCGCTACTGCTACCTGGTTGCGTCTGTCGTAGGCCTGGTATGCATCCGCATCTTTGGCTATGAAGATCTGCGCGCCGAAAAGCTGGCCGAGGAGACTGGCATTGCCTTCCAGCTGACGAACATCCTGCGCGATGTACGCGAAGACGCGGAGCGCGGGAGGATATACCTGCCCGTCGAAGATATGGAGCGGCTGGGGGTCACACCGGACGAGTTGGCCCGCGTTGCCGTCGGGCACCGAGCCACTGCCGGCCAACGCGAGTTGCTCGCGCTTGAGGCGAGGCGCGCTGAGCACTACTACGAGTCGGCCCAGGCGCTGCTACCGCTGATCTCACCGGACAGCCGGCCCGCTCTCTGGGTGCTGGTGACGATCTATCATGAGCTGCTCCAGCGCATCGTTCGAAGTAGGTTTGAGGTCTTTGCGGCGAAGGTGCGAGTGCCCACCTGGAAGAAATTTTGGATACTCGGACGAGGCCTGCTGCGCGTATTTGCGTATCGGCTCGGGCTGGGCTGATCTATGGCGTCTTCCACTTTGAACGCAAAGGCCGCCCGTTCTTCAGTCGTTGTGATCGGCGGAGGTGTCGCGGGGATTGCAGCGGCTTGCGCATTGGCCGATGCGGGATTTCGCGTGCAGCTGCTGGAGCGCAGGCCCTACCTCGGAGGGCGCGCATCGTCCTATGAGCATCCGGGCACCGGCGAGGTGATCGACAACTGCCAGCACATCCTGCTCGGCTCGTGCACGAACCTCATTGATCTTTACGAGCGGCTTGGGGTCGCGTCCAGCATTCGCTGGTTTGATCGCTTCACCTTCATTGAGCCGGGAGGGCGGTGCAGCGTGTTGCAGCCGTCGTGGCTGCCCGCTCCACTCCACTCGTCTTTATCGTTCCTGGGCGCGCACGCTTTTTCGGCTGCCGACAAGCTGGCCCTTTCTCGCGGGCTAAGCGCCTTTCTCTTGGGTGTGCCCGGCGACTCGGAGGAAAACTTCGCGGATTGGCTGGTTCGCCACAAGCAGACCCCGGCCGCTATCGAGCGCTTCTGGAAGCCGGTGCTGGTGAGCGCATTGAATGAGGAGATGGAGCGCATCTCCGTGCACTACGCCGGGAAGGTAATCCGCGAGACTTTTTTGCGCTCAGCGGAGGCCGGCCGGATGGGGGTTCCCAGTGTTCCGTTGAGCGAACTTTACGGGCGGGCGGTCGATTACATCGAGGCGCGCGGGGGTAGTGTGCATGTGCGGGCGAGCGCGGAGAGCTTTGAACGGATGCCCGCTCCCGGAGCCGGGAAGTCGGATCGATGGCTGGTGCGGTCGGCGGATGCGGACTTCGCGGCTGATGCGGTCGTTCTAGCCTTGTCCTTCGAAGGGATGGCGGCTATGTTGCCGCATCTTCCCGGGGGCGACGGAGCTACAGGGCTTGGGGCGCAGCTCGGCCGCTTCGAACATTCTCCGATTACCGGAATACATCTCTGGTTTGATCGCGAGATCACCGACCTAGAGCATGCCGTCCTGCTCGATACCACGATCCAGTGGATGTACAACAAGTCGAAGCTGCAGCAGGGCCGCCACGGCGCCGCCGGCGGAGCCTCGGGCGGCAGTTACCTGGAACTCGTGGTGAGCGCCTCGCGGTCGATGGTCCCTATGCAGCGGCAGGAGATTATCGATCTCGCGGTTCGCGAACTGGCGCTTTTCTTCCCTGCGGTGCGCGAGGCGACGCTGCTCAAGGCTGCGGTGGTGAAGGAGGTGCGCGCGACCTACTCGATACGCCCGGGGCTCGACGCATTCCGGCCTGGAGCGGTTAGTCCTTGGCCTGGCATCTTCCTTGCGGGAGATTGGACGGCGACTGGCTGGCCGGCGACCATGGAAGGAGCCGTTCGCAGCGGCTACCTCGCGGGGGATGCCGTTCTCGCCGAGGTTGACCGGGGTTCGGCGCGGAGTTTCGTGCGCCCCGACCTGCCGGCTGCCGGACTGATGCGTCTGGTGAAGTAGCTTCTACGATCACTGATGCGCTAGTGTCGCTGGTACTCGCCGCTCTTGCCGCCGGTCTTGCGTTCTAAAGCGATCTCACGGATGACGATGCCCTTGTCGAGCGCCTTGCACATATCGTAGATGGTGAGCGCGGCGATGCTGGCTGCGGTCATCGCCTCCATCTCAACACCCGTGCCGGCCATGGTGGCGGCGACGGCACGAACCGCCACGCCGCCTTCAACGACTGTCGCCGACACGTCGATGAAGGTGAGCGGCAGAGGGTGACACATGGGAATCAACTCGGAGGTGCGCTTCGCGGCTTGTATCCCGGCGAAGCGGGCGATCTCGAGTGGATTGCCCTTGGGATTGCCGGGGAGGGCGCGCAGTACCTCCTCTGATAATGCGATGAAGGCAGAGGCCTCGGCCTGGCGCCGGGTGGCCGCCTTTTCACTGACGTCGACCATGCGCGCGTGTCCATCTGGGTCGTAGTGTGAGAGCTTGCTCATGCCTTCAGCTTAAATGCCGGAGGAGGATGCCGGGCTGCATGAGGCGAGTTGGAGCCTAATCCAGCAGGACGGAGACTGTCTCACCGGCTGCCATGCTTCCGCGCTCCGGTGGAATGACGAGGTAGCAGTTCGCCTTTGCCGTGCTGGCTAGATCGCCTGAGCCCTGCCACGGAATGGTGGCGACCTCGGATTCAAATGGTGGCAGATTGCGGAGGTTCGCCGGAAGAAAGCGGGTCAGCCCGGGCTTGACCTCGAGGGGCGCTGCGAGGCGCGCTTGCACGAAGCGCGGCGCTTCATGACCGGGGGAGGCGACGCCGGCAAGAGCTTCGATTACGGGCCGGACAAAGAGCGCGAAGGTTACCAGGGTTGAGACGGGGTTGCCCGGCAGGCCGAAGAAGTAGCGATGGCCTGCCTGGTGAGGGATGCGCCCGAAGACGAGGGGGCGGCCGGGCTGGATGAGCACTCCGGTGAAGAGGAACTCGGCGCCGATTGATAGCAGGACCTCTTCGACGAAATCGAACCTTCCTGCTGAGACGCCTCCGGAGAGCAGGACGAGGTCGTCTGAGAGTGCAACACGAATTGCCGCTTCGATGTTTTTTTTATCGTCTTTTGCAATCGGCAGGCGGTGCGGTTCTCCACCTGCGAGCGCGATTTGTGCGGCCAGGGAATAGCTGTTCGAGTTGCGAATGTGGTAAGGGAGGATCGGCTGGGAGAGTTCGACCAGTTCGTCACCCGTGGCTAATACTGCCACCTGCGAGCGCAGATAGACAGGCAGCTCGGAGTAGCCGCACGCTGCTGCGGCCCCGATGTGGTTAGCAGCGAGCCGCGTGCCGGTCTCTAAAATCATGGCTCCTCTGCGCGCCTCGGCTCCCGACGGAACTATGTTGTCGCCGGCTTGAGCAGCCCGGGATGAGTCGAGAAGGATGGTTGCGGGGCTGCCATCAGAGGAGGGTCGTTCGGTGATGTGTTCCACCATGAGGACGCAATCGGCACCCTCGGGAACGGGTGCTCCGGTCATGATCTCTACCGCTTCGCCTGGACTGACGGGAGGCGTCGCGAGTGCGGCTGGATCTCCCGCCCTGATTCTGCCTACCACCTTCATTGGTGCGTGTACATCTGCTGCGCGGCAGGCGAATCCATCACGAGTGGCGCGGCGGAAGGGCGGCTGGTCGCGATCGGCAGTGACTGGACTGGCGAGTACACGGCCGAGCGCATCGAGCAGTGGCACATTTTGCTGCTGGAGGCTGCTGGAGGCGAGCAGGGTGGCCGCGGTCTGCTTCACAATCAAAGCTGCGTCTGTATAGCTGAGGGCGGAGGGGGGCGCTGCAGGTGTGCTCACGAATGGATTGTAGCTGGGGCTGCTCAACGAACCGACCTGGTCAGGACTTATGAACGGGCCCATCTTTCGCGCCTGGCGAGGATGGGCCTGTTCAGTTGTATTGCGGTGACTTACTTTTTGGCCTTGTAGGTGGTTTTGACGGTGGTGGCGACTTCAGCCAGAACTGCTTTGACGTCGGGCGCGAACGGGCCGGTCGGGGCGAGGTCGAGATACTTCTGGTAGGCCTCGATACAGCCCGGAGGCGGTATGATCTTACCCGACTTCTCGTCGATAGTGGCCTTGCCGACGAGCGCCTGGCCTTTCAGATAATAAGGGATCGCGCGGGTCGGCTCGGCAGCGATTGCTTTATCAGCGGCGGCGGCGGCCGCATCCGACTGATTGATGCGAGTGAACATGATGGCCTGGTTCTGGTAGTACATGCCGGCCTGTGTGGGGTTCAGCTTGGCAGCCGCTTCATACGCAGCGATCGAATCCGGCATCTTGTTCTCGTTCGCGTAGACCTCACCCAGGCTGTTGTTAATCGCTCCCTCAGTGGCGGGGTCAGGCTTCTTCGAGGCGGTCTCGAGATCGAGTGATTTCTTCAGAGAGGTCTCTGCATCAGGATACTTCTTGAGCCCGGATTGAGCATTGCCCAATTCCAGCCAAAGCAGAGCGCGAGTGGGGTCCTGGGTGGTCGCCTGTTGCATGAGCGACTCGGCCTCGGTGTAGTTCTTTGCCTTGTTGTCGTCGCGGGCTTTAATCAGGTTTGCATTCAGGTTCTTGATGCCGGCGTTCTCCTTGAGAACCTCGGCGTTCTTCCTGCGAGTCTCTTCGACGGCCTTCTTCTCTTCAGGGGTCATCTTCGAGATGTAATCGGGCCGGGTCATGTCGAAGTTCTGAGTCAGGTCAGCGCCAGCAGCTACCTTAACCTCTGTGAACTGATCCAGCACCTTGTCGCGCGCCATCTGGCCCTTGCGCAGGGAGAAGACGTAGGTGCCCGGCTTGATGTTGTCGCCTGTGTAGTTGCCATCCGCGTCCGAGGTGAAAGTGTAGCGAGGATTTTGCATCGAGGGATCATCTGAGAGGATGACGGTAGCGTCGGCTACGGGGATCCCGATGGAGTCCTGGATGTGTCCATGGACCTTCGCCGGCTTGTCCTGGGCGAGGGCGGGTAGGGTGGCGAGCAAAGCTGCGGCCACCATGAGAGTGATCTTTCGCATTGTCATTTTCTCCTTGGAGTGGTCGCCGCCGGACCGGCTTGCGACTTCCATCTTCAGTTCGCCTGGGCCGCCTTCCGGGCTGCCGGAATCTGTTCCGTAGCCAGCCTTGGAACGGCGTAAGTCCGATCTATCTGAACACTTTGAAAGCTACTTTGTCGCGTAAGGAATTGGGTCAGTCATCCCTGCCTCGTGGAAGGCGCGGAGTCTGAGGGCACAGCTGTCGCAGACGCCACAGGCCTTGGCCTCACCTGAATAGCATGACCAAGTTAAATCGAACGGCGCAGACAGTTCAACCCCCAACGAGACGATCTCGCTCTTGCGCATATGGATGAGCGGAGTGACGACTTCGATGTCTCCCTTGCGGGTTCCGGTGCGGATTACCTGCTGGAAGGCCTGGTAGTAGGCTGGCCGGCAGTCGGGATAGCCGGAGCTATCCTGCTCGACGGCGCCGATAAAGATGCTGCGGGCGCCGAGGACCTCGGCCCAGCTTACGGCTGCGGACAGGAAGTGGGCGTTGCGAAAAGGAACATAGGTCACTGGGACCGAGTGGCCGATCGGCTCCTCAGTTGGTGCGATCGGGACAGGGATGCTAGGGTCCGTCAGCGCGGAGCCTCCTATCTGCCGAAAGATGTCGATGCGCAGGGGCAGGAACTGCTGAAAGTAGAAATGGCCGGCGACCTGGCGGGCGCTCTTGAGTTCCCGAGCCTCGGTACGCTGGCCATAGCTGAAGTGGAGCGCATATGCGTCGTAATCCCGGGCCGCCAAGGCAGCGCATACTGCGGAATCCATGCCGCCGGAGAGGCACACTACGGCACGTTCTTTGCCTGCTGCAGGGGAGTTATGGCGAGACTTCTGGTCGGATTTCATCCTATAGATATCCTACCCGGTGCGGCTTGATGCTAACGGAGAACGGGGGATGAGCAACCCGCCCCAATCTGTATACTCTGGCGACAAGAGGCTCTAACCGCAGGCTTTACCCCTGTACCGGAGAGAAATGATGCCTGGTGTTGCTACCATCCTTATCATCGATGACGAGGCCGTTGGATTGCAGATTCGCAAGTGGGTGCTGGAAGCCGCAGGCTACCGGGTGCTGACTGCCGAGGATGGACGGACGGGTCTCCGAATTTTTGGCGGAGAGGCTGTGGACGCGGTGGTGCTGGACTATAACATGCCGGAGATGAACGGGGGCGAGGTGGCCCTGGCCATGCGGCGGGTTAAGCCGCAGATTCCGATCATGCTGCTGTCTGCCTACCTGAACATGCCGGACGAGGTGATCCGTCTGGTGGACCGATTTCTCCCCAAGGGAGGGGGCCCTCGGCCGCTGTTACGGAGGCTGGCAGAGCTGGTCGCGCCATACCCGGAGCCGGCTGAGACGGTCTGAGGCGGCAACCGGTCAACGTGGGTCGACCAGTTCCAAGGCGATCATCCCCAATGCGGTGATGCTGGGCAGGAAGAAGTAATCTCCGCCCCGGAGTTCGACGAAGCTGGGCAGGTTGCTGCAGACAAACGGGGGGTTCGAGGCAGTCGTATCGCCCTGTACAAGGAACCTTCCTTCGCCGCCGTGGTTACCCATCAGAGGATCCTTGTCGTTACCAAGGTGGGCATCATTTCCGTATTCAATCCACTGCTGCTGTACGAACTCGAATTGACGCGAGATGCTCGCATTGAGCACCATCATGGCCACTCCGTGTTCGGCTGCGTCTGATACGGGCTGGTCTTCGGGAACATAGGGGCCGTAGGGCAGGCCTCGCCGAGTGATGCGACGCCTGTTGATGAGGCGTCCCTTGAAGCCGAAGGCGTCCCTTGGATTGACGCGCCGAACGTGGGCGCCGATCGGGCACCTTGCACCGGCTGCGTCTTCGCTGAAGGTGAAGTTGGTATTCCTGGTCTGATCTTTGACCAGGGAGGGGTCGGGGCGCTCCGGCGAGAGCTCGACCGGTGTTCCGTCCTGCCATCTCCCGATAAGCTTTGAGGCCAGCTTTTGCTTACCGCCAGAGTAGCGCGCGCCCCACTCCTCGAGGTATGCACGGTAGGTCGCAACATTCTGATGCAGCTTGCGGAAGATCATGAATGTGCCATTGCTGGCGAGCAGATGAGGGATGGGAGCGACGGGCAGTTCGCCAGCTTCGTCCGCATAACCGAGCAGAAGCTCGCCGGTCGCGAGCGGAGCCCAGCTTCCATCAGGCATCAGCTTGCCCTGGCCGGGCTGAGAGGTGCGTTCGACCCCAAGGTAGTCCGGGTTGCCGAAGCCGTCGGTGAAGCCGAAGTGCTCCCTGGTGGTCGGCTGGCCGTCAATTATCAGCATGCCCGCGTCCTGGGAACCGAGCAGAACGGCGCCTCCACTCTGCTCAACAAGCTCTTGCAGCCGGGAGCAGGCGCTCTCCATCGCGGGGGCGGTCTGCGCGTTCACGCCCAGCCATACGTGCACCTCGTTGTCGCGCCACAAGGCGTCCCAGTTTTCTGGTGCATTGCGTCCCCTGTCGCCGAGGATCTCAGCACGCGATCGCATTCCCTGCTGAAACTCGACAGGAAAGCTGATCAATGTGGCGAGCGGAAGGTCGAGGGCTGCAAGTCCCTTGTGGGTAAAGCCGATGTTGACGGTGCTGAGCGGCTTTGCGCCCTGGTCCCACCGCTGACCGGTAGTAATCAGGGGAAGCAGAGC
Source organism: Acidisarcina sp. (assembly GCA_036401395.1). Classification (GTDB taxonomy): domain Bacteria; phylum Acidobacteriota; class Terriglobia; order Terriglobales; family Acidobacteriaceae; genus DASWUZ01. The sequence continues at coordinate 28,875 of DASWUZ010000043.1, forward strand.
ATCGACCAGCGCACGGCCGGATTCGGGGCCGGTGATCCGGAGAAATAGGTGACGGGCGAGCGGGAAGTTGTAGCCGCGAAGTACGAAGCCCTGGATATCGGTGGCGTTCAGCTTACTCATTCTTGCCGCCTGTCTTGATCGCGCGGACTACGTGCGGCTCACCCGCAGGGGGCAGCGGCATCGCGTCGAGCTGCTGCAGAAACTGGTTGAAGGCCGCTTGTGTCTGCGCCGCAGCCAGTCCCTGGTGGCTGGCGATGAAGTCGGCGACGGCCCTCTGGGTCTGCAATGCACGCTGCGTCTGTTGCAGATTCTTGTTGTTCACGGCAGCGAAGTAGAAGGTTGTGGTGAGCTGGCATGCCTTCATATAGCGGAGAAAGGCGGGAATCTCTGAGGCTCCCGGGTAGCCGACGCAGTGACTCCAGATCGCGTCGATATGAGTGCCGGAGTGCTGGGCGAGTCCGGTGAGGTAGCGGTCGAGGCCACTCTCGCCGGTGGCATCGATGTTCGATTCAAAGACGAGATACTTCGACTTGAGGTGCTCCTCGCAGGAAGGCATTCCGACATAGATGACGTCGTCCATCACGACGAGCCGGGCGAGATGCGTTCCCGGAGCCTGCGCGAAGGGGCTCTGCCGGTCGGTCGGTAGAGATGCGAGGTAGGCGCGAATCTGAAGGTCATGCGAGGGGACGGCTTTGTCGTCGTCGATGATGGGAGACAGGATGGTGAGGCCGTACATCGTGCCGTTCTGGTTCGCCATGTGCTGCTGATTCCTCTGGAGGGTCCGTTAACGTCTTAGAACACCACCGGCGCCTGGCCGGTCTCGCCGAGGTGGCTCTGCACCGCGATCACAAAGTTGAGGTAGGCCGTGTTGAATTGCTCGGTGCTGAGCGACTTGTTCTGCTGGCGGAGAGTATCGAGCGCACCCTGCACGATGTGCGCGGACTTGATGTCGTTGGCCGTCGCCTCGGGGTACGAAGTGTAGTAGTAGTCGGTGTCGAACTGCTGCCTGGCGATGTACTCCTTGAATGGAGTCACGGGGACGGAGCCAGGAAACTTTTCGCTCCAGCGCCAGATCAGGTTCAGACCGTTGCTCAACACCGCCGAGAAAGCGTCAATGTACTGGTTCCATGTGCCGTTGAAGTTGCTGAAGAAGAGCAGGTAGTCGTACTTCAACATCTCCTGCGGCTGTCCGTTGGCGAGCATGGGAAAGCTGCGTCTGGGGATGATGACCCAGCGGGCGAACTCAATGAAGGAGAGGTTGATCAGGTCATTCTGCAGCGGCTTGACAGCGCCGAGGATGAAGAAGACGGCGCGCACGAGGAGCGTCTTCCACGGCTTCATCGGAGTGATGGCGTTCATCGCGTAGACCTTGCCGTTGATGTTGCTCATTGCGCTCCAGGCCGTGGTGACGGCTTCGTGCAGGGATTTCAGTAGGTGCCGTAATTCGGGGGTCTGGTTTCAGCTTACGAATTGTGCCAGAGCGACGGGCACTTGCCCAGCACAAAATGCGTGCCGGGCAAGTGAGCAGGGCCAGATTTGGGGCAAGGGTCCAAGGGCGGGGCCCTGCGCCGGGGGAACAACCGGTTCGCTGCGGGCAGGTACCCTCTGAACGGACCGGGCATGGGATCGTCAGCGGGAGAGACAGCCTTGCTTGTCACCCTCAGGCTAGCTGGCGAGCGGAAGTGAGAAGGAGAAGACGGAGCCGCTGCCATGCTGGCTGGTGACGGAGATGGTGCCCCCGTGGGACTCGACGATGGCCTTCGAGATTGCCAGTCCCATGCCGGTGCCCTGCACGCTGTAGCGCTGACTCTGGCCGCGGTAGAACTTGTCGAAGATCATGGACTGCTCCATCGGATCGATGCCGATGCCGCGGTCGGCGACGCTGACGACTAGCATGCCGCCTTCGCGTTCGTTGGCCTCACGCTCGGCACTGATGAAGATGGGCTCAGCCGGCGGCGAATACTTCACCGCATTTTCCAGCAGATGCACGAGCACCTTCTCGATCCAGACCGGGTCGATGAGGACCTTTGGCAGTGAGGCGGGCATCCTGATCTCAACGCGGCGACCGGCGAGCAGATCGCGGCAGGTCGCGAGAGATTTTTCCACTACCTCACGAACGGGGTGCGGCGCCAGCTCCAGCTGCACCTCGTGAGCATCGAGGGACGCCATCTCAATAGCCTGAGCGATGAGGTTGTTAAGGCGGTCGCTCTCCTCGTCGATAACGGTGAGCAACTCAAGACGCTGCGGCGGTGTGAGGGAATCGCGCGAGAGCAGGCTCGTGACGGACGCCTTGATCGAGGTGAGCGGGGTGCGCAGGTCGTGAGTGACGGAGTCGAGCAGGGCAGAGCGAAGGCGCTCACTCTCGTGGGAGGCGTCGGCGCGAGCGAGCTTGTCGACGGCGCCGGCGCGCTCGATCGAGAGGGCAACCAGGCTGCCCATCGCCTCCAGCGTCTCCTGCGACGGCAGATTGCCCTCTACCAGGACCGACCCGATCGGTTTCACGCCGACGTTCAGCGGCAGCAGGGCGTGAGGACTTGAGGTCCCCCCGGTTGGGGCGGCGGTCCGGGAGGCGTTCGAGTGAACGGCCTCGCGAAGTTCATCGATGCTCACCTGCATCTCTCTCGGGTTTGAGAGATAGAGGCGGTCGCCCTCCGAGAGATAGAGTGCAGCGCCGGAGGTACGGAACGCGGTGACGATGCTGCCCGGGATGGATTTGAGCAGGTCCGCTTCGCTCTCCGTCAGCAGCAGGCGCTGCCCAAAGTCGTAGAGCAGTTCGAGCTCGCGCCTTCTGCGGTTGGAGGAGTCGGCCTCCTCCTTGATGCGGTTCGAAAGATTGCTGGCGATGAGTGCTGTCGCGAGAAAGGCCAGCAGTGCCATCCAGTTCTGCGCATCGGCGATGCTGAAGGTCCCGATTGGCGGCAGAAAGAAGAAGTTAAAGCAGAGGGAGGCAGCGATCGAGGAGACGATCGCGAAGCGCAGTCCCCAATTGGCCGCCAGCAGCAGGATCAGCAGCAGGAATGTGAGTGCAACCGTGGTGGGGTTAACATGGACGAACGGGAGCCTGTAGAAGCCAAGGATGGCGGCCAGTGTGACGCTCATGGCCGTCCAGCGAACTGTCTCCCTCACCGCTCGAGAAGTCACGGGTACGATTGTACGCATGAGTCGAGTCAATGACATCCCGGCAAAGACGCCTGAGCAGTGGCTGGAGCAGACCACCCCCGCGGAGAAGGCGCGCGGACGACTCAAGATCTTTCTCGGCTACGCCCCGGGGGTCGGCAAGACGTTCAGCATGCTGAGCGAGGGCATGCGGCGCAGCGAGCGTGGTGAAGACGTAGTGATTGGAGTGGCCGAGAGTCATGGCCGCAAACGCACTGCGGAGCTGCTGCTGGGACTACCAGTGATGGAGCGCCGCAAACTCGAGTACAAGGGCACGCTCTTTGAAGAGATGGATGTGGACGCGATACTGGCGCGTCATCCGGAGGTGGTGCTGGTCGATGAGCTGGCGCACACCAACATCGAGGGCAGCAAGCACGCCAAGCGCTACGAGGACGTGATCGAGCTGCTGGACGCGAAGATCGATGTGCTCTCGACGGTCAATATCCAGCACATCGAGAGTCTCACGCCGCAGGTGCAGAGCCTGACTGGGATTACCGTCAGGGAGACGGTGCCGGACTGGGTGCTCGATCGTGCAGACGAGATCATGCTGGCCGACCTGACGCCCGAGGCCCTTGAAACGCGCATGAAGCGCGGCGATATCTATCCTGCGGAGCGGGTGGATCGCGCACTGTCGAACTTCTTCCGCCGCGGCAACCTGATCGCACTGCGGGAGATCGCGCTGCAGCAGGTGGCACGCGCCGTCGACCGTACGCTCTTTGATTACATCAAGCGCAAGCGGCTCGGCGGGGAGTGGTGCGTCAAGGAGAAGGTCGCGGTCTGCATCAGTTCCAGCCCGAACGCACGGAAGCTTATCGCGCGTGGAGCCAGGCTGGCTGAGGGTTTGAATGCGGACTTCTATGTCATCCACGTGAACCGCGGCGCGGAGATCAGCGAGGAGCGCGAACGGTCTCTGCGGGCGAATATCACGTTCGCCGAAAATCTGGGAGCGCGGGTCGTCGAGCTGAAGAACAAGAGCGTGGCAAGGGCTACGGCCGAGTTCGTGTCGAGCGAGCGGGTGACGCAGGTCATCTTCGGGCGCTCGGCGGTAACGGGGTTGAAGAAGTACCTCTACTATCTCGCCATTCAGCGCTTCATGGCCGGGGCGCCTCATGCCGATCTTCACATTGTCACCCAGGAGCAGGCTTGAACGATCGCGCTTCGAGCCAACAGCAGGGTCGCCAAGCGGCAGCAGCGAAGCGGAAGATACTCGTGGTCGACGATGAACCCCAGATTACGCGGGTACTGCGCACGGCGCTCGAGAGCAGCGGCTATGAGGTGATCGTCGCGAACGGAGGTGCCGATGCCCTCGACAAGTTCCTGAAGACAACTCCCGACCTGATCGTTACAGACCTCTCGATGCCCGAGATGGACGGCATACAGCTCACGCGCGAGGTGCGTCAGCGGGCCCAGACGCCGGTGATCGTGCTCTCTGTGCGTGACCAGGACGTTATGAAGGTGCGCGCTCTCGATGAGGGTGCGGACGATTATGTCACCAAGCCGTTCAGCATCCAGGAGCTGCTGGCGCGGATCCGTGTACAGGTTCGCCGGACGCTGGCGGCGGAGGCCGAGCTGCCGATGTCGCTTCAGCTCGGAGACTTTCACATCGATGTAGATCAGCACCGGGTGTCGAGGCTTGGCGAGGACATCCATCTGACTCCCAAGGAGTTTGACTTGCTGCTCTACTTCGCCCGAAACCCGGAACGAGTACTGACGCACAAGATGTTGCTGCGTCACGTGTGGGGGCCTAACGGAACGCAGCAGCCTGAGTACCTGCGCGTGCTCATCGGGCAGCTACGGAAGAAGGTGGAGCCCGCGTCAGAGCCGCGCTACATCCGCAGCGAGCCATGGGTGGGCTATCGCTTCACGCCTCAGCCCGACGGCAGCTCAGTTCACTCTTCTGAACTTCTTTAACCGGCCCGCTGCGTCGCCGTTCCCAACGTGAACTATCCGCCTCCTTAGTGCGAATCTTTATGCTTTCCTGATGGAGTTTCTACTGACTTCCTACAGGGGTCAGAGTTTTACTAAGTCTGGGACAGTTGCCGTTGATGGTGCGAGCTGCCGGACCATTGATCCTGGACTATGCAGCGCAGCCAGGAACATGCAGCCAGGATTGCGCACCCAGTGCGCGGCACGGGCGTATCGCTCGCTTACAGGACACTGGTGATTGAGGCGAGATAAGGAAGGAACAACTCTATGTGGGATGTGCTTGGTATTGCGGGAACAATCGCGATGTTTTTTATCGGCGTGATCTATGTATCGGGATGCGAACGCCTGAAACGGAGCCGGACCGATGTTTGAAAATATTCTGCTGCTGTTGATATGTGCTGCGTTGATGGTCTACCTGGTGTATGCCATGCTTCGCCCGGAGAAGTTTTGAAATGACACTTAATGGCTGGTTACAGATCATTGTTTTCTTCGCCATCATCTGCTTCACGGCGAAGCCTATGGGTCTTTACATGGTGCGGGTTTTCGAGAGACAGCGCACCTGGCTTGATCCGATCCTGCGTCCCATCGAGAGGCTGCTCTATCGCCTGACCGGTGTCCGGGAAGACGAGGAGATGCGCTGGACGGAGTATGCGGTCGCGATGCTGCTGTTCAGCGGCGCGACGATGCTGCTTACTTATATCATTGAGCGCGCCCAGAGCCATCTGCCCTTCAATCCGCAGCATCTCGCGGCAGTGACTCCTGCGCTGGCGTGGAATACGGCCATCTCGTTCACTACCAACACCAACTGGCAGGCCTACACGCCCGAGAGCACGATGAGCTATCTGACCCAGATGGCTGGTCTCGCGACGCATAACTTCTGGTCGGCCGGTGTGGGTATGGCGCTGGCGGTTGCGTTCATTCGCGGCATTGCGCGGCGTGAGGGCAAGACGCTGGGCAACTTCTGGGTGGACATGACCCGGGCGATTCTCTGGATCCTGCTTCCGATCTGCCTGGTTTACGGCACGGTGCTGGTGTCGCAGGGCGTGGTGCAGAACATGCGGGCCTATGACACGGCGACGCTAGTGGAGCCGCAGACCTCGACCACAACAGGGGCGGACGGCAAGCCGGTGACCACAACGATCACGACGCAGACCATTGGGCAGGGGCCGGTCGCGTCTCAGGAAGCCATCAAGATGCTGGGGACGAATGGTGGAGGCTTCTTCAACGCGAATAGCGCCCATCCCTTTGAGAACCCTACGCCGCTGTCAAATTTCCTGCAGATGATCTCGATCTTTCTGATTCCGGCAGGTCTGACGGTGGTGCTTGGGCAGATGGTGAAGTCGCCAAAGCACGGCTGGGCTGTCTTCGCCGCCATGTCGCTCTTCTTTGCTATCGGTGTCGCGACCACCTACTGGGCCGAGGCGAAGGGAAATCCCCTCTTTCAGGGGGTGGATCAGCGCGCTACGACGACGCAGTCGGGCGGCAACATGGAGGGCAAGGAGGTCCGCTTCGGGATCGCCAATACTGCCCTCTTCGCGACCATTACAACGGACGCAAGCTGCGGTGCGGTCAACGGCATGCATGACAGCTTCACCCCGCTCGGGGGCCTGGTGCCACTGTCGAACATCCTGCTCGGCGAGATCGTCTTTGGAGGTGTAGGGGCCGGCCTCTACGGGATGCTCATCTTTGTAGTGCTGTCGGTCTTTATCGCGGGACTGATGGTCGGACGCACTCCGGAGTATCTCGGCAAGAAGATCGAAGCAGCGGATGTGCAGCTATCGATGCTGTACCTGCTGATCTTCCCGCTGATCATCCTCTGCCTTGCTGCGGTGGCCCTGCTGTCGCCCACCTTCGGCACATCGAGCCTGGCTAATCAGGGTCCGCATGGCTTGTCTGAGATCCTCTACGCCTACGCCTCGGCGGCCGGCAACAACGGCTCCGCCTTTGCGGGTCTAAATGCGAATACACGGTGGTACAACGTCTCGCTCGGCATTGCGATGTTCGCAGGCCGGTTCCTGATGTGCGTCCCCATGCTCGCTGTGGCCGGCAACCTGGTCGGCAAGAAGATTGCTCCGCCGTCCCAGGGCACATTCCCCGTGACGACGCCGCTTTTCACCATCCTGCTCTCGAGCGTGATCCTGATCGTCGGAGCCCTTACGTTTTTCCCCGCGCTGGCGCTCGGCCCTATCCTCGAGCACCTGTTGATGCACGCGGGACGCACATTCTGAGGACGCTATGACTACGACAAAGACACGTTCCATGTTCGACGGCGCGATCGTGCGCCGCGCCCTGGTCGACTCAGTGCTGAAGCTCAATCCAGTGAGCATGATGAAGAACCCCGTCATGTTTGTGGTTGAGGTAGGCAGTGTGCTGACGCTCATCCTGCTGATTACCGGGACGCTCCATCATCGGGGCAGCTTCGGATTCAACTTCCAGATCATGCTGTGGCTCTGGTTCACGGTGCTCTTTGCCAACTTCGCAGAGGCGATGGCGGAGGGCCGCGGCAAGGCGCAGGCAGACACGCTGCGCAAGGCGAAGTCAGAGACCCGCGCGCGGCTGCTCAAGGCTAACGGGACCATCGAGGAGGTAGCCAGCTCTCAGCTTCGAGTCGATGATGTAGTCGTCGTCACGGCAGGCGAGGTGGTGCCGGGCGATGGCGAGGTGATCCAGGGAGTTGCGTCCGTGGATGAATCGGCAATCACCGGCGAGTCTGCTCCGGTGATCCGCGAGGCTGGAGGAGACCGCTCCGCGGTCACCGGTGGAACCCGCGTGCTCTCGGACGAGATCAAGGTGCGCATCACGTCGAACCCAGGGGAGACGTTCCTGGATCGCATGATTGCGCTGGTCGAGGGTGCTGAGCGGCAGAAGACGCCGAACGAGATCGCGCTGAATATCCTGCTGGCCGGGCTGACAATCATCTTTCTACTCGCGGTGGTGACTCTGCAGCCGTTTGCCATTTATTCGGCAGCGCCGCAGACCGTGTTTGTACTGGTCTCGCTGCTGGTCTGTCTCATTCCGACAACGATCGGTGGACTGTTGTCGGCGATCGGTATCGCGGGTATGGACCGGCTGGTGCAGCACAATGTGCTGGCAATGTCGGGGCGTGCGGTCGAGGCTGCCGGCGACGTCAACACCCTGCTGCTCGACAAGACGGGCACGATCACCATCGGCAATCGTCAGGCTACGGACTTCATCGCCGCGCCGGGCGTGAGTAACGATCAGTTGGCGGACACTGCGCAGCTTTCGTCATTACCGGACGAGACGCCTGAGGGCCGCTCGATCGTGGTGCTGGCCAAGGAGAAGTTCGGTCTCCGCGGCAGGGAGCTGGCGGGGCTTAACGCTGAGTTCATCCCCTTCACCGCGACCACGCGTATGTCGGGCGTGAACATGGAGGGAAGAGTTATCCGCAAAGGTGCGGCGGACGCGATCGAAAAGTACCTGCAGGCACAGGGATCGGAGATGGGCCGCGAAGTCCGCGAGGCGGTTGACACGATCGCACGCAGTGGCGGCACTCCGCTGGTGGTCTCAGAGGGGAAGCGGGCGCTCGGTGTCATCCACCTGAAAGACATCGTCAAGGGTGGAATGAAGGAGCGCTTCGCCGAGCTGCGCAGGATGGGCATCAAGACCATCATGATCACGGGCGACAATCCTCTGACTGCGGCGGCGATTGCGCGCGAGGCTGGGGTCGATGACTTCCTCGCGGAGGCGAAGCCGAAGGACAAGATGGATTTAATTCGTCGCGAGCAGGCCGAGGGCAAGCTGGTTGCGATGACCGGCGATGGCACGAATGACGCTCCGGCGCTGGCGCAGGCCGATGTAGGCGTCGCTATGAACTCCGGCACACAGGCAGCGAAAGAGGCCGGCAACATGGTCGACCTCGATTCAAACCCCACCAAGCTGATCGAGATTGTAGGCATCGGCAAGCAGCTGTTGATGACCCGCGGAGCGCTTACGACTTTCTCGATTGCGAACGATGTGGCGAAGTACTTCGCGATCATACCGGCGATGTTTGCGGGCGTGTTCCCGGTGCTGCAGGTGCTGAACGTCATGCATCTGAAGACTCCCCAGTCAGCCGTGCTGTCGGCGGTCATCTTCAACGCACTGGTGATTATCGCCTTGATACCGCTGGCGCTGCGAGGAGTCGGCTATAAGGCGATGTCAGCTGAGTCGCTGTTGAAGCGGAACATGCTCATCTACGGTCTTGGCGGGCTGGTGGTGCCTTTTGTCGGCATCAAGCTCATCGACGTCATTATTACTGCAGTCGGACTTGCATAGGAGCTGTCATGAAGCGGAGTCTCATTACTTCCATTCTCTACACCGTTGTAACCACTATCCTGCTTGGGCTCGGCTACCCGTTCCTGATGACGGGCATAGCACAGCTGCTCTTCAAGGATAAGGCCAACGGTCAGTTGATTGTCGCGAACGGACAGCTCGTCGGGTCACGGATCATCGGCCAGCCCTTTACCGGGCCCGGCTTCTTTCACAGCCGGCCGTCCGCAGCGGGTACTGGCTACGACGCGACCTCTTCGTCAGGGTCTAACCTTGGGCCCACGAGCAAGGCGCTGGTTGACCGCGTCTCGGCTTCCGTGGCCGCGGAGAAATCGTCCGTGCCAGTGCCGATTGATCTGATGACTGCCTCCGCTTCGGGACTTGATCCGGACATCACTCCTGCTGCGGCCCTGTACCAGGTTCCGCGGATCGCCCACGAGCGCCACCTTAGTGAGGACCAGGTTACGACGATGGTCAACAGCCACATTCAGCAGCGGCAGCTTGGCCTGCTGGGCGAGCCGCGGGTGAACGTGCTGCAGTTAAATCTCGATCTGGCTGCGACCGGGAAGTGATTCTGATCGAGCGGGGGAATGTAGCGGATCATCAGGATGATCCATCCGGGGGGAAAGGCGAAACGAGCAGACATGCTCGTTTCGCCTTCTCTACCTGAGGCTGCGGTAGCGGGTTGCTGACCTGAACGGGTATGCTGTACTTCGCTGCGCGCCGAGTGCCGCCCGCGACAGCGACCTCATACTCGAATCAGGAAAGAGATTGAATGAATCGTAAGTCGAGGACCCCCAGTATCCTGCGAGTGGCGTTGGCTGGGGTGCTTGCTATGTTGGGGTGCCTCGCATGTATCGCGCAGGTAAATGTCTATACCCAGCGCAATGACAATTCGCGCACCGGCGCCAACCTGCATGAGACGATCCTGACTCCCAGAAACGTGAATTCGAAGCAGTTTGGAAGACTCTTCAAGGTAGTGGTTGACGGCCAGGTCTACACGCAGCCGCTCTACGTCTCACGCCTGGACATGGGAGCGAAGGGTAAGCACAACGTCGTCTTCATCGGGACGATGAACAACACCATCTATGCGCTCGACGCCGACAAGGGTGACGTGCTGTGGAAGGCCAACTTCGGGCGACCTGTCCTGGCGGGCGATGTGGAACATATGTTCAACATCACCCGGGGCAGCGGCATCGGGATTCTGAGTACGCCGGTCATCGACCCTGATACTGACACTATCTACTTTTTCAGCCGCAACGAGCAGGGGCAGGGAGCCTCCGGCGTTTTCACCCAATGGCTGAATGCTCTGGACATCCGCACCGGCGAGCCGAGGCAGGGCAGCCACGTCCAGGTTACGGCGACCTATACTGATGCAGATGGCACATTCACCTTTGATCCGAGGATCCAGAATCAGCGAGCAGCTCTCACGCTCGCGAACGGCAAGGTCTACATCTCGTGGGCCTCTAACGACGACCTTGGACTGTACCACGGGTGGGTTATCTCCTATGACGCGAAGACGCTGAAGCAGCAGGATGTCTACGTGGATACCCCCAGCGGCATCCAGGGCGGCATCTGGCAGTCTGGACAGGGGCTGACGGTTGATGCGCAGGGTAACCTGCTCATCTCAACTGGCAATGGAAGCTTTGGTACTTCGCCCAAGGGCGTACCTCAGACGGGAAACAGCTTCATCAAACTCTCGGCCGACCTGAAGCTGCTCGACTACTTCACGCCCTACGACAGCGAGGCGCTGAATCGCGACGATGCTGATCTCGGCTCGGCCGGGCTGCTGCTTGTTCCGGGTACGAACTACATCATCAGCGGCGGCAAGCAAGGTTATCTCTACGTGGTCGACTCCACAAACATGGGCAAGTTCGACCCGGCAAAGAATCATGTCAATCAGTTCTTCCACGCCGTCTACGGCAAGAACTCGAGCAACATCCATGCTGGGCCTGTCTACTTTGACAGCGCGGTGAATGGGCCGACCGTGTACCTGTGGGGCGAGAACGACTTCCTTCGCGCCTATCACTTTGACCCCAAGGCCGGCATGCTTACGACCGAGCCGTTTGCGAAGAGCGCGATGACCGCACCGGCCATCAACGCGAATGGCGCGATGCCCGGCGGGTTCTATTCTGTCTCTGCTAATGGCAAGGAAGACGGGATTGTCTGGGCTTCAACTCCATACAACGACAACGCGCAGCAGAAGCGCGTTCCCGGCGTGCTCTACGCGTTCGACGCGAATACATTGAAGGTGCTGTGGAGTGATAAGCAGAATCCGGCGCGCGATGAGGGCGGATACTTTCCCAAGTTTGTCGATCCGACTATTGCCGACGGAAAGGTCTTCATCCCGAACTTTGGGAGCCTTCACACGCCGGATGGCTCGGGAGAGTTGAATGTATATGGCCTGTTGCCGCATTAGCTGTGGGGTTGATGAAGGAAGTACCTAGGGTAAGGTTATGGACTGATCCTTCTCTTGCCTCGGCCGCTCGAGCAGACTCCTCGCTGCTTGCCGAAGGCTACTAGATTGCTTTAGATGTAGTTGATCCTGGCCAGCAAGCCTCGTCAGGTAAGTAGCGCCGCCGGGGTTCCGTCAGGATGTCGAGGATTGTTCAAGGGTCGTTGCGGGTCGTGTCACTGTTCTGCTGCTGCGTCGTGTCCACCGCGCTGCAGGCGCAGAGCAGGTTGCCCTACCAGGATCCAAGCCTCGGGATCGAACAGCGCGTCGATGACCTCGTGTCGAGGATGACGCTCGAGGAGAAGATCGGTCAGATGATGAACTCCGCACCCGCGATTCCGCGTCTCGGAGTGGCGGAGTATGACTGGTGGAGCGAGGGCCTGCACGGCGTGGCGCGCTCCGGCTATGCGACCATGTTCCCGCAGGCCATCGGAATGGCCGCAACCTGGGATGCGAAGTTAGTCGGCGAGATGGGAACGACCGTCTCGGTCGAAGCACGTGCCAAGTACCAGCAGGCACTGCGAGATGGTGTGCACGCCCGCTACTTCGGCCTGACGATCTGGTCTCCAAACATCAACATCTTCCGTGATCCACGCTGGGGTCGAGGACAGGAGACGTATGGCGAAGACCCATTCCTAACCAGCACCCTTGGGGTAGCCTTCGTCAGGGGTCTGCAGGGCGACGATCCCAAGTACCTAAGGACTGTCGCGACGCCAAAACACTTTGCCGTCCACAGCGGGCCTGAGGCGAGCAGGCATCGGTTCGATGTTGAGCCCTCTGCGATGGACCTGGAAGATACCTACCTGCCTGCGTTTCGAGCCACTGTGACCGAGGGGCACGCAGAGTCCGTGATGTGCGCGTATAACGCAGTCAACGGATTGCCGGCTTGCGCTAACACTATGCTGCTCGAGGACACTCTGCGCAAGGCCTGGGGCTTCGCGGGTTACATTACGTCTGATTGCGGAGCAGTCGACGACTTCTTCCATGCGACGGCCCATCACACTTCGCCTGACGCGGAGCACGCCTCTGCAACGGCGGTGCTTGCGGGTACCGACACAAACTGCGGAGACACCTACAAGTCGCTTGGCGAGGCCGTGCGGGAAAAGCTGTTGCCAGAGAGCGCCATCGATACAGCACTGCGACGGCTGTTCACTGCAAGGTTCAGGCTGGGGATGTTTGATCCTCCTTCCGAAGTTGCTTATGCTCGCATCCCTTACAGCGCGGTCGACTCGGCGGTACATCGTGCGCTCGCGCTGAAGTCTGCAGAAGAATCGATGGTGCTGCTCAAGAACGAGGGTGGAATCTTACCGCTCGATGGCTCGAGGCGAACCATAGCAGTAGTCGGGCCGAACGCCGCTTCCTTGAGCGCTCTGGAGGGCAACTACAACGCGGTAGCGTCGCACCCCGTACTTGCGCTCGATGGCCTTGAAGATGGCATGAAGGATGCGGAGATCTTTTACTCGCAGGGTTCTCCCTATGCGGAGGGTGCTCCACTGCCTGCGCCGAGGACCCTCTTCAGCACTGGGGCGCCTGGGACAGTACAAGGACTCTCCGGGGATTATTTCGCGAACTCAGACTTTGCGGGAGCACCGGTACTGAGGCGTGTCGACCCTCAAATAGATTTCGACTGGAATGCTGCGAGTCCTGCGCCCGGAGTGCCGGCTAACAACTTCAGCGTGCGATGGAGCGGGGAAGTCAAAGTCCCCGCGCCCGGCGATTACAGCTTCCAGGTCACGCTGGCTCATTGCTATCCTTGCGGCGACCACGAGCGGTTCATGGTGGAGCTTGATGGGAAGCAGGTTGCGAGCTTCGCGACGCCGGAGCCGGCCGGGGACCGGAGCAACTTGACCCCGGTGTTCCGAATGCACCTGGCCGACACGCAGCCGCATTCGTTCCGGCTGGACTATGCGCATAGTGCGCAACTCTTCGGTGCGGGGATCACTCTGAATTGGACGCCGCCCTCTCGAGCGCTGCGCGAAGAGGCGGTTGCTGTGGCGCGCAGGTCAGACGTAGTGGTCGCTATCGTGGGGCTCTCACCCGAACTGGAGGGCGAGGAGATGCCGCTGCAGATTGATGGGTTCTCTGGTGGCGACCGTACAGAGATCAAACTGCCTGCGGTACAGCAACAGCTGCTTGAAGCGGTGGCCGCTACCGGTAAGCCGCTGGTCGTGGTGCTGATGAACGGAAGTGCACTGGCCGTGAACTGGGCCGAGCAGCATGCCAAGGCGATCCTGGAGGCCTGGTATCCGGGCGAGGCGGGCGGCGAGGCGATCGCGGATACCCTGACCGGCAGAAACAATCCGGCAGGTCGGCTGCCAGTCACTTTCTATGCGGGGCTCGAGCAGCTGCCCGACTTCAGTGACTACTCCATGACGGCCCGCACGTACAGGTACTTCCGTGGGCAGCCGCTGTATCCCTTCGGGTATGGGTTGAGTTTTACACACTTCAGCTATTCCAATCTGCACCTCTCGACGAGCCGGTTGACGGCCGGCGAGGTACTGACGGTCGAGGCCGATGTGAAGAACGATGGACCAGTAGCGGGTGAGGAGGTGGCGCAGCTATACCTCACTCCGCCGCGGAGCGAGGGCAGTCCGCTTGTCGAGCTGCGCGGATTTGAGAGGGTAAGCTTGAAGCCAGGGGAGGCGGCTCACCTGCAGTTTCGGCTGGACGCGCGCCAGCTGAGCCAGGTCATGGCCGATGGCCGGCGCAGTGTGGCTGAGGGCCGGTACCAGGTCGCGGTCGGCGGAGGGCAGCCTGGCGGAGCGAGCGGCCTGAGTGGGCAGGTGAGGGTACTTGGCCACGCAGACCTTCCTCGCTGAAAGGCAGCGTCGCGGCCCTGTATGCCCCGGCTCTGGAATGGATAAAGGCGTTCCGAAGAGTCCGGCTAAGGCGTCAAGCTGCAGGCACACGGTGTCTGAATAATCAGACCTTAAGCGGCGGCGCAACATTTTGAAGCGTTCGGTTTGAGAGCACATCCAAGAGTTCAATCGAACCAGATGGCGTCGGGCTCTACCGCCGAGCCGTCCGGGCCGGGTTGGTCTCGTTCGCAGCAGTAATAGGGCTGCCCTCCGTCTGCTAAGCTCTTAAGAATCTCTGAGGCTCTTGCATTTTGAGAAACTTCCAACAGAATCGACTCCTGCTGCAGTTACCGGTCGTTGTCCTTGTGCTAGTCCTTGGTGGGTGCAGCAAGCCGGCCGCCCCGCCCGCCGCCGGGGGACCGCAGGCCATGCCGGTACAGACGCTCACCGTTCACGCTGCTCCGGTTGCGCAGAGTGACGAGTATGTGGCGACCATCAAGTCGCGCCGGTCGGCGACGTTGAATCCGCAGGTCGAGGGAAACCTGACAAGAATACTGGTCCACTCAGGCGACCACGTGCGGGCGGGGCAGGTGCTGATGCAGATCGACCCCATCAAGCAGGAAGCCACGGTACAGACGCAGGCCTCTACCGAACAGCAGAAGCTTGCGCTCTATCAGTACAACCAGCTGCAGAACGAGCGGCAGCACAAGCTTTTCGAGGCGGGAGTAATCAGCCGGGATGCGCTCGATCAGGCTGATCAGGCCTTCAAGAACTCCAAGGCTGACTACGAATCTGCCGGCGCGTCGCGAAAGTCGGAAGAGCGCCAGCTAAGCTACTATCGCGTCTCTGCCCCATTCGACGGGATCGTTGGAGATGTTCCTGTTCACGTGGGTGATTACGTCGCCCCAACGACCATGTTGACGACCATCGACGAGAACAAGGACCTCGAGGCCTACATCTACATTCCCACCGAGCGGGGGTCGCAGGTGCGGAACGGCCTTGGGGTTGACATCCTCGACAGCTCTGAGAACCTGATCGAGCACACGACAATCGATTTCATTTCTCCGCAGGTAGATAACCAGCTGCAGGGCATTCTCGCGAAGGCCAATGTGCACTCGACCTCGGCATTGCTGCGATCTTCGCAGCTGATCAAGGCCCGGGTAATCTGGAACACAAAGAGCACCCCGGTGGTGCCGGTGCTGGCAGTGAGCAGGCTGGGCGGTCAGACCTTCGTCTTCGTTGCGCAGAATGTAGATGGAAAGACGATAGCGAAGCAGCGCGCTATCCAGGTCGGCGATACAGTAGGCAATAACTATGCTGTTCCTACCGGCCTTGCAGAAGGGGACCGGGTCATAGTATCCGGCACTCAGCTGCTGGCCGATGGGATGCCCGTCGCGCCGATGGGTTAGGTGGTCAGTCGCAGCTGGAGAGTGGCTATGGGCTCTGCTAACTGCGCCGTAGTCAAGCATTCATTGCTTCAGACGCTAGTAATGCGAGAGAGGACGTCTCCGCGTGTTTGTTGATTTCTTTATCCGTCGACCAGTCTTTGCCACTGTCTGCGCACTCCTGATCATCCTTGCGGGCGCAGTCGTCATTCCCGGGCTGCCCATCTCACTGTATCCGGAGCTGGCGCCGCCCCAGGTAACGGTGAGCAGCAACTACATCGGCGCCAATGCGCAGACGGTGGAGTCTGCCGTCACTATCCCGCTCGAGCAGCAGATCAACGGTGTGGAGGGCATGCGGTACATCACTTCCACCAGTGCTAACGACGGCAGCAGCACCATAGATACGTTCTTTCAGACTGGGTACGATCTGAATATCGCTGCAGTCGACGTGCAGAACCGTGTAGCTACTGCTCAAGGCCGGCTGCCGCAGGAGATTAAAAACACCGGCGTCTCGATCACCAAGGCCAACAGCAACTTCGTGCTGGTACTTGGCTTTTATTCGAAAGATAAGAGCCTGTCAAATTTATTCATCTCGAACTACATCGATGTTTATATACGGGATGCCCTGAAGAGAGTGCCTGGTGTGGGCGAAGTGCTCGTTTTCGGGGAGCGCAAGTATGCAATGCGGGTGTGGCTTGACCCTGTCCGCCTGGCGGCCCGGAACCTTACCTCGGCGGATGTGGTCGCAGCGTTGTCAGAGCAGAACGTGGAGATACCTGCCGGGCAGTTAGGCCAGCCTCCAAACGACGGGCACCAGGCATTCCAGGTTGCTGTGCGCGTAGTCGGCCGGCTTACTGATCCCGCAGAATTCAACAACATAATCTTGAAGACGACCGGCAATGGCATTGTGCTATTGAAAGATGTAGGTCATGCGGAACTTGGCGCGGAGAACTACGGCAGCAATCTGGATTACAGCGGCCATGAGGCAATCGGAGTCGGGATCCAGCAGCTATCAAATGCCAATGCTCTTGACGTGGCCAAGAAGTGTCGAGCCGTGCTGCAGGACCTGCATAAGGTATTTCCGCCGGGTATTGATTACGTCATCGCGGTGGACACGACTGCGGTGGTTGGAGATTCCATCCATGAAGTACTGGTAACACTGATCGAGGCGATCGTCATCGTCATCGTCGTGATCTTCCTCTTCCTGCTCGATTGGCGCGCCACGATCATCCCCGCCGTCACCATTCCGGTTTCGCTGATCGGCACGTTTGCCTTTATAAAAATATTTGGTTTTTCAATCAATTCTCTGACTCTGTTCGGCATAACCCTGGCAACCGGCCTTGTGGTCGATGATGCGATTGTAGTCATAGAAAACGTGCAGCGGCACATCTCCGAGGGTGACAATGACAGTCACCACGCGACTTCCGTTGCCATGGCGGAGGTCACGAGCGCGGTAATTGCCACCTCCCTGGTGCTCATCTCTGTATTCGTTCCCGTCTCCTTCTTTCCCGGAACGACGGGCATTCTATACAAGCAGTTCTCGTTGACCATTGCCTTCGCGATTGCCATCTCGGCTTTTAACGCGTTGACGCTCTCGCCGGCTCTGGCGGCCATTCTGCTGCGCAGCGAAGAGGCCAAGTATCGGCTGTTCGACTGGACTCATGTCAGCTGGATCTCATCGGGTTACGCTAAGTTCGCCCGCGGTGTGGACAAAGGGCTGGCGCGCCTTGGCAGTGCTTATGCGAGCACGATTAACCTCGTGCTCCGGCTGCGATACTTAATGGTTATTTTGTTTGTCGCAGGCCTTGCTGCTACGGTCTTCATGTATATCCACGTGCCCACCGGGTTTGTTCCTAGTGAAGACCAGGGCTACTTCATCGTTGTAGTACAAACGCCTCAAGGCGCGTCCCTCAGTTACACGACTCAGGTATGTACCGCGGCGGAGCGTGTACTCAGTCAGGACCCGGATATTTTCGGCACCTTTTCAGTGCCGGGCTTTAGCCTTACTGGCGGCAACGCGCCAAACTATGGATTGATCTTTGCGCCGCTAAAGCCCGTGGATCAGCGGCTGGGCAAGGGTCATGGCGCTGCGGAGATTGTTGCGCGTGTATCACCGAAGCTGTTTGGGGTTCCGGGTGGGCTTGCGATCGCCTTTGAACCACCTGCAGTGCAGGGTATTGGAAGCTTCGGCGGCTTTCAGTTCGAGTTGCAGGACTCTGGCCGAAACACCTTTGGCGATATAGATAAGGTGGTTCACCAGATAGTTGGAGCGAGTCGAGGCAGCAAGGATCTTGTACGCCTGTACTCCAGCTTTACGTCGAATGATCCGCAAGTTCTTGTTAAGATCGACCGCGAGAAGGCTAAGTCGATTGGAGTGCCGATAAGTCAGATAACCTCTGCCTTGCAGGTCTACATGGGTTCGGCTTACGTTAATGACTTTGATTTCAATAATCGCTCTTATCGCGTCTACGTCCAGGCAGATCAGCAGTTCCGGAACACTACCGGCGATATGCGGCAGATATACGTACGATCAGATAGCGGCCAGATGATTCCTCTGGACAACATAGTCTCCATTGAGGAGGCTTCAGGCCCCCAGGTCATCAGTCACTACAACTTATACAGGTCGGCCGAGATCGACGGCTCGGCTGCGCCCGGCTATAGCTCGAGTGAAGGACTCACCGCGATGCAAAAGCTGGCTCAGCAGTACATGCTGCAGGGGATGAGTTATAGCTGGACTGGCCTGGCGCTGGAGGAGATAGAGTCAGGTGGTAAGACGATCATCATCTTCGCACTCGCTCTGCTGGTCGTCTATCTGACCCTGTCAGCACAGTATGAAAGCTTTGCCTTACCACTCATCATCCTGCTGGCAGTACCTATGGCGATTCTCGGCGCATTGGGAGCTGTATCGCTGCGCGGTCTGCCTAACGATATTTATTGCCAGATCGGACTAGTCATGTTGATTGGGCTGTCCGCCAAAAATGCCATTCTGATTGTGGAGTTTGCGGAGCAGCTGCGCGAGAAGGGCAGATCGATAGCTGAGGCTGCAATCGAGGCAGGAGAGCTGCGGCTGCGGCCGATCCTGATGACCTCATTTGCGTTTCTGCTGGGCGTACTTCCACTGGTCTTCGCCACCGGGGCCGGCAAGTTCGGACGGCACTCTGTGGGTACCACGATCGTCGGTGGAATGTTGCTTTCCACGGTTCTTAACCTTTTCTTTATCCCTGTCCTTTACGTAGTCCTTCAGACGTTGCTCTTTAAGATCACAGGTCGGCGTGATACGGGGATTCAACCGGGCGAGACGGGTCTTCGCACTCCGCTCGAAGAGACCACGGTAGCCTGATCGCAGCCACAGACTGCCGGCTGTTGGGGCAGGCGTTGGCTCTTTCTCTGCAGACGTTTGCATGAAGACGGCTTGTGCATGAAGACGGCTTGAGCCGGAGCTTACGCTTGGAGTCAATGTAGAGGCGTGCGATACTTCAACGAGAGCCCTTGCGCTGCGTTGACGAGGCAAAGAGGCGATTCGTAAGACCTAAAGCCGGGATGGCGGAATTGGCAGACGCAGCGGACTCAAAATCCGCCGAGGGCAACCTCGTGGGGGTTCGACTCCCCCTCCCGGCACCATGATTCTAAAAGCTTTATAAGCGAAACGGCCTCTCCAGAACGAGAGGCCATTTTCATTGGTGGCTGTTTTGGTGGCTGTTCGTTTCTCCGGCCCTCGGTTTTCTCGCCTGCTGCCTCGGCAACTAGTGACGTCCCTTCTTTTCAGACCGTTTCGGGCATTATCTTGGCGAGGCCACCGAATCGCGCAACTAAACTTGCGATCGCGCAACCTTCGGTTGCGCGATTCGGTATTCGTCGCCTCTTGCCTTGCTGTTCTCACCCCGCATACGTTTGTTCTGCCGATGAGAACTTGCCCGGGGAGCAGGTCGGTAATCGATGAGTCCACATGGGTCTCCGCAACTGTCGGTCATGACGCCCGCGAAATTCATCAGTCGTCGCGCCGCACGACAGGCAGTTTGGGCGTTGGACCCTCTCGCGCACGTTGGACCCTAGCGAATGCCGACCTCATCTAGCGCGTGCAGGCGGAACCCCGTTCGCTCTGACGGACGTTATCGCAGGTCGTCCCCGCGATGCCTATCTTCGACGAAAAATGCGACGCTGTTCAATTAGGTCGCTCAGTCACTTGCAATGCCTTGCCCAACGGGTCGGGTACGGCTTGACTTCTCGACTGAGATTTCAATGCAGGACGGCAGGTAAAGGCAGACCGACACATAGGGCCGCGATCCTGTGTCGATGAGTGCATCGGCGATAAATCACTCATCGAGATCCGTTATCAATCCCGACTACTCTAGTCGCGCCGTCGTTTTCGGTGTTCCGAACATCGAGACAACGAGACCGTGAGTTGGCCGGACAACCTTCGAGATTGCACTCTTGAGCTAACTGTTCTGGATGTAGACACTGCTTCTTCATATGCCCGGCGTCTGTCAGACTCAAGCAGGCTGAGAACACGCGATCCGACGATGATCTCGAAACTCGGAGGCGGTCAACAGCTTCTCGGCTTAGCACGTTTCCCGCCGCCTATCTGCGGCAGCGGCCGTTATCGTATTTCCTATCGCCGCACATCTTTGGAAAAGCCTAAGAGTCCAAATGGCGCGATTAACAAAATCAATCTTGCGCGAAACGAGTAGCTATGTTACGCTCACCGAGCTCTCCTTTGGGCTATCCGCTGTGTGTGTCAAGATCGAGCGATTAGAAATCGGTCGCGGCTTTTCTCGTATTGTTTAGGTTTGCTGACAGAGCTTGAACGACCTAAGAACATACATATTCAAGACCACGCCAGGGTTTTCGGCCTAGTTTCGTTTATGAACGTAGGCCTGCGTCATATTGATCCGGATTCCGACTCCATTCGTTTAGCAAGAGGAACTTTATCGTGCGCAAGAAGCAGACGAACAAGTCCAAACATCCGCCCGCCGCTATGGCGGCTGACAGTCCTTCCTCCGTGACCCCGAAATCTTCGCACGATCCTGACCAGCATGTCACGATTAGGCACAGTGCGAACGCAATCACCATTTCTTACAGCGATCCTGCGTTTGTCCTCCCGCACCTGCTAGACATCGCCTCACAATTTGCGGGCAGGCACTTTGCTTCCGCGTCGCTAACTTCCGACGATGACGTGCTGGGAACATCAGCAGCAAGACAAATCGTGCAGAAATGCGCGAACTCAGATTGCTGGGATTGCACGCTTGGTGATCTTAAGCTGGACTCAAACACATTTCAATCCTGTGTGTTCCAAGGGATCGAGGATGCTGGTTATTTTGAGGAGCGAACGAACATACCAGCAACGCAAAGCACGCAGCTTTACACGGTCGTCATGGCGATTCAAAACGCCAAAAAGAAGGTGTAAGGTGAAGATAAACGCGCTTCTCCTGTTAGTCCTAATCTGCCACCTCTCCTACGCCGCGAAAACGAAGGTGGTCTTCCTTAATGTCGATCCGAGGACGCAGAGTGTAGAAGTCGTTCTTGACTCGCCCCCGCAGGGCGACTACCTCGATGGCTCGAAATATCATCTGGTCGGTATCAACTCGGCTTTACCCAATGGCGAGTTGCACTGGATAGCGCTTTCTGACGTGCAGATCAGTCCAACGGGAAAGATTGTCGTTCTGATTCCACAGAACCCTGCTGAGATCAAGGCCACGAAGCAGCTTATGCTCTTTGTTGCCTCAGAGCCGGCCGTCACTCAGTCGAAATATGAGAAGAATCCAGCCAAGCCAACAGAAAAGCCGTCAAAAGCAAACTCTGACATCTATCTGAACGGGACGTACAGTCCCGCTATAAATGGCGCGGCCCAGTATTCGATCGACACGTCCGTGGGTCTACTCTTCCCGCTCGCGCCGTCTTCCGAGACAAATTACGGCTCGGTTGGTTTTCTGGGAACGGTTAAAAGCGATAAGAGACCAACCGCCAATCCCGACAGTTATCGCTTTTTTGGGGTTTACCAACGCGTACTGAACAAAGAACCCCACTGGCCTCTTGAGGGTGTGCTCTTCATAGGCCTGATTGCCGGAGCGGAGTTTGACCGAAAAGCGAATAACGTCAATTTTATTTCGTCGCCAATACTCGATTTTCCGATCCGCCTGCGCGGGGAAATTCATAACAAAGGAAGCCTAGTTCCGGTGCTGACGCCGGAACTAGGCATGGAGATCGGCAATAACTTCACAAATGCGATCAATGCAAATGGGCAAGGATTCATCGCGCGAGGATTAGCCGGTGGCACTCTCGGTATCGACTTCAAGTCCAAACTGGCGTTTTTCAAAAGCGTTCATCTTGCAAGCACCTACCGTGTGCGCATCCCGGCATTCGCTGAGGTTTACACCCGGACGGCAACCAACGCTGCCGGGAAGACTATCGACGTACCTGGCTTGTCCACGCAGGCGCGCCACTACATCAAGAATGAGCTCGATTTCGGGCTCTGGAAACCATTATCGTTCGCGATCACGCATGAATATGGAACGCTACCTCCGGCCTTTCGTCTTGTGGACCAAAAGGTCTCTATCGGTTTCACACTTGCTCTGCAGCCCAAAGGAGATCTTCAGGGGCAGTTGACCGGAAAGTAGAGGTATCGGTGACCGCGAAGAAATTCACATTAATCGGCCGAGCGCTGACCAATGAGGAGTTGGCTGCCATTCCCGTCAGTGCGCGATTCAGCAACCAACAAAGCGCCGCATGGAATGAACTTTCGCCCACCGACCTTATCAATGATGATGCCTTCCACAGCCTGGATCGACTCACCCTGCTCATGATGAGTTCTCTGCGCGTTCAATGCCCCGTCGGTCCTCACGATGACCCCGGTCTCGATCTAGTTGTGCTCAGGGCCTGCAACATAGCAGCCGCAGGCAGTGTCGCAGTTCAATGCAGCCAAGGCCATTGGGCCGAATATCCCTGTGGCAAGTGAGGGTTCATGAATGGTAACGATCAGCCGCGCGCCTTATCGCCCGACGAAGTTGAGATATTGAAAAAGTACCGCGACCTCTCCATGCCGGCCGCTCAACTTGCCGGACTGGATGAGTTCGCAAAATGGCTTTTTTCCTCGATTTCAGTGATCGGAACGCTTGCTGCGGGCTTCTCTACCGTCGCAGTAAAGTCTTTCAGTACGCGGAGCGCCGTTATCTTCTTCATTGCGATATCTCTGACAGGGCTGTCGCTCTTTCTGGCTGTCTGCCTCCGAACCATTCAGCCAAAGAAGGCAAACTACCAGAGTCTCGACGACATGTTACAAAAAGACGGCGAGGCGCTGAAATGGAAACAGATTTGCGCAGTCGGTGCGGGAGCGATCTTTGCGTTGGCTGTGCTGGTATCAGGCCTTTCGCCTCTCGCATCGGTCATCTTTCCAACCAATCCGCAAAGTTCGTTGCTCTACTCATACGGCAAGGAAGGCCTGAAAGCCAGCGCCTCATTCAAGACTGCTCCGCATACCGAGAGCGAGATGAAGTTGATTGCGCAAAAAACATCTGACAAGAACACCGTGGAGTCGTTGTTGTCTGCTCAAACAGTAAGCTCGGGCGATGATGGCTTTACGAAGCTGGAATTGAACGTCCCGACCATTCCTCCCGCCGCAACTGTTCTGAAAATCGACATAACGTGCGACAAAGGAAAGCAGACAAGGCAGACAATCGTATTGAAGCTTTCTGTCGATGCGCCACCGTCTGTCGTCGATCAGACCGGCGGGAATGGCAAAGGCTGTGTTCTATGATCCTGCTGTCTCGGGCAACACTCAGCGACGATCTTGCAGTCGATGAAGGTGATGGAAGACAGAGAAGCAACGTGTCTTAAGCCCCCATGATGAGTGACTCGGCGATTATGCACTACTCCAGAGTTGCTCCAGTCCTCGGGGCGTTCGCCGTTACTAAGCTGGTCTCGTCACCCAGCCGTGACAGCCTATCCTGACTGGAAAGCGAAGTATGGAAGGCTGGAAGCAAAACAATCCGTGGTGCTCAAGGAAGAGAGCTTGGCAGGAGTGCGGGAACGCCTGAATCGCCTAGAGCAGGGAGGCAAGACGCACTTTCTCAGCAAGCCATTCTCGATGCGTGGCTGGCTACGCCGGAATGACATCACGACATGGCACCATGACGGACTATGACATCGCTATCTGAACTAATGCCGAATGTTCGATGCCCCGCGCATGCTGTAACCGTACTGTGGTCGGTAATGTCGGGTTCTTGGTCCTCTTCGGGAAACCATCATGCGTGCGTCCCCGCAGCGTGCGACCATGCATCTTTTTCCGGACGCCGCCCCATTGCTTGAAAAAGAACGGCACACCAGCAGCCTTGCACTGCTTCTGCAGGGAGATGACCCAAGACTCTGCCATCGGCCTTGCTCCGGGCCCGCTCTCGCCGCCCACGATTACCCACGAGATGCCGTCGAGGTTGAGTGTGCCGACATCCTCCAGCAGCGGCTCTACAGATAAAAAGCGAACGCCCGCCGGCGTCTCCTGCAGATCGGCGATGCGCGGCACTCCATGCTTTCGATTTTCGACGGATACGCCCCACCAGATGTGCTTCTCCGCCGCAGCTTCGCGAAGCGAGCCATTGAGCATTTTCTTCAGGCGATCAGGACGTTTCGTGAGGACCTGGTAGGTATGCCACCGCGCCAACAGCATCGTCTCGACCACCTGCAGGATGAAGCTGTCAGGAACATCGGGATGAAAGAGATCGCTCATCGAATTCACAAAGATCATCTTCGGCTCGCTCCAACGCAGCGGTTCCCCCAGCTTTTCAGGAACCAGGCGAAGATCGAAGCCTTGACCGAACGGATGCCCTTCAACTCCCCGGAAACGCTCCGCTAAACGCTCCGCATAGCAGTGCTTGCAGCCGGGGCTAATCTTCGTGCAGCCTCGAACTGGATTCCACGTCGCGTCGGTCCATTCAATTTTCGATAGAGAAGACATAGACCTACTCCCAGACAAACTGCGATTGATCGGTGCCGTACTTCAGGACATCATCCCAGAACTTGTATGCGGTCTGGTGCCTTGAAAATAGAGCCAGGTAATACAGGCGCAAGTTTTTTTCGTCCGAACGGACCATTTTCATCTGGTCCAGATGCTGCTCGATATAGTTGAGCGTCTGCATGCTTCGGGAGAATTCTGTGGCGAGGAACGGCATGAAGCTCTTGTTTGGCCTCGTATCGCTCTTCCAACGCAGCCGCCACTCAGTATTTCCCAACGCTTCGTCAATCTTTTGATTATTTCCGTCGACGTAATGATCTTGGTTCCGATTGGCGTCCATCCCAACCGCGAGAAGCACAAGGAAGTCAATAAATGATGACGAAAGCTTGCGAAGAGTCTCAAATTCGAGGCCGAAATCGAACGGGTCTATGAGGCAAAGACTGAGCACCTTGTTCGTTGCCGATGCTCTCGGAATCGCCGCGCGAATCTGTTCGATATTGTCGTCGCAGCTTCCAGAAATAAAGGTAACGTCAGCTTTCGGAGCAATGCGCTTCCCCCGGACCTTCAAAGCCTCGAGCAGTTCCCCGTCATCCTCGCAAAATATGTATTTGTCGAAGGGATTCGCCACCTTCAGGGCAATCAGCGGTGAGCCGATCAGGATCGTATCCGTACCCTTAAGCCGACCATAGCCGGCTCCCGCATACAGATCGATGTAAACACGTTGATGCCACTTATGCTTCATGCCCGTGGCGAACAGCTCGTCATACAAAGAAATCAGGCGGTACTTGGTCTCTGCCCAACGTCGAATCTCCGGACAGGCAAGCCCGTCGTCTTCTACACGGATTTGAACTTCCTCGGCAGCCATAATGTGCATTGTAGGTCTCTCCACAGGCGCCCGTCGTCCATGGATTTTCCCTGTCCCTCTTTAGTCAACGTAATGCGAGGGTGAGGCTGCCGACCGTACCGGTCTGTTGCGGCGATATAATCGTCTGACGCGATATGACTACGTTTCCCCGGTATGAGCTGCTTTTTGACCTCACGCTCAAAGCGTTGAGCGCTATCGGCGACTCCGACTCCATCGAAAAGACCTACGATAAGTTCTTCGAACTCGATACGGTTTGATCGGAGACAGCTGAGTCGCAAGTGTAGTGCCCGGAGAAAAACACTATGCACATCTTCTGTGATGAAGCGGGCTTCACCGGGAACAAGCTTCGCGATGCCGAGCAGGACGTCTTCGCTTACGCCTCTGTCGCAATCCATCCTGACGCGGCCAATGAGTTGGTGGAGAGAACGAGGAAAGATTTCCGGCTTCAGGGCAAGGAGCTAAAAGGTAGCGTGCTCCTTAAGCACGAACATGGAAAGCGGGCGATCGCTCAAATCCTGACCGAGTGCAAGGGCAAGTATAAGGTCGTCGCGCACCTGAAACCTTATGCCCTCACCAGCAAGCTGTTCGAGTACGTCTTCGAACCTGCCGTATCTAGCTTCAACTCGTTTCTGTATGACATTGGCTTCAACCGTTTCATCGCCACTCTTCTCTTCCTTCATCTGAGAGTACAAAACAAGCCGGCAGAGGAGTTGCTTGACCACTTCATCACCTTCGCTCACCGCGGGGACGTGGCAGCACTCGAAGCAATCTTTCCCACAGGGAACGTGCAGTCATACACCGAATCACCGCTCCAAGCTATCGGTCTCTTCGCAATGCTCCACAAAGACGAGATCACGTCTGAGATTCTCGGAGCACGTGAACCGGGCGTGCCTAACTGGATCCTGGACCTAACGACAACCTCGCTCTTCCATCTTCTCGCAGCTTGGGGCGAGCGATATGACGAGCTTGAGGTAACCTGCGATGAATCAAAGCCCATAAGGGGCGATATGCCGCTCTTCGACGCCATGGTCGGAAGAACGGAAAAGAAGTATTTTAAGTTCCGAGGCGAAGAACACCCCTTCGTCTTCAACCTGAAGCATCCGCTAGTTCTGGGAAAGTCCGACCAGCACCCGGGCATTCAGATCGCCGATGTCATCGCTGCGGTGACAGCGAGGGTGTTCAGCAACAAGTACCGCGGCATCAAGCATCCGGACGATAAGGAGTGGATCAAGCTCATCCGCCACCACATTCATGACAGCATTTGGCCGGACCTGAGCGACGCAGATCTGGATCAGAGGAAGT
The DNA here is from genome assembly GCA_036401395.1 of Acidisarcina sp. Taxonomy (GTDB): domain Bacteria; phylum Acidobacteriota; class Terriglobia; order Terriglobales; family Acidobacteriaceae; genus DASWUZ01. The sequence goes on from DASWUZ010000043.1 coordinate 55,972, forward strand.
GCTTTGTGAACACAGTCATCTTGAATCACCTTATCGATCGCTCAGTTGCCGGGAAGAGCTTGTCGAGAGGCATTCGTCAGGTTGCGATGAGGGCGCATCTCGTCCATCCACTTTTCATGCGGGACACCGGGCACCTTCGCGGGGCAAAGGCTCGAATCAGAAAGCCGAAGTCATAAAAACTCCCTAAAAAGCAAGAAAACCGCTCCCGAAGGAGCGAACCTAGGTGAATCAAACACTGCAGCGGGAGACCACGTTCGAAACTCGTTAGGGGCATCGGACTTGAGTCTTTTGTGTTCACGCTCGAAAGGCAAATTGCAAAAGTCTCAGTTGGTGATACCAGGCCAATGCACTCATCTAGCAGGACCTTAAAGCAAAGACGACGGGGTCGGACTGGGGTAAGCGCTTCTCATGAGGTCTGGTCGACCAATGAGCGGCGGCGCTCAACGCGCCTGAAGGCCGAGTGTTGAGTTAAGTTCACGGTCAAACGCCTCCATCCCCAAGGTGGTGGACGCGATCCTATCAATCACCGAAAGTCTATGCTCGGGTGAGAGATGACTATATCGAGCTGACATCGTGATCGTTTTGTGCCCGGCTAACTCCTGAATTTCCTTGATCGAAGCGCCAGCCATCGCCAACCACGAGCAGAACGTGTGGCGATTGCAGTGCCAGACATAGCCTTCAATCTCAGCCTCCTGCAGGCACGGAACGAACCACGAACGAGTATCGAAGCGAGGGCCCTGACGAACGAACACTGGGTCTCCTGGCTTGTGCAGTTTGTGCTTCAGGGTTTGGAACGCCGCAGCAGAGTCAACATTTAGATGCACCGTCCGAGCGGAACCGTTCTTGGTCTTCGTTAGGTCGATAGTGCGACGGTCGAGATGAACCTGTCCCCAGGTGAGGGAGTATTGCTCAGAGAGGCGCATTCCAGTGCTGACTGAGATGATGAACTCGGACAGGTGCTCTGGAAAGCGGCGTTCGATCACCTTGTAGAGTTTGTCGTATTCTTCGCGGCTCAAGAAGCGCAGACGGCCAACGCCCTCGCGTCGGTGACGAACCAGCCGTGCAGGATTGATTGTCGTCTTATTATTGTGGACGCCTTCCCGGTAGCAAAGCGAGATGAAGGCCTTGTAGCGGTTTGTTGTGGCTGGGGTTTTGCAATGGGACCGGAGCCAGCGTTCGAGCTCCTGGGGGGTGATCTCTGCGGCAGGCCTTGAGCCGAATGCCTTGCGGACGATCTCGGCTTTGCTGATGTAGCTGCGAACGTCTTTGTGATCGGCCACATATTCCAGAACATCGTCGATCAACTCGGAGAAGCGCATCACCTTGCTGTCGCGCAGCTCTGGTAGCTTTCGGCCAGCAGTCGCGTCAGCTTTCCGGGCCTGATACAGCTTCATCGCATCGGACTTGCGGCCAACCTTCTCACGATGCCGCTTCCCAGCCGCGTAGTAGTGAATCCACCAAATGCCACTGCCTTCCGGCTTCTCGTATACTCCTCGCATCGTGAGCCCTCCGGTGGCTGTTTTTTATGATACATCATTCAGTATGTCCTATAAAACGGCCACCATGCTATTGCGCCAATGCAAAGAGAGGTATGGATGTTGCGAGAGTCACAGTGACGCGGCGATGGCTTAACGCGATAACATTCGAGGATGAATCTTTCCTCATTCATCTGGTCAGTGGCGGACTTGCTGCGTGGCAAGTACAAGCCCCATGAGTATGGCCAAGTGATTCTGCCGTTTACCGTTCTGCGCCGGATGGACTGTGTCCTGGAGCCAACGAAGCAAGCTGTTCTGAAGGAGGCTGCCAAGCGTGATGTCTCTGGGGACGGCGTCAATCACTATCTGACACGGGCGTCAGGCAACACCTTTTACAACACTTCGCCGATGGACCTGAAGGCCATCGTTGGCGATCAGGACAACGTTGCGATGAACCTTGCGGCGTACCTTCATGGCTTTTCGCCCAACGTCAAAGACATCTTCTCCCGCTTCAAGCTGGAGGCGCAGATCGACCGGCTCGCCAACGCCGATCTGCTCTACCTTATCACTGAGAAGTTCAGCAAGATCGACCTGCACCCGGACAAGGTCAGCAACGCGGACATGGGAACCATCTTCGAGGAGTTGATCCGCAAGTTCGCCGAACTCTCCAATGAGACAGCCGGGGAGCACTTCACACCGCGCGAGGTTATCCGGCTTATGGTCAACCTCATCTTTGCCGAGGACGACGACGTTCTCTCGAAAGCCGGCGTCGTCAGAACGATTTACGATCCCACAGCCGGGACCGGCGGAATGCTCTCTGTTGCCGGCGAATGGGTGCATGAACACAACCCGAAGGCACGTCTCACGGTATCTGGCCAGGAGCTGAACGACGAGTCCTACGCCATCTGCAAAGCAGACATGCTCATCAAGGGGCAGGACGTGGCGAACATCAAGCCAGGGGACACGCTTGCAAACGACGGCCACGCACATCAGGTGTTCGATTACATGCTCTCCAATCCGCCCTTCGGTGTGGAATGGAAGCAGTCCGAGAAGGCGGTTCGCAAGGAGTACGAGGAGCAGGGATTCAATGGGCGTTTCGGTCCCGGTTTGCCACGTATCTCCGACGGCTCGCTCCTGTTCATGCTGCATCTGGTGAAGAAGATGCGCCCGCTCGCCGATGGCGGTGCGCGGTTCTGTATCGTCCAGAACGGTTCGCCTCTGTTTACAGGCGGGGCGGGCTCAGGTGAGAGCAACATCCGGCAGTACCTGTTGGAGAGTGACCTTGTAGAGGCCATCGTCGCCTTGCCGACGGAGATGTTCTACAACACCGGCATCTCCACCTACCTGTGGGTCGTGACGAACCATAAGCTGCCGCACCGCAAAGGTAAGCTGCAGTTGATCGACGCCTCCAGCTTTTGGCAGCGAATGCGAAAGAGCCTGGGCGACAAGCGCAAGGAGCTTAGCCCGGAGCACATTGACGAGATAACGCGCATCTTTTGCGAGTTCAAAGAAGTTCGGCGCGACGGTGTGCCGATCTCGCTTATCTTTCCCAATGAGAGCTTCGGCTATCGGACGATCACGGTCGAGCGGCCCTTGCGCGATGCCGACGGGAAGGTCGTCTTCGGCACCAAGGGCAAGATGAAGGGAAAGCCGATGCCCGATGCCGACCTCCGCGACACCGAGAATGTTCCGCTCAGTGAAGATGTGGAGGTTTACTTCGAGCGCGAGGTGTTGCCTCATGCGCCGGACGCTTGGATTGACCATGAAAAGACGAAGGTCGGGTATGAGATCCCGTTCAACCGACACTTCTACGTCTTCAAACCGCCACGGCAGCTTGCGGAGATCGACGCCGACCTGAAGGTCGTCACCGACCGTATCCTGACGATGATTGCGGGGTTGAGCGCATGACGACAAAGCCGAAAGGACAGAAGTCCGCTTTGGCGGTCCCGCAGCCCGATCCCGACGGATTCGCCGAGATCGTTGCATTGATCGCCACCTCTGAGCAAAATGCCTATCGAGCCGTGAATACCGTGCTCATTGACCTTTACTGGCAAGTGGGCGAGTACATTAGCCGCAAGATTGAGGCTGCCGAGTGGGGCTCTGGGACGGTCGAGAATCTAGCCCGGTTCATTGCCCATACGCATCCAGGGCTGCGGGGCTTCTCCCGACCCAACCTATTCAGAATGAAGCAGTTTTACGAGGCATATAGGGATCAAGCAATTGTCTCGGCACTGCTGAGACAATTACCTTGGACCCATCACCTCATCATCCTTGGCCAGAGTAAGCGGCCCGAAGAGCGCGAGTTCTATGTCCGAATGGCAGCGAAGGAACGCTGGTCAAGCCGCCAGTTGGAACGCCAGTTCAACACGGCTCTGTTTGAGCGCGTGGTGCTGTCTCCTCCAAAAGTCTCGGCAGCGCTGAGACAAATGCACCCAGAGGCAGTCGATGTTTTTCGGGACGCCTACAACGTCGAGTTCCTCGGCTTGCCGCGAGAACACACTGAGAATGATCTTCACAGCGCATTGCTTAACCGGATGAAGTATTTCCTGCTGGAGCTTGGCCGGGATTTCTGCTTCATCGGCTCGGAGTTTCCCGTGCAGGTGGGCACCAGAGACTTTGCGCTGGACCTGCTCTTCTTTCACCGTGGCCTCAACTGCCTGGTTGCGTTTGAACTCAAGGTGCAGCGGTTCGAGCCGGAACATCTCGGCAAGCTGACCTTTTATCTGGAGGCGCTGGACCGCGACGTGCGTAAGCCGCACGAACAACCCTCCATTGGCGTGCTGCTGTGTGCCAGCAAGGAAGACAAAGTGGTGGAATATGCACTGAGCCGTACGTTGTCCCCCGCGCTCATCGCCGAGTATCAAACGGCGCTACCCGACAAGAAATTGCTTCAGGCCAAGCTCCAGGAGTTTTACATGCAGGACTCGCAGGAAGGTGAGGCTGAATGAGCTTTCCGCGCTACGAGCGGTACAAGAACAGTGGGGTTGATTGGTTGAGGAAGGTGCCAGAGCATTGGCAGGTCAAGCGCCTTAAATTCAGCGCCCGGCTGGTAACGGAACGGGCCATTGAGCGGGTGAATCCCATTGCGCTCGAAAACATTGAGTCATGGACAGGTCGACTGCTGCCTTCCGACACGGAGTTCGAGGGGGAAGGTACAGCCATTCGCGCAGGCGATGTTATCTTCGGCAAGTTGCGACCGTATCTCGCCAAAGCATATCTAGCTCAGTCAGATGGGGAGGCCGTTGGCGACTTCCATGTCATGCGTCCAACCTCAAACGTCCTGGGTAAATTCTTCCTTCATCAACTGCTCAACAGGGACGTTGTTGAAATCATCGATGGATCAACGTATGGCGCGAAGATGCCGCGCGTCAGTTGGGACTTCTTATCCAATATGTCGGTCGTCACTCCGCCTCTTGCTGAACAACGAGCAATTGCGAATTTTGTCGAGAGAGAGGCGGCGAAGACTGATGCGCTTATTGAGGAACAACAGCGGCTGATCGATTTGCTGAAAGAGAAGCGTCAGGCGGTCATCTCACACGCCGTCACCAAGGGTCTCCACGTCGGCTATTCGATGAAAGCTTCCGATGTGGATTGGATTGGTCAAGTGCCAGGGCACTGGGCTGTGACCCGTCTGGGGTACTACGCGACAGTCGAAAATGGCACAACCCCGAGCAGAGAAAAACTCGAATATTGGATAGACGGCCACGTACCATGGCTGGCGTCTGGCGAAGTCAATCAGTTAAACATCGCGGAGGCAAGTGAGTTCATAACCGAGCAAGCGCTTACCGCATCATCTCTAAGGCTTTTGCCTGAGGGCACGATTGTCGTCGGATTGGTAGGACAGGGCAAAACGCGCGGTATGTCGGCGATACTGCGCATCGCCGCAACTATCAATCAGAATCTGGCCGCTATCTGCCCTGGCCCCAAGATTCTCAGTGAATACATACTCTACCTCTTCCAAGCGATGTACGAATCGCTGCGAGAGGACGGGCGCGGTGGCAATCAGGCCGCCATCAATTGCAAGATGCTTACTTCCTTAAGAATCCCAGTTCCGCCCATATCAGAGCAAAAAATCATTACTGAATTCCTCGACAAGCTGACGGAAGAAGCAAAGACGCTTGAGAGTGAAGCAAACGAGGCCATTCGTCTACTTCAGGAACGCCGTTCCACCCTGATTTCCGATGCCGTAACCGGCCAGATTGACGTTCGCAACTACACCCCGAGAGAGGCCGCATGAGCCTGCACAAAGAGATTCACTTCGAGGTCGAGATCGCCGAGCACCTCGGACAGCATGGCTGGGTGTATGAAGAGGGCGTCTCCGCGCAGTACGACCGGACGCGGGCGTTGTTCTCAGAGGATGTGATTGCGTGGGTGCAGGAGTCGCAGCCGGAGGCGTGGCAGGCTTTGTCCAAAGGACACGGCCTTGCAGCCGATACGCGCCTGCTCGACCAGCTTCGGCAAAATCTAGACACGCGCGGAACGTTGGATGTCCTGCGCAACGGCATCGAACTGTTTCCGGTGAAGAGCAAGATTGCCCTGGCGCAGTTTCGCCCTGCCTCCGGCATCAACGCCGCAATCATGACTCGCTATGGTGCGAACCGTTTGCGCGTCGTCCGTCAGGTGCGCTACTCAGAGGGCAATGAGAACTGCCTTGATCTCGTCTTCTTTCTAAATGGATTGCCCGTCGCCACGGTGGAGTTGAAGTCGGACTTTACCCAGAGCGTGAAGGACGCGGTAGACCAGTATCGGTTTGACCGGCATCCGCAGCCGAAGGGCCAAAAGGCCGAGCCGCTGTTGAGCTTTCCCGGTGGCGCGTTGGTTCACTTCGCCGTCAGCAATTCCGAGGCCCAGATGACGACCCGGCTTGCGGGGGCAGCGACTCGGTTCCTGCCCTTCAATAAGGGCGACCACGGCGGGGCTGGCAATCCGCCATCTCCGTCAGGCCATCGAACGAGCTATCTGTGGGAAGATGTCTGGGAGCGCGAGAGCTTTCTCGACATCCTGGGCCGCTACCTCGTCACCGAAAAAGACGACAAGAAAAAGCTGACACGCTATCTGTTTCCGCGCTACCACCAGCTAGACGCCACCCGGAAGCTGTTGAACGTCGTAAAGGCCGAGGGTGCGGGAGGCAAGTATCTGATTCAGCATTCGGCTGGTTCGGGCAAGACGAACTCGATTGCATGGACGGCGCACTTCTTTGCCGACCTGCATGATGCCGACCACAAGAAGGTCTTCGACTCGGTCATTGTTGTCAGCGACCGCAATGTGATCGACCAGCAGTTGCAGGATGCCATCTTCGACTTTCAGCGCACGACGGGTGTCGTGACCAGCATCAAGGGCGTCAGCGGCAGCAAGAGCAAGGAGCTGGCGGAGGCGCTATCCGGGGATAAGAAGATCGTCGTTTGCACGATCCAGACCTTCCCGTTCGCCCTGGAGAAGGTTCGTGAGCTTGCAGCGTCGGAGGGCAAACGCTTCGCTGTGATTGCCGACGAAGCACATAGTTCTCAGACAGGCGAGGCAGCCGCGAAGCTGAAACAGGTGCTCAGCGCCGAAGAGTGGCAGGAGATTGAGGACGGCGGCGAAGTTGGCTTCGATGACGTGCTAAGGGCGCAGATGACGGCTCGCACCGCCGACACGGGTATTACCTACGTTGCGTTCACGGCGACACCGAAGGCAAAGACCTTGGAGTTGTTTGGCCGCAAGCCAGAGCCAGATCAGCCAGCAGGGCCGAAGAACGTGCCCGAAGCATTCCATGTTTACAGCATGAGGCAAGCTATCGAGGAGGGTTTTATCCTCGATGTGTTGGAAAACTACACGACCTACAAGCTCGCCTTCAGGCTCGCCCATGACGGCAAGGAGTATGACGAGACAGAGGTCGAACGTGCCACTGCGATGAAGGGCATTATGCGTTGGGTGCGGCTGCACCCGTACAACATCTCGCAGAAGGTGCAAGTGGTGGTGGAACACTACCTTGAGAATGTCCAGCCGCTGCTTGAAGGCCACGCAAAGGCGATGGTCGTTGTCGGTAGTCGGCTAGAGGCAGTGCGTTGGCAGCTAGCCATGCAGAAGTACATTCAGTCGCGTGGCTATCGTTTGAGCGCGTTAGTCGCGTTCTCCGGTGAAGTAAACGATAAGGCGTCTGGTGAAGACCCGTTCACCGAGAACAGCCAGGTACTGAATCCGAATCTGCGTGGGCGAGACATCCGCGAAGCCTTCAAGACGGACGAATACCAAATCCTGCTTGTAGCGAACAAGTTCCAGACCGGCTTCGACCAGCCCCTTTTGTGCGGGATGTATGTAGATAAACGGCTCGGCGGCATTCAGGCGGTACAGACGCTATCTCGCTTGAACCGGGCATACTCTGGCACGTTTGGCACTAAAGACACGACGTTCGTCCTGGACTTCGTGAACGAGGCCGAGGAAGTGTTGGAAGCCTTCCGTACGTACTACACCACCGCCATGCTTGAGGACGTGACCGATCCAAACCTCGTCTACAACCTGCGTGCCAAGCTGGACGCAGCCGGACACTATGACGAGTTCGAGGTAGAGCGGGTCGCGACGGTTGAGTTGAATCCGCAATCGAAGCAAGGCGATTTAGTGCGCGCTCTGGAGCCCGTTGCCGATAGGCTGGTGCGCCAGTTCAAAGCCGCTCATGAGCGTTGGAAGGTCGCGAAGGCTGAATCTGATGAAAGTGCGGTCGAAGACGCTCACGCTGAGATGGAAACGCTGATGCTCTTCAAGCGTGACATGGGCAGCTTCGGTCATGCCTATACGTTCCTGTCGCAGATCTTCGACTACGGCAATACAGGGCTGGAGAAGCGAGCCATCTTTTACAAGCGACTGACGCCGCTCTTGGAGTTTGGCCGCGAGCGTGATGGTGTCGATCTCTCACAGGTGGTGCTTACGCACCACATCCTGCGTGATCGCGGAAACCGCGCTTTGCCTCTTGGCGATGGGGACTCGCCGACGTTGAAGCCCCTGACCGACGCAGGCTCCGGCTCGGTGCAGGAGAAGGAGAAGGCGCGCCTCGGAGAAATTATCGCCAAGGTCAATGACCTCTTCGGAGCGGACACTACCGAGGGTGACAAGCTCGTTTACGTGAACGATGTCATCAAGGGCAAGTTGATGGAATCAGATACTTTAAGGCAGCAAGCGGTGAGCAATAGCAAAGAACAGTTTGCGAACTCGCCCGATCTGAATCACGAGCTCATCAACGCCATCATGGATGCTTCTTCGGCACTGTCGTCTCTCAGCAAGCAGGCGCTTGAGTCTGAGCATATACGCAGTGGTCTTAAGGAAGTCTTGCTTGGACCTGCACAGCTCTATGAGGCGTTGAGAGCTCGGGACCTCGCAGGACATCCAGGCGAGTAGTTTTGTAGCCCTTGCTTTTGCTCTACTCGCAGCTCCGGTTTGCGCGCTGCTGAAGTGCCAACCGCTCGGACAGGTGTAGTGCCCCCTGTAAAATGTCGTTCAACTACGAACATGCGGATATTCGTCGGCGTTACTGATAAAGAATGGTTCAACCTCCACGCCTCACGCGTCAACGTAGACGAGGTGAACTTTTGGCGGCCATCGCCCACGGCCACTTTCAAAGCGCTTGACCCTGGCGAACTGCTCCTATTCAAACTACACGCACCCGACAATTTCATCGTAGGCGGAGGCTTTTTTACCAAGTTCCAGCAGTTGCCGGTCAATCTGGCCTGGGACGCCTTTCGTGAAGGCAATGGCGTCACTTCTCTGACGGATATGCGACAGCGTATCGGCAAATACCGACGTGCCGTCATCCAACCGTCTGACAATCCCACCATTGGCTGCGTATTGCTTGCCGAGCCTTTTTTCTGGCCAAAGGAACAGTGGATACCATCTCCTCTGGACTTCAAATCGCAGACCGTGCAGGGCAAAGGCTACGACGGAGAGATCGGAACTGGACGTGAGCTGTGGAATGAGGTTGAACAGAGGTTACGATTACAGCCAATAGAAGTGTTGCAAGAAGAAACAGCCACGCTGGCCGCAATTGAATCACATGGGGTCGGCAAGCCGCAGATCGTTCTACCAAGGCTTGGGCAAGGTTCGTTCCGGATCGTGATTATGGATGCCTATGAGCGACGCTGCGCGTTGTCGGGCGAGCGGACACTACCTGTCCTCGACGCGGCGCACATAAAGCCCTACGCGGTTCTTCAGCGACACGAGGTTTCCAACGGCATTCTCATGCGCAGCGATCTACATCGCCTGTTCGACGACGGGTACATTACCATCGATCCATTGGACAGGAGAATTCAAGTCAGCAGCCGGATACGTGAGGAGTTCGACAACGGCAAGGAGTATTACAAACTGCATGGCGAGCGCATACGTGAGCCTGCACAAACCAACTACAGGCCTCATTCGGACAACCTGGATTTTCATGCGTACAGCGTATTCCGCTAGCACGTAGGCCGACAATGGACTATGCGCGAGGCCTTTTTGACGAAGAAGGTTTCTGTACGAGTTGTCTATGAAAAGGGAATGCTTGGGCCCAGCTTATGACAGCTCGTTCTAGGATGTTGGCTCCATTCCTTAGCGATCTGTAGAAGTGGGTCGCCGCATCGGGGTCCACACAACTGAACGCAGCTAGAAAAGCTCGTCTCGACCACGGTTCAAGTGATTGGTAGTCGAATCTATTTGCACGGAACCAATGGTCCTTGCCTGCTCTCCCCATTGCCAAAATGAGTTCTCGTCGTGTTACCGAATCGGTAAACCGAGCGTAAAGTGGCTCGAACTGGTCAGCATGATTGAACTCATCATCCAGCGTGAAAAGGCTGAGCAGGCACATCCGCTCGTAGCTTCCGTTCGTCGGCTTCTTCGCTGCCGCTAATACTTTACGGCCGATCCGGTGCCGCACGCGACGGTCGGAATGTCGTAGACTTGCCAGGTATTCAACCACCACATCGATGGCGGGCCTCAATGCTCCAAGGTTATTCAATATGTCATCAACAGCCTCGTCGTTGCCTAGCTGTCGGAGTCGATGAAGGACAAACCGCATCACGACAACGTCTTGAGCATCGGCTTCTATCTGCTCTTTCAGCACTTCAATCATATTGAGCCGGTCGATTCCTCCTTGATGTCGGCAGGAAGGCTGTCAATATCGATCTCATCTTCATAGTTATTTTCATAGCCAGCTGATTCCAGTAGTTCATGTAGACGATCCGTTAGGCTTTCCAACTCAATGCGCTCGCCCGAGCTCGCAAATCTCTGAAGGTAGTCCGCGTTGCTCGGGATTAGTGTCTTTGCAGGCTGAAGAGTCAAGCCTTGAGAGTTGAATAGTGTTGTTGCCAAATGCTCCAAAGCCGCTCTTGCGTCACGTTCCGATGAACAGAAGATGCGTATGTCGTCGGAATATCGGCAGAATGGACGCCCCGCACCATCGAGAGCGACATCGAGGTCTGAAAGGACTGCCTCAGATAGCAACCTCGAACCGGATAAGCCGACTGGCAGGCCATATGAAACGAACCCGTTCCAATTTTTAAGCATCCTCAAAACGCAGTATGCCTGTGGTGATCTAGCAGTCCCGCGGTCGAGGGCCTGCTCAAGCGGATGAGAATAGATACGAGAGAAGAAATCAGCAATATCGGCAACTACCACGTAGCGGCAGCGCGGCACGGTCGCAAGCTTGCTACATCTCTCGTTGAAGTGGTACCACCTGACATCCGGATCATACATCTGCCCATTTTGTAGCGGCTCGAAACGCCAACTGTAGACAGCATTTCGGTTCTTAGGTAAGCGCATAGCCTCTAGCTGCGGCCCGATTTGGTACACGAGAGATGCGAAAACAAGATTCTCTATTGGGTCTAGTTGCGTGACATATCGGTAGGAAAATGTCGATTTGCTTGCAAGCAATCGCCTCAAGTCGAGGGCTGTCCATGATCGAAGATCTTGGCCTAAAATCCACGTCTTGATGGAAGCCCAGCTATGACGAATCGCCTCATATTCAAAACATCGCGGAACGAACACTGTATCGCCGAACTCCTCAATATGTTTGAGGACCCATTCGAGCGCATCGGGGCGGCGTATACGGGATTGCGCGCTGGCTGCCATGTTGACATAGGTGACGATCGTCCAAGAGGAAGGTGAAGGCGTATTGAACTGAGCATAGCAGCCAGACGTAAGGCAGCTGGCTTGTCGAAATATCTAAACTGCCTTGATATTGGAGCCACTCGTATGGACTCCCTCAACCGAAGTAACCTTTCTTGCTTTTCCGCTCGGAGCATATGCCTCGGCTCTCCTCGCCCTCAATGAACTGAAATTCCACCGATTGAGGCGCGCCCCGCGCCAGTATTGAAACCAAACTTTCCTAAGGGCGCTGCCCTCGCGCGGTGCAAGGGCTTCCCCAATCTTCCGCGCTTCGCTTGTGCAGACCTCCGCTGCGCTCCGCCCTTTCCGTTCCGCCTTCGGCTCCCTCTGCAAGGGTGGGGAGACCCCTCCCTTGCACCTTGCTACCCCGCCTTCGCCAGGAGGCGTTCGGCATGTACATGCCGCGTTTCAACGCGGACGTGCAAAAGCCAGAAACCAAGGAGAGCAACCATGAATGCCGCCACCGTCGCC
>DASWUZ010000044.1:0-13139 GCA_036401395.1 Acidisarcina sp.
TTTGCGGGCTGGATGGCCCAGTAGGAGGTCGTTGGGCCAACGGAGGTCAGCGTTGAGGGTCGTGATCTGGCGGATGGCGTCCCGAACGGCGAGCCCTGCGGCCAGCGAGAACCAGAGTCCGTCGGCGGCGGTGACTTTGGGGCGGATGAGCACGCTGACGTAGAGGCCGGTGCTGGGTGCGGAGTGCCAGGTGTGGCCGCCGCGACCGCGTCCGGCGGTCTGTTCGTCGGCGAAGTAGACGGAGTGGGAGGGCGCTCCGTCCTTCGCTTGCTGCATCGCGTGCGTGCTGGTCGAACCGATGGTCGGGTAGTAGTGGAAGTTGTTTTCGTAGGGGGTTTCGGTTAGGGCGGTGTTCAGGGACGCGATGTCGTACGGGTCGCCTGTTGGTGGAACGCGGTCTTCGGTTAGCTCATTCATGGGGTCGAGTTAGCGGGAAACTATTCTGGCGTCAGCGGATGCGTTGCCTCGATCCCACTCATCGCAAGTGCGCGATGAATGGGGCACCCGCTTTCATAGGTCATGAGGGATGACGCATGGGCTAGTAAATCTCGGCGGTGATGCGCATGCTCAGGTCTACGGCTGGGGCGGAGTGGGTGAGCGCGCCTACGGAAATGTAGTTGACGCCGGCGAGTGCATATTTGCGGACGTTTTCGAGGACGATGCCGCCGGACGCTTCGAGGGGGATGGCGGAGCCGGTGGCGCGGACCAGCTTCACTGCTTTTTTGATTTGAGGCGGTGTCATGTTGTCGAGGAGCAGCGATTCTGCGCCGCCAGCGAGGGCCGCTTCGAGCTCTGCCGTGGTGCGCACCTCGACCTGAATGCGCTGGCCGGGCTTGCGGTTTTTCAGGGCCCGGGCGAGTACGGTTTCGATGCCGCCGCCGAGCGAGATGTGATTGTTCTTGATGAGAATGCCATCGGAGAGATCGAGGCGATGATTTTCGCCGCCGCCGCAGCGGACTGCGTACTTATCGAGCAGGCGCATGCCGGGGACGGTCTTGCGGGTATCGAGAATGCAGGCCCCGGTGCCCTTTACAGCGTCGACGTAGCGGCGGGTCACGGTGGCCACGCCGCTGAGGTGCTGCATGAGGTTTAGGATGACGCGTTCGCAGGCGAGGATGACTCGGGCATTGTGGCGGATGACGGCGATGGCCTGGCCATTTTTGACGCGCACGCCGTCGAACATTTCGGGATGGCTGATGACTTCGTAACGGCCGTTGTTACGTTTGTCGAGGCGGGCGTAGATTTCCAAGAAGCGGGGGATGGAGCCGAGGCCGGCGATGACGCAGTCCTGCTTGGCGATGACGGTGGCGGAGGCGCGCAGGGCCTGATCGATGGTGATGGCGGTGGTGGCGTCGCTCGTGGCCTTGTCTTCGACGAGGGCTTGTTCGAGGATGGCTTCGACGCGCTTTGTTTTCCAGTCCATGGTGCCTCTTAGATATTGGCCCTTAATGTTGTGAGCCTTCTGGCGATCCCACTCATCGCAAGTTCGCGATGAATGGGGCACCCGGATTGTGTTGCTCTGACTGTATTTAGAACACTCGCTGTTACGTATTTAGACGGTCTAGACCTTGCTGCGTTTTTTCGAGCAGTGTTACCAGTTCTGATGCGCGGCGACGGATGCCTTCTACGACTGGAGCGGGGGCTTTTGCCAGGAATGCTTCGTTGGTTAGTTGGCGCTGGGCGTTTAGCTGTTCTTTTTCGTAGCGGAGGAGATCTTTGGTGAGCCGTTCGCTCTCGGCGGCGACGTCGATGGTGCGCTCGTAAATCACGGATACGTCGAAGCCGGGGCTCGATCGCTTGGCTGAGCCCTCGGGGAGCGTGTCGGGGAATTCTATAGACGAGACGCGGGCTAGTTTATGGATAATGTCGGCGTTGCTTTCGAAGAGGCCTCGGTTGCTGGCGCTGGTGTGAATGAGGGTGGGGACCATGGCCTTTTCTTCGACAGCGAGGTCTTTGCGGGCTGCTCTTACGGCTGATATCAGGTCCTGGAGGAGAAGCATTTCGCGGTCAGCTTCAGGGTTGATGAGGTCTGGGCCGGGGAGTGGGTAGCGCGTGAGAGCTATCGATTTGGCGGGAGGGTTGTTGTCGTAGAGGGCATGCCAGATCTCTTCGGTCAGGAAGGGCATGAAGGGGGAGAGTAGACGGAGCGAGGCCTCGAAGACGGTTAGGAGGGTGGTCAGGGCGGCGGTGGTTTGGGCTTTGTCTGCTGTGTCGGCGAAGTCCAGGCGTAGCTTAACGATTTCGAGGTACCAGTCGCAGAATTCGCCCCAGAAGAATTGATAGATGAGGTTGGCCGCTTCGTCGAAGCGGTATTCGGAGAGAGATCGATTGATCTCCCCGGTGGTTTGATTGAGGCGGGATTGAATCCACCGAGACTCAATCGGTTGGTCCAACCCACTCATCGCAGAGTGCGCGATGAATGGGGCACCCGCTTTTGGTTCGGACGATGAATGCGGGGCGAGAGACAACAGGTTGACGGTGATGTCGGCTTCTTTGGCGCGCTCTACATTCATGAAGATGAAGCGGGCGGCGTTCCAGATTTTGTTGGCGAAGGCGCGGTAGCCTTCGGTGCGGGCTACGTTGAAGGCTATGTCGGTGCCGGGCGAGGCCATGGCGGCGAGGGTGAAGCGCACTGCGTCGGTGCCGTATTGCTTGACGATCCCGATGGGGTCGATGACGTTGCCCTTGGTCTTCGACATTTTTTCGCGGTTGGCGTCGCGGATGAGGGCGTGAATGTAGACCTCGCGGAACGGGACGGCATCGGCGAGGGTGCGCGGCGATCCGTCGGGCGTGGGCACGTCGAGCATGAAGTGGCAGCCAAGCATGATCATGCGCGCCACCCAGAAGAAAAGAATGTCGAAGCCGGTGATGAGAAGCTGCGTCGGGTAGAAGGAGTCTAGATCGGGCGTGCTTTCACCTTCTGGCGGCGGCCAGCCGAAGACCGTGCAAGGAAGCAGGCCGGACGAGAACCAGGTATCCAGGACGTCGGTTTCCTGAGTAAGGGCGGTGCTGTTGCAATGTTCGCACGCTGTTGGGTCTACGCGGGCGATGGTCATCTGCCGGCAGGTTGCGCAGTGCCACGCGGGTATGCGGTGGCCCCACCACAGCTGGCGCGAGATGCACCAGTCGTAGATGTTCTTCATCCATTCGTCGTAGGTTTTGCGGTATTGGTCAGGCGTGATGCGGATGTGGCCCTGTTCGACGGCGGCGATGGCATTTGCGGCGAGGCTTTGGCCTCCGGCGGCGGGCGTTTTGTTGACCGCGAGAAACCACTGGGTTGAGAGCAGCGGCTCGACTACGGTCTTGCAGCGGTCGCACTTGCCGATGGCGTTGGTATGGTCTTTGATGGAGACGACGAGGCCGAGCGCGTCGAGATCGGCGACGATGCGGGCGCGGGCCTCGTAGCGATCTAGTCCGGCGTATGCTCCTGCATTGGCGTTCATGTGCGCGCTCTCGTCGAGCACTTTGATCGACGGTAAATCATGGCGCTTGCCCAGGGCAAAATCGTCCGGGTCGTGCGCTGGCGTTACTTTCACTGCTCCGGTGCCGAATTCGGGGCTCACCCATGGGTCAGGGATAACGGGAATGCTTCGCGCGGCGGAAGGGGCGGTTCCGCTGAGGGGGAGTAGCAGAAATTTTCCGTGGAGATGCTTGTACCGCTCGTCGTCCGGGTGCACGGCCACCGCCACGTCGCCGAGCATGGTTTCGGGGCGCGTGGTTGCGATGTTCAGGAAGGTGCCGGGCTCGCCCGCGACGGGGTAGCTGAATTCGTAGATTTTGCCGGTTTGCTCTTCGTGGATGACTTCAAGGTCGGAGAGGGCGGTCTGGCACCGCGGGCACCAGTTGACGATATATGCGCCGCGGTAGAT
The DNA here is from genome assembly GCA_036401395.1 of Acidisarcina sp. Classification (GTDB taxonomy): domain Bacteria; phylum Acidobacteriota; class Terriglobia; order Terriglobales; family Acidobacteriaceae; genus DASWUZ01. Next base: position 3,870 of record DASWUZ010000044.1, read on the forward strand.
GAGGCCCTGTTCGTAGAGGCGGACGAATGCTTCGCGGACGGCGACGCTGAGGTGGTCGTCCATGGTGAAGTATTCGCGGGACCAATCGACACTCGCACCGAGGCGCTTCATCTGATCGAGGATCGCGCCGCCGTAGTGCTGCTTCCATTTCCAGACGCGTTCAACGAAGGCTTCGCGGCCAAGTTGCTGGCGGGTGGCGCCTTCGAGGACTACCTGTTTCTCGACCATCATCTGGGTGGCGATGCCGGCGTGGTCGGTGCCCGGGACCCAGAGCGCGCGGTCGCCGCACATGCGGCGCCAGCGGATGAGGATGTCGATCTCCGCCTGCTCGAACATGTGGCCCATGTGGAGCTGGCCGGTTACGTTAGGGGGCGGGAGGAGGATGGTGAAGGGGCGTTGCGGCTTTGATGTGCCGGGCGCTTGGCGCAGCTCGTCTGCTGAAGAGCCGGAAGGATGGGGCACCCGGTCTTTTTCGGCCTGGGAGGGAGTGGGAACGTCGAAGATTTTTTCGCGGACCCAGTACTCCGCCCAGTGGTCTTCTATTGCTGCAGGTTCATAGGCTTTGGGAAGGTCGTGGGGCATTGTTGGCCAACTCTTGAGGTTAGCATGGAGTGTCCGACGGACCGGTTGCCTCCGAGTCAGACGCACTGAAGAAAACTTAGGGGTTGCTAAATGACGTTTAGTGGAAAGTCATTTGCAGTTCTACTCCGGAGTAATTCACTTTTGGTGCGATTTTACGGCCCGGGCCTTCCTCTAAATGCACGAGCCCGTAGCGTTCCATCGTTTTGAGCGTGCGAGAGAGGTTCGATTTGGCCCTGCCAGTCTTTTCGGTTAGTTCGGTGAGCGATTGCGGCTGGGTTCGCGCTATCAGCGCCAGCAGCGCGCGGTTTTTGTCCGAGAGCACCTGCGACATGGTCTCCAGCGATTGAAACCAGACCTTCGGTTCGTTGGGGGCAGGGACGTATTCTCCGCGTGCGATGGCGAGAGTCCTGCGCTTGTACTGCTCGAGGCTTGCGATGCCGACCTTTAATGTTTTCATGGCTAGAGGTCCCTCTTAGTCAGAATTGATTCGACTTCCGTCCAAAGCTGACCCAACACTTTCCTTCTGCGTGAGCGACGAAGGTCTCGCCGTCGAGTAGCAGGAGAGTATCGAGGTTGGAATCGCGACTCTTCATCGCTGCATCAAAGTTATCACCCAATGATAACTCCGGTCAAGACCAGGGATTGCCGAGGGGTTGAGCCAAGTACTCCTTTGATCGAGTGGACGCTTAGCGTTCTGTGAACCGGCGGCGGGGGTGGGAGAGGGCGGCTGACTGCTGGCCCTTCTTATTTTGCGGGCCGGGGCCCGGCTTCCACCAGCTGGAGCGGTGTTCGCGGTTGGCGACCACCTCGGTTGGCAGGCCTGGCTCGGGTGACCAGAGGCGGAGTTCTATCTGGTCGGCGATAGCGGTGATGCGTTCGATTGGCTGCCGCCAGGCGTGCAGCGCGAGGTCGAAGAGTCCCCAATGGATGGGCATGAGCAGGCCAGGCGCGCCCATGGCTACAAAAGCTTCGGCCGCGCCGTCGGGCCCCATGTGGACGTCTTTCCATAACTCGTTATATGCGCCGGTGTCGAGCATGGTGAGGTCAAAGGGGCCATATTGCTCTGCAATTTCGGCGAAGCCATCCCACATGCCTGAGTCGGCCCCGAAGTAGATATTGTGGCGTGGGCCCTTGAGCACGAAGGAGGACCAGAGAGTTTCGAAGCGGTTGCCGAGTCCACGGCCGGAGAAGTGGCGGGCGGGCAGAGCGGTGATGGTCAATTCTCTGGGATCGCGGTTTGCTCTGGTCCGATATGCGGTGATCAGGCGGGCCGTGAGGGTGATGGACCGCGTCCAGTCGAGTTCTGTAATTTGCGTGGGATTTACCCAGTGGCCGGTCAGGAATTTCCCCACCCCCAGCGAGGTGATCCAGCGTGCATTCTTAGTCTGGTCGAGCTGGGCCAGGGTCTGGATGGTCGACTGGCCGAGGTGGTCGTAATGGTCGTGGGAGATGAGGATGGCGTCGAGGGCCGGGAGCTCTTCAAGCGGCAGCGGCGCGGGGAAGAAGCGCTTGGGGCCCGCCCATGAGAGCGGAGAGGCGCGCTTATCCCACACTGGGTCGATGAGCACGCGCAAGCCATCGATTTCGACGAGTGAGGTGGAATGGCCCATCCAGGTGATGCGCAGTCCGCTGGCGGGTGGGTGGTTATAGATGTTGGGGTCGGTGTGGAAGGGGCCGGGCTGCCGGGCGGGGACGCGTTCTGCCTTGTTATTGACGAATGCCCATAGGACCTTGAGCATCTTGTCCGGGCCCATGACGGTCGTGGGTACAGGATTCTGAAACTTGCGCCCAATTTTTGTCGCTGGCTTCAGCATGGTTCTTTTATTGAAGCACAAAGGAGCGGGTGCGGTTTTGATTCCGGCGCTAGTTATGGGCACGGACTTTATACTTCACGTAGCGCGCAGGTGGGGCAAGGTAATGGAGGGGGGATGCGATGGCCGAGGAAGCGGGAGTTCAGAGGGGGGCTGCGGCGGCGGCAAGTTATCAGCGGCCGGGGCTGAGGTCGATCGCGCCTTCGCTGGTGGTGCGGGATGCTGCGGGGCTCATAGATTTTCTGAAGGCTGCCTTTGGGGGAGTTGAGCAGCTTCGCGTGCCGGCCGAAGACGGGTCGATAGTTTATGCCGTGGTGGCCATCGGCAATGGCGCAGTTGAGGTCGGCGAGGCCCGTGAGACTTATCCGGGGGCGGCTGCGGCGGTGCATTTGTACGTTAACGACGCAGACATAGTTTATGCGAAGGCGCTCGAGGCGGGGGCAATTGCTGTCACACTTGTCGAGGACCAGCCGTGGGGCGATCGGCAGGGTACGGTGAAGGACCGCTTCGGAAACCGGTGGTATGTCTCTAAGGCGGGGAGTTGGGCCGACGAGATGGAAAGTGTTTCGTCGGTGCAGCCGTTTCTGCATGTGCTCGAGGCAGATGGACTGATCGCGTTCGCGGAGGCAGCATTCGGTGCAGAGTCTTCGGGATTGGCGCGGTCGCCTGAGGGTCTGGTGCTTCACGCCACGTTGCACATTGGGGACGCCACCTTTGAGGTCGACGACTCGGCGGCGGGGAACGAGCCGACGGCCTGTTACCTGCACATCTACGTGCCGGACACGGATGCGTCGTTTGAGGCGGCACTGAGGGCCGGCGCTGAGCCGGTGGACGCGCCGGCGGACAAGCCTTATGGGGACCGTTCGGCGGCCGTGATGGACCGGTGGGGGAACTGCTGGTTTGTTTCTACGTATCTTTCCTTATAGTTTCTCGACAACTTGCGCGGCAACGGGTTTGCGGGTGTGTGTCTTCCGTGAACGTGTGTTCGGCAGCCGCTGTTGTTAGGCATCAGGGAGATTAATGCGCAAAGTTTGTTTATTCGGAGTGTTACTGCTGACGGCGTTTGCTTTGGCGGGCCATGATGCTGGGGCGGCGGATGTAAAGCCGCTGCCGAACGTAGAGGAGCTTCGCGGGCGGGCGGTTGCGGGGGCCGAGAAGCAGAAGGCCGACCGCGAAAAATATATGTGCCGGGAACTGGACACGAATTCCGATGTGGACAGCAAGGGAGTGGTGAAGAAGACGGAGACCGCCGAGCGCGAGATATTTTTTGTACGCGGACATCAGATTGCGCAGACGGTGCTGAAAGACGGCAAGCCGCTTTCGGAGAGCGAGCAGAAAAAACAGGACACGGAAGTAAAAAAGAGAATAGAAGAGGCGTCGAAGGACGAGAAGGCTTCGCAGAAGCGTGGCGAGGTGACGATCGGGCCTGACACGTTTCTTCGGTTATCGAAGTTGACGAACGAGCGGCGGACGATGGTGGCGGGGCGGCCAACGATCGTGTTCGATGCGGCCGGGGATGAGAGCAAAAAGGCCGATACGCTGCCGGAGCGGTTTATTCAGGCTATGGCGGGAACGATCGCTATTGATGAAGAGACTGGGCAGTTGCAGGATGTCGAGATGCATGGGACGAAAGATGTCAAGGTCGGCGGAGGGTTGCTGGCCAATGTTCATAAGGGGTTCATGCTGCACGTGGTGTCAAAGCCGCGGCCGGATGGTGTTTGGCTGATGGACTGGGCTTATGGGTCGGGTGATGCGCGGGTAGGCTTGTTCTTGCATCCGGCGGGCCGATTTCAGCAGCAGATGGAGGGGTGCAGGGTTTTCGATGTTAATACTTCCTCAACTACCGCTTTGGCTCGGCCTTGATCTCTTCAGGTTGTTCCGTGGATACTCTGCCGGGGTGACGATCCTTATTCCCTCAAAGCGCCCCAGTACAAGCAGATCTTTATCTCCGGCAACGAGGATATCGGCTTTTGCGCGCATGGCGCATTCCAGGAACATATCATCGTCAGGGTCGCGGCATGCCTTTAGTTTTCCTTCGATCGATGCGAATCACTTGCCGTCTGGGAAGTCGGCGCCCAGGCTTAGGGTTTCCCATTGAGCTACCTCTTTTTCCCACAGCTTGAGTTTGTCGCGGAAGCGGGTCAGTGCTGGCTTGCCCAGGAGGAGATGAACGGGCGGGTTTGGGTCGTTGGACACGGTGATGATGGCTTCAACGGCACGCTGCGGGTCGCCTGGCTGTTTGCCGGACTGGGTGCGGAGGTATTCGCGGGCCTTGCCCGCGGTCTGCTCGTAGTCGGGTATCTCAACGGCTGCGAGTTTGCTTGAGCGGCCGAGGAAGTCGGTGCGGAACGGACCGGGTTCGACGATGGTGACATGGACGCCCAGAGGTTTCATCTCGGCCGCCAGTGCTTCGCTGAAACCTTCGACGGCAAATTTGGTTGTGTTGTAGAAGCCCCATCCCGCTCCGCCGACCAGGCCACCTATCGAGGAAAGGTTGAATATGTGTCCGCTGCGGCGTTCGCGCAGATGCGGCAGAAAGGCGCGCGTGGTGCGGATGGTGCCGTAGATGTTGGTCTGGAACATGGGCTCGAATTCTTCTTCGGAGACCTCTTCGATGGCTCCGTTGACGCCGTAGCCTGCGTTGTTGACGAGCACGTCGACCTGGCCGAAGGCGTTGATGGCCTGGTTGGAGACGGCCATGATTTCTGCGGGCTTTGTTACGTCGAGGGCGAAGGCGCGGGCCGTTTCTGGGTAATCGGTGACGAGATCATCGATTCTGGATGAGTCGCGGGCGGTGGCGATGACGCGCTCGCCGCGCCGAAGGACTTCTTTAGCGAGCAAACGGCCGAAACCGGTTGACGCTCCGGTGATGAACCATACTCGGTTGGGGGTGGGCATTCCGTGGCTCTCCTATTTTGTTTGCGGTGATAATTGTCGGCTTGCGTTATATGGATGCTGATTTCTGGGTGAGCCGCTTCAAGGAGCCCCACCTCCCATCCGCGGGATGTCGACCTCTAAGCTGCTGTTTTTGAAGGAATGTGGAGGACGTATCTGCTATATTCCGCCCATGCACCGTCCAGCTTTGCTGTTTGCGCTATTGTCTGTTCTCTCTGCGCCCCACCTTTTGAGCGCCGCGCCCGAGGTTCCGTTCGTGAGCCAAGAGGTAGGTAGGGGAACAGTGGCAATTGATGGCAAGTGGCAGTTCAGGACTGGCGACGAGATGAATTGGGCACAGCCGGGCTTCGACGACTCAGGATGGGAGCAGATCACTGCGGACACTACGTGGGGGGCGCAAGGACATCCCGGTTACACGGGATTCGCATGGTACCGCCGCCACATCTCGATCACGCCGAGCAACGGTGCGGCATCAGGACTTGCCCTCTACCTGCCGCCGGTGGATGACGCGGTCCAGGTTTACTGGAACGGGAGGGAGATCGGCAACGTGGGCAGCCCTCCGCCGCACGTCTACGCGTACGCGGTTCCGAGACCGGTTTCAATCCCTCTGCCGCCGAACCCGCCGGTCTCGGGGGTGCTGGCGTTCCGGGTCTGGAAGGCCATGGCCGGTTCTTTCGATCCGGACACGCTTGGCGGCTTCAACGCAACACCACGCATCGGAGACAGCGCCAGCGTCAGCGATATGTTGTCAGCCAACTGGTACCAACGTCTGCACGGGCGGTTGATCGGTTGGGTGATTACACTGCTGGACTTGCTGATGATGGTGGCTTGCCTGGTGGCGTGGCTGCGCGATCGCCGCCAGTGGCTCTTCTTCTGGATATTCCTCTCCTACTTTGACAAACTCGTTTCGTTCTTCCTGACCGGGATGCAGTTGCCCATTTCCTATCTTTGGGGATATGGAGTGGTGCAGCCCTTTGTGACGCTTAGCGATGTGACCCTGTGGTTCATCCTGCTATGGCTGTTTGGACTCAACCGGAGCCGCCGTTGGCTGGTTGTCACGTCGACGCTTTCCATCATTTCCATGATCGCAGGCACGCTGGACGGAGTTGTCCTCCTCTACTGGGTTCAGCTAGGGCATACCGGACAGGTGTGGGATGGCATCCTCACCGTAGTGGTTACGGGGGTGGAGCTATATGCCTTCGTGCTGCTGTTTGCCGGCCTCCGTCGTCACCAGGAGACTCCCAGCATCCTGGTCGGCGTAGCGGCCTTTATGGTGCAGATGTTTTTTGTTGTGCGGGTGGCGAGCGTACAGGGAATCCGCTATACGCACTGGACGCTCAGCGAGAAGATTACCAGGACGATTTTTTCGCCCTGGGGTATGAATGTCCACGTTGCCGACCTGCTTCAGATCCTGCTGCTGGCGGCGCTGATCTACGCCAGTTGGAAATACGCCGCGCAACAGCGGCAACGCCGGGTTGCTATCGAGGCGGAGTTCAAGTCTGCTCAGGAGATCCAGCAGGTGCTGATTCCTGACGTGTTCGAAGCTACGCCTGGGCTGGCCATCGAAAGTGTTTACAAGCCTGCGGCGGAGGTTGGTGGGGATTTCTTCCAGGTGATTCCGCTGGCGAGCGGCGACACGCTGGTCGTGATAGGAGACGTCAGCGGTAAGGGTTTGCGCGCGGCGATGACGGTTTCGCTGATCGTAGGTGCTCTACGCACGTTAGCGGAGCAGAGCGAGGATCCATCGAAGATATTGGCTGGGGTAAACCGGCGGCTGATCGGACGCATGCAGGGCGGGTTCGCGACGGGCATCGTGGCGCGCCTTTCTCCGTCGGGAGAATGCTGGCTGGCGAACGCGGGGCACCCTGCGCCTTATTTGAACGGACGGGAATTGCCGCATTCCGGGTCGCTGCCGCTGGGGCTCGATGAGGACTCAGTATACGGATCGCAAAGGGTGGATATCGGGGTAGCTGACCGGCTCGTGTTCTACACCGACGGAGTAATTGAGGCGCGCAACCGTCAGGGTGAGTTATACGGCTTCTCGCGGCTAGAGGATTTGTTGTCGGGGTCGCCGAGCGCTGGGTCCATCAGCGAATCGGCCTGCGAATTTGGACAGGACGACGACATCACTGTGCTTGTCGTGAGGCTCGCCGGGGCCGGGGTTGTTGAGAGTGAAGGTGTCCTGGCTGTTTGACCGGCATCCTGTCGAACGCGGTTGTCGCTTTCAAATCTGGGCGATCCAGGTAGATGCTTCTTCCGGCGGAAGCAGGGCACCGATGCCCCAATCCATCGTGGCTAGCTTGGCTTTCTTGTTCATTGCGAGGCCGAGAAGGTAGGCGTCCGTTACTTGTCTATGCCCTGTGAGTTTGTGCGAAAACGGAGCGGTGGCTTCTCTATATCCCAAATGCGTGGGCCAGAAAATGTGATTTGAATCCTTTAAATTGTCCGCCAGCAGATGGATGGCTTCACCGGGGCTGTGGGGCGAGAATGTTACGAAAGCGTTGGACGCAAGCCGGAGAAAGCCAGCTTGAGTCATGGGGCACGTTGCCCATCGCGGATTCGGCAGACGTTTAAACCATCGGCTGGCTCGGTCATGATGCTCGTGTTCGGCCAAAAGCAGGGCAACCAGAACGTTCACATCCAACAAATATACCGGATCCATCAGTCGATCTCGTCTTCCATATTCTTAACCATCTGCGAGGTGATGATGTTGCCGGGTGGACGATCATAGATCAGAAAGCCAGCCTCTGACCGTCGCATCTTCAAAGGTGGGGCGACCGCACGCTTAACTAGCTCGGAGACTGCTTTGCCCAGTCCGCTGCCATTTGCGGCGGCGTATTGCTTAGCTATCTGCAAAGCGTCATCATCGATGGAAAGTGTGGTTCTCATACTTGCGATGATGCTCTTTCGATAAGATATGTGTCAATTACTCCAAGTGATGCGTTCCGCAGTCCGTTGAGCAGAATGAGCCGAGCTGGTCGAGTGTTCCTTTCCCACTATCATCGTCCTATGCCCAGCACACGGTGATAAACGGCGGCGATGCGATATGCGGTGGATAAAACATAGAAAGGGCAGGCCTGATGGCCTGCCCTTCATTGGTCCGACGTGGTATTGATGGAGCTAGTTGGCCATGGAGGCTGCTGATTTAGGCATGGTCATGGGCTGGCCCATGAAAGCTGGCTTGACCCGAAAGCGCTCCATCGTGATCTTCAGTGTGCGCTCGATCTTGCGCAGGTCACCGCGCTCTTCGGGGGCGGCGAAGGTGGAGGCTACTCCGTGGGCAGAGGCGCGGCCGGTGCGGCCTACGCGGTGCACGAAGTCTTCGGCAACCTTGGGCATGTCGTAGTTGACGACATGGCCTACGTCGGCAACGTCAATGCCGCGGGCAGCCACGTCAGTGGCTACGAGCACTCGATGGTGACCCATAGAGAAGCTCTTGAGCGCAGCGTTGCGCTGGCCCTGGGAGCGGTCGCCGTGAATGCAGGTGGCGTTGACGCCGGCGCGGATCAGTTTCTCAGAAACGCGGTCGGCGGCGTGCTTGGTGCGCACGAAGACGAGGAAGCTGCCCTTCTCAGTCTTGATGAGGTGCTGGAGAAGTTCCAGCTTCTTGTCGGTGGTGACTTCAAAGGTCTGAAGGCGGACGTTGGGGGCCGGCTTAAGGACGGAACCTAACTCAACACGGACGGGATCCTTGAGGTATTCGCGTACGACTTCCTTAATCTGAGGATCCAGGGTCGCGGAGTAGCACAAGGTCTGGCGCTGCGCCGGCAGCGCGGCCGCGATGCGCTTGATGGCCGGTTTGAAGCCCATGTCGAGCATGCGATCCACTTCGTCGAGCACGAGGATGTTGATCTGATCGACCTTGACCAGGCGGCGCTTGAGGTAATCTTCGAGGCGTCCAGGGGTGGCGACGATCAGGCGTGCGCCGCGGCGGATCGCCTGAAGCTGCGAGCCTTCCGACATGCCGCCGACCACGATGGCC
>DASWUZ010000045.1:0-12739 GCA_036401395.1 Acidisarcina sp.
GGCAAGCTCCGGCACCACTCCGCCATACAGCGCATGGGTAGCGATCTGCGACGCGACCACGTTAGAAAGCGTGCGTTGCCCGCGGACCACAACCGCCGCAGCCGTCTCATCGCACGAGCTTTCAATGCCCAGGATGATGCCCTTGGACGGCTCGGCCTCGGGTTGTTCCGAGACCGGGGCCGTAGGGTCTTTTCCGTGACGATTCTGAGGTGCGAGCACGTCTTTATAGTATGGGAGTGATGTCTTCGCGGCGTGGTGCAATGGTTTGGACGAGGTGGTCGAGTATCGGTGGGACTCTCCCACTCATGAAGAGGGTGAGGCTGACTTTATGAATGGGGCACCCGCGGTTTGGGGGGCTGGCGGGGGGGCGGCAGCGGCGGCAGGCATCGTGGAGCGGCTACGCGCCAGCGGGTATGAGGCCTGGTTCGCCGGCGGCTGCGTTCGCGACCTCCTGCTGGGCCGGGTGCCCGACGATTTTGACGTCGCCACGAGCGCGCTTCCCGAGGTAGTGCTCGAGATGTTTGAGCGAACCTTTGCGGTCGGCGCTCACTTTGGCGTGGTGCTGGTCGCCAGCGACGTTGGTGAGCGGGAGATCGTGACCGAGGTGGCCACGTTTCGCAGCGATGGCGCTTATTCGGATGGGCGCCGGCCGGACTCGGTTCGCTTTTCTACGAGCGCGGAGGAGGATGTAGCCCGTCGGGATTTCACGATCAATGGAATGCTGCTTGACCCACTGCTGGGTGGTCGCGGGACGGTTGACGCTACTTCGCTCGATGCGGCGGTCGTCGATTTTGTCGGAGGCCGTGCTGATCTGGCGGCCGGGGTGGTGCGGGCCATCGGCGATCCGGCGGTGCGGTTTCAGGAAGACAAGCTGCGGATGCTGCGCGCGGTCCGGTTCGCAGCCCGGTTCGACTTTGAGATTGAGGCGGGGACGGCGTCGGCGATTCGCGCGCAGGCTGCGGGAATTTCGCAGGTCAGCAACGAGCGGGTGCGGGATGAGCTGACGCGGATGCTTACCGAGGGTCGCGCACGGCGTGCCTTCGAACTGCTCGATGCGAACGGGCTGCTGGCCGAGGTGCTGCCTGAGATTGCTCGGATGAAGGGCGTCGAGCAGCCGGCGGAGTTTCATCCCGAGGGCGATGTCTGGACGCATACCCTGATGCTTCTTGAGAAATTGCAGGCGGGCGTTCCGGCAACCCTGGCGTGGGGTGCGCTGCTGCACGATGTGGGTAAGCCGCCGACCTTTCGACGCGCCCCTGACCGGATCCGGTTTGACGGCCATGTCGAGGTTGGAGTGCGGATGGCCGAGGCGATTTGCCATCGGCTGCGGTTTTCGAGCGACGACACCGCGCAGATACTTTCGCTCATCGAGAACCACATGCGATTCGGCGACGTGATGCGCATGAAGGAGTCGACGCTGAAGCGGTTCTTTCGCCTCCCTTCGTTTGAGCAGCACCTGGCCCTGCATCGTATGGACGTGCTGTCGAGCTTCGGCGACCTGACGTTGTATGACTTTGCGAGGCAGCGCTACGAGACGATGCCCGCAGAGCATGTGCGGCCGGCGCTGCTGGTGACGGGTAAGGACCTGATCGAGGCGGGGTATCGGCCGGGGCCGGGGTTCAAGGCAATGCTGGCGGCGGTTGAGGATGCTCAGTTGGAGGGGCGGGTTCATTCTAAGGATGAGGGGTTGGCATTGGTGAAGAGTAGCTTCTAGATCTGACTCTGTGCGGGACGGTGCGCGTTGATCCCACTCAGTGAAGACGTTGGTGCTGTCTTCATGAATGGGGCACCCTTGGTGCCGGGCCCGATAGGAGAACGGACGCTAGGCGTACCCACCCTTGCAAGTGCGCAAGAATGGGGCAGCCGGCGATTCTGTGAAATGGCTTTCGAGACAAGTCGCTTGCGTGGCTGTAGCATCCTATGGCAGTGATTGCGGCTGGGGCGATTAGTCGATGATGGAATTTCACATATCGCGGGATGCGCGGGACCGCTACCGGTTCGATGAAACGCTGTCCTCCCTGACGGGCAACGTAGTTTTCGCCAGCCTCTCGGCCAGCCGCGAGTTTGCTCATCGCATGAACCAGGTGCGGGAGGCGGCGAGTCCGCCGGAGCAGACGGTCCTGGCTGCGGCGCTTTACACGATGGGCCTGATCGACGAGGCCACGCACGCGGTGATGGCGAGCTACCGTAAGCAGTTTGATCCGGCGGTGATGACCGATGCGCTGCGTTGGTTCGCGGATAAGGTAGGTGGCGAGAATCTCGATAAGCTGCTGCTGCGGTTCGTGGAATATTTTCCGGGCGTGGAGGTCTATCGCGGTAACCTGACTCCGGCGCAATGGCTGGCCGGGGCCACCGACGGCGCTCCCAACCGCGCTGCGGCCTTGGAAGAGATGATGCTGCTGTGGATGGCCAACCACAACTTGGCCTTCCAGCCTTTTCAGGAGCTTTTTGAAGACAGCGATCTCGCCGAAAAGACAGCATACGCGCAAGTGACCGCGAGTCTTCCCGCCTACTTCGCCACGCGGCCCAGAGTCGAAGTTAACGCTGCCGACCTTATCGCAGGCGACGATGCATCGGCGAATGACGACAGCGGCTTAGCGGCCGGTTCCTCTGTAAAACGCGCCCGCGCCGTCCAGGATGCCGCTCCAGACGCCAAAGTCCCGGTCACAATTTTTGAGCTTTTGCGTGCGCCCGCGCTGGCGGCGCCGGAGTCTCTGCCGAGGCAGCTTGCCCGCATCCGGAGGGCCTGGAAGCCCCTGCTCGCTCCCGGTCTGCAACATGGACTCACCGTCGCCGCCGAAATTTTGCAGGAGGAGGAACGCGCCGTTTGGATGCGCTTCCATCCGGAGGGAGGCGCGGGGGACGATCACGGCGGGCACGAGGCTGGCTGGGGAAACGTTTCGGAGTGGATCAGCGGGCGCGCAGGTGGGTCGGGTTCGGTGAGCGCAGAGAGCCAGCCGCCGCCGGAGTATGAGAAGTTCAGCCCCGACGTTGCGTGGATGCCGACGGCGGTGCTGTTGGCGAAGAGTACTTATGTATGGCTGGCGCAGCTGACGCGGCAGTATGGGCGGTCGATTACCCGGCTGGATCAGATTCCCGATGAAGAGCTGGACGTGCTGGCGCGGCGAGGGATGAATTCGCTGTGGCTGATCGGGGTTTGGGAGCGCAGCCGAGCGTCGCAGACCATCAAGCAACTATGCGGGAATGCGGATGCGGTGGCATCTGCCTATTCGCTCTACGACTACCAGATCGCGGCCGACCTTGGCGGCGAGTCGGCTTACATAAGCCTGCGGGACCGCTGCTACCGGCGAGGCATTCGACTGGCCAGCGACATGGTGGCGAACCACATGGGCATCGATTCGCCCTGGGTGGTTGAGCATCCGGACTGGTTTCTTTCGCGTCACGATTTGCCTTACCCCGCTTACAACTTCGACGGGCCTGATCTGTCGCCCGACCCTCGTGTTGAGATCAAAATCGAGAAGCACTATTACGAGCAGACAGACGCGGCCGTGGTCTTCCGCCGCATTGATCGCCAGAGCGGCGAGATGCGCTACATCTATCACGGCAACGACGGCACCAGCTTTCCGTGGAACGATACCGCTCAGCTCGATTACATGAACCCTGCTGTCCGCGAACAGGTCATTCAAACAATCCTGCGAGTAGCGCGGATGTTTCCCGTGATCCGCTTCGATGCCGCTATGACCCTTGCAAAGCGGCATTTCCACCGGCTCTGGTTTCCTGGGCCGGGCGCGAGTGGAGCCATTCCCTCCCGCGCCGAGTACAGCATGTCGGATGAAGAATTTAACCGGGTCATGCCCAATGAGTTCTGGCGCGAAGTGGTGGACCGCGTCGCCGCTGAAGTTCCCGGCACTCTGCTCCTCGCAGAGGCCTTCTGGCTGATGGAGAGCTATTTCGTGCGCACGCTGGGGATGCATCGCGTGTACAACAGCGCATTCATGGTGATGCTGCGTGACGAAGACAATGCCAACTACCGCAGCGTGCTCAAAAAGACCCTGGAGTTCGACCCCGACATCATGAAGCGCTATGTGAACTTCATGAGCAATCCCGATGAGCGTACAGCCATCGACCAGTTCGGCAATGGAGACAAGTGCTTCGGAGTTGCAGCATTGATGGCGACCCTGCCGGGCCTCCCGATGTTCGGCCACGGCCAGGTTGAGGGCTACACCGAGAAATACGGCATGGAGTACCGGCGGCCAAGGTTCAACGAATCACCCGATCCCTGGCTGGTGGATCGCCATCAGCGCCAGATTGCTCCATTGCTGCACCAGCGGTGGCTTTTCGCGGAGAGCAGCAACTTCCGCCTCTATGACTTCGTTCGCGACGACGGCGCAGTGGAGGAGAATGTCTTCGCCTACTCCAACCGAAGCGGCGACGCCCGCGCCGTCGTGCTCTATAACAACAGCTACTCCTCTGCCCATGGCAGGATTGATCTTTCGGCGGCCTACGCAGACAAGGGCTCCGGTCAACAGCGCCGGCAACGGCTTGGAGACACTCTCGGCTTCAGCGATGACTCGGCGGCAATCCTGGCTTGGCGCGATTCGCTCACCGGCCTTCAATATCTGCGAAGGGCAAGTGAAGTGGCCGAGCGCGGCCTGGGAATGCATTTGCAGGGTTATCAGTGTCACGTGTTGCTGGACTGGCGCGAACTGCGGGCCACCGCCGAGAAGAAGTGGGACCAGCTTTGCGATCAGCTAAACGGCCACGGCATCCCCGACCTTGAAAACGGATTGGTCCATTTGGAGTTGCGCCCTGCCCACGAAGCGCTACGCGCTTTGCTCGATCCAGGGTTGATCCACGAACTGGCAAGGATTGGCGCGGCTTCAGGTGCAGAGACTCGGCCACATCCTCCTGGGGCTGAGCTGCAAATTTCCCATCCAGCCAAGAATGATGAGAACGGCAATGTTGGAGAATCGCCGTTAAAGGCAGAGGATGCGAGTATATCCGCAGGCGTGCTGCCAATGGAGGAGTGGTTCAGCAAAGCATGGCAGCGATGCGGGCCTTTTCTTGCCGAATCCAGCGCTGCTTACGCGCTCATCGCAGGCGAGCGGGAAGAATCGGCGGCGTCTCCAGTCCCCGAAAGCGAATGGCGTGAAGTTCTACACGCTGCGATCGCACTTCCCAGCTTAAAGGCGGAGTTCCCCGCCCCTTGGCTGATCGAGGCCGCGACCACGCAGTCCGCCGGCGCCCCAAAAAATGGTACGGCGATCTGGGCAGCGATTTTCTTCCTGGCCGCGCTGAACGGCTTGGCAAAATCAATAAACCCCGTCAATTGGGAGGCAGCGGCGCTGTCGCTCTACGACACGCTGCGGCTGCGCGAGCCGCTCGCTCACGCCCTAGCCGCCTTAGGTCTTGAAGGTGAGGAAAGTTGGCGTCTCGCAGGAGTGGTGCGGGTGCTGCTGCTGGCCGAGAGTGGTGGTCCGGAACAGGCCTCCGCAATCAGTGAAACCGGCGAGGAATTTGAAGATGAGTTGGTGGACAATTCCATGGTCGAACCGCTGGAAGGGGCGACCAGGGTCTCTCACGAGGCGGTTGAGGGCGCTTCCGTGGAAGCAAACCCGGCCGCTGCGGCCGATGCCGATCTACTGCGACTGGCTCCTGTGGCCGACGATCCAGCCGATCAAGCACCAGCAGGCTTCACGGCACACAGAGGAACAGGCACTCTGGAAATGGATCTTCCCCTGGACGACTTCGACTCTCAGCAGCTCACAATTCGGTCACCTGCACTTTGGGTTGACGCAGACGTACGCTGGCTTACCGTTCTCCACGAGGCCGAGGGCATTTCGTACTTCCAAAAGGAAGGCTTCGAGGAGCTTGCATGGTGGTTGCCACTACCTGCCTTGCTGGGCGCTGCTACCAATCGCGGTGCAGACCCGGGGGTGATCTCAAGTTGCAGGAGCGATGTAGAGGAGGCCTTGGAAGCCGCCGCACTAGTGGGGTATCGCCTCGATCCCTTCCTTGCAGGTCTTGGCAGTGCGAGTCCTGATCATGAGGTGCCTCAGACAACCGGAACCAGCTTGGTTTCCGGCGAGTTTGGATCTTAATTGGTCGTACTATTTGGAGGTCTCGCCTCCCCCAGGGAGAGTAACGTCTAGGAGGGTCCTGCCGATTTGAATAGCGTGTAGCCTCTCTTCCCGGAACGCGGACATACCCACGCCAGAAATTTTTACCTCCCGCCAACGCGCCGCCGTCGTAATATTGTTGGGTTTAGTGCGTCTCGTGCTGTATGTTAGACTTCTGGCGCGTAAAAAGTACCTGAAGTCGGCTTAAACAATCCGGCGTCGCCAGCCGCCGGCAGATCTGAAGGAAACTATGACTCCGGCGAGTCGCAAGCTCTTAGTCGAGATCGGCAAATGCGTAGACCTCGCCGTCTGCGGTGGCAGTCTTGTCATTGCTTCCTCCCTGGTGGACCGCCCTATGTGGCAGAGCGGGTCCGTGCAACTCAGGAATCCGCTATGGCAGTTGGTCCTGGTACTCGGCCTCGCATTCTGCTGGCATATCTCGATGATCGCGACCGCAACCTACCAGTCCTATCTTTCCATTGCATTTGAGAAACAGGTTTCCGCCATCCTGAAAGGTTCTGTCCTTGCGGCCTCGTGGACGGGTGTTTGGCTTTTCATGCGGCGTTCGAATGCCAGGGTGCCGGTTGGCTCTCTATTTATACAGATGGTCCTCTTCTGGGTCCTGTGTTTCTCTGGTTTGCTGTTGTTACGCGTAGGCGCGCGGCTTGCAACACAGATGCTTCGGCGAGGCGGTCGCAACCGGCGAAATTTCCTCGTCATCGGGACCAACCGCCGGGCCGTCTCGGTCGCTCAGGACCTCGGCGACCGCGAACATTCAGGCTATAGGCTGGTCGGTTTCGTTGACAGCCTGTGGTATGCGGATTCCGCACCCGACCGCTTGAAAAACATGCTGCTCGGTGACTCGTCGCGCCTGCTCGATCTGCTCAGGGACACTGCGGTCGACGAAGTGATCATCGCCCTTCCTATCGCCTCCTGCTACAAGCAGATCGAGCAGATCATCAATCACTGTCATGGGCAGGGAATCGTAGTGCGCTGCGAAGCCAGCCTGTTTGATTCCGGCGCCAAGAGCCTGCAGTCTCATCAGTTGATCACCGTACCGGGCCCCAAGCGCGGAGAGCTGAGCAGCGCCGGCAAGCGGGTGGTCGATATTGTCTTCTCCGCTTGCGCCCTCATTGCCACGCTGCCTGTGCTGATAGTCATTGCCATCGCCATCAAACTAACTTCGCCGGGGCCCATCATCTTCAGCCAGGAACGCCTGGGCGCCGGTAAACGGCGCTTCCGGATCTATAAATTCAGGACGATGGTGACCAATGCCGAGGCTTTGATGCCGACCCTGGAACACCTGAATCAAACCCAGGGGCCAACCTTCAAGGTTGACCGCGATCCACGAGTAACCCGGGTGGGCGCGTTCCTGCGCAGGAAGAGTCTTGACGAGTTGCCGCAGCTTTTTAACGTGCTGATTGGAGACATGAGCCTGGTGGGCCCGAGGCCTCTGCCGCTGCGCGATTATCGCGGTTTTTCAGAGGACTGGCATCGGCGGCGCTTTACAGTGCGGCCGGGGATCACGTGCCTCTGGCAGGTGCAGGGACGCAGCGGCGTGGGCTTTGAGCGGTGGATGGAACTCGATATGGACTATATCGATAACTGGTCTTTCTGGCTGGATTTCAAAGTGCTGCTGCAGACGATTCCCGCCGTCCTGCGCGGCTCCGGGGCTATGTAGGGCCCTCCCCAGTCTGAGCCTAAAAATTCAAAGCTGCAAAGTTTTTAGATATTCGCGAAACTTCGCACCCAGCTCCGGGTGTTTCAGCCCAAACTCGACGGTGGCCTGCAGCATGCCCGATTTGTCGCCCGCATCGTAGCGCTTCCCTTCAAAATTGAAGCCGTAGACTTTTTCCGTTTTGAGCAATTCAAGGATGCCGTCGGTGAGTTGAATTTCTCCGCCTGAACCGGGTTCGATGGATTCGAGTGCGTCGAAGATAGCCGGGGTCAGAATGTAACGGCCGACGATGGCGTTCTTCGAGGGGGCGTCTTCGAATTTTGGTTTCTCGACCATGCCGCTAGCCTCGACGAGGCGCGGGTTGGTGGGGTGCGGCGTTCCGGCGAGCACGCCGTAAGCAGAAATGCCGGGGCCCTCGACGTGCAAAGTGGCGAGGATTGAGCCCTGCATTTCGTCGTACGCGTCGATCATCTGCTTCAGGCAGGGAGTTGTTGCATCGATCACATCGTCGGGCAGTATCACCGCGAAGGGCTCATCGCCGATGAGCTCTCGCGCGACCAAAACAGCGTGGCCGAGACCCTTCGCTTCTTTCTGACGGATGAACGCGATTGGCGCCATGCTCGAAACTTTGCGGCTTAGTTGCAGAAGCGCCGTTTTGCCGCGCGACTCGAGCAACTGGTCGAGTTCGTAGCTGATGTCGAAGTGGTCTTCGATAGCGCCTTTGCCGCGACCGGTGACGATGATGATCTCTTCAATGCCCGCTGCCAGGGCCTCTTCGACGCCGTATTGGATGATGGGCTTGTCGACCAGCGGCAGCATTTCCTTTGGAACAACTTTGGTGGCGGGTAAGAACCGCGTGCCTAGCCCCGCGGCGGGGAAGACGGCTTTGCGCACTTTCATTGTCATCTTGGCCTCAATAGGTTCGATGCGTCGGTGCATTCTGGTGAATGACAATGACGCTAGTCTTGCAGTTGGTGCGAGGAATTTTGATTCAAGGCCCGGCGGTCACTCGATGACGGGTACTGCTCTAAGAACTAGCATAGCGCGACGCAGAGACCAATGGAACCTTCGATAACCGAGCAAATTGCCCGCATGACTGATCGAAGCCGAGTGCGTCGTGAACGTCCCATTAAGGGACTGGGAGGAGGCGTCTCATTAAAAATTTAATATGTAACCGAGGCGGTATCGAATTAAACGGCGGCCGCTTCTTCGAGCTCGAGGTCTTCGAGGAGCGCGCGTATCTCGGCCATGACGGCCTTGGGGTTTGAGGCTGTGAGCGGATAGCGGAGCACGCCTTGCGGGGTGAACTGCGCGCCGCGTTTTGCGTTCTTCGCGACGAGCTGCATAAGGCGGCCGGGGTCGACGTTGGCTTTTTCGTTGAAGCGAAGATGCAGCTGATCGCGCTTGCGGTCGACTTGCGAGACGCCGACGCGCTCGCATTCGAGGCGCAGGGTCGCGGCGGCGAGCAGGTGGAGCACGCTTTCGGGCAGCTCGCCGTAGCGGTCTTCGAGTTCGGCGCGGACATCGGTGATCGTGACTTCGTCTTGCGCTCCGGCGATGCGTTTGTAGATGCGGAGGCGCTGATTCTCTTCGGGGATGTAGCTCTCGTCGATGCGCAGGCTGATGCCGAGGTTGAGCTGGGTGGTGGCGCGGGGGTCGCGCGCCTCGCCCTTGAGCTTGCTGACCGCTTCTTCGAGCATGGTGGTGTACATCTCGAACCCGACGGCCTCGATGTGGCCACTCTGCTCGCCGCCGAGCATGTTGCCCGCGCCGCGAAGTTCAAGGTCGAGCGCGGCGATCTTGAATCCCGCGCCGAGGTCTGAAAATTCTTTCAATGCGGCGAGGCGACGGCGCGCGATCTCGGTGAGCTCCTGCTCGGGAGGGATCAGCAGGTAGGCATACGCGCGACGGTTGGAGCGGCCAACGCGGCCTCTCAACTGATAGAGCTCGGAGAGTCCATGGCGGTCGGCGCGGTTGCAAATAATAGTGTTGGCAAGCGGAATATCGAGACCGTTTTCGATGATGGTCGTTGCAACGAGTACATCGTATTCATGGTGCATGAAGGCGAGCATGACGCGTTCCAGTTCGGCCTCGCCCATCTGGCCATGGCCGACGGCGACGCGGGCATCGGGGACGAGCTCTCGAATTTTTGCCGCGATTTCGAAGATGGTTTCGACGCGGTTGTGGACGAAGTAGACCTGGCCGCCGCGTTCAAGCTCGACCTCAACGGCCGAACGGATTAATTTTTCGTCAAACTTGGCGACCACGGTCTGGATGGCCATGCGGTCCTTGGGCGGCGTCTCGATGACGCTCATGTCGCGCAGGCCGATGAGCGACATATGCAGGGTGCGCGGGATCGGCGTGGCCGACATCGCGAGCACGTCAATTTCGCGCCGCATCTGCTTGAGCCGTTCTTTGTGGCGCACACCAAAGCGCTGCTCTTCATCGACGACGAGCAGGCCCAGGTTGTGGAAGACGAGATCTTTCGACAGCAGTCGGTGGGTGCCGATGAGGATGTCGATCTGGCCGTTCTCTACCTTTTCAAGGATGACCTTCTGCTCTTTAGGCGAGCGGAAGCGCGAGATCATCTCGATGTTTATCGGGAACTGCTTGAAACGCGATTTGAAGGTCTCGAAATGCTGGAAGCTGAGGATCGTGGTGGGCGTCAACACCGCGACCTGCCTGCCATCCTGAACGGCCTTGAAGGCGGCGCGCATCGCGACTTCAGTCTTGCCGTAGCCGACGTCGCCGCACAGCAGACGGTCCATTGGCAGGGTCGACTCCATGTCGCGCTTGATGTCGGCGATGGCGGAGATCTGGTCGTCGGTTTCGTTGTAGTCGAAGGCGTCTTCAAACTCGCGCTGGAACTCGTTGTCGGGCGGGAAAGCGTGGCCCTCGGCGGCCTTGCGCTGAGCGTAGAGCTTGAGAAGTTCGTCGGCCATGTCCTCCATGGCCTTCTTGACGCGCGCCTTGGTCTTAGCCCACTGCGCCGAGCCGAGGCGATTGAGAACGGGCGGAGGCCCAGCATCGGTGGAGCGATATTTTTGGATGAGGTCGAGGCGGGTGAGCGGGACGTAGAGGCGCGCCGCCTCGGCAAATTCGAGAATCATGAACTCGACAGTGACGCCGTCCTGCTCAATCTCTTTGAGGCCCTGGTAGCGGGCGAAGCCGTGTTCGACGTGGACCACGTAGTCGCCTACGGCGAGGTCGCGAAAGTCGGAGACGAAGGCGGCGGTCTTTGACGCGGGTCGCTTCGGCGCAGGGCGGGCGGCGACGTCGGCTTCGTCGGAGAGATCGTTGGCACCGAAGAGGACAAGGTTGGAGTCGGGAAAGCTGACGCCGTTGGCGATCGCAGTGCGGACGACGATCGGCGTGCGGTAGTCGCCGGCGAGGTAGCTTGATTCGTCGTAGATGTTTTCGCTGCCGGTGTGCTGTGCGCGGCTGCCGAGGCGGTAGGGCAGGCCGTATTCGCGGAGCAGGGTCGCGAGGCGTTCGACCTCGCCCTGGTTGGGCGTGGCCAGCAGGATGCGCGCCTCCTGGGTCATGAGGCTCTTGATCTGCTCAATGAATGCAGGGATCGAGCCGTGAAAACGCAGGGTTGGGCGGGAGGAGAATTCGATTTCGCCGAGGGTTGTGTCTTCGTCGAGGATGTCGACCACGCCGAGCTGGTCGATGTCGAGGCCGGGTCGCGAGGCCAGGGTCGCGAGCAGCGTCGTGGGGTCGACGTAGATGTCTTCGGGTGTGATGAGCGAGCCGATGCCGCTGCGGTCGTGGCGCTGCTGCACCTTGGTCCACCACCGTTCCGCCTGATTTCTTATCATGGCCGGCTCTTCGATGAAGACCTGGCAGCGCGGAAACAGATCGAGTATCGTCCCGTGCGCGCCGGCCACCGAGGCGAAGAATTCCCAGCCGGGAAAGACGGTTACGCTACCCTCAGTGGCGGCCTGTTCGGCCAGCTCTGCGCCGTCTTCTGAATCGCCGTTGCGGTCCCGGCCGCTCAGACGCGCATGGACAGCAGCGAGGAGGCGTTCCTTGACAGGAATCTCGGTGAGGGGGAGCAGCGTTGCTTCGTCGAGTGGCGTCGAGGAGCGCTGCGTCTCTGGGTCAAATTTGCGCATGGAGTCGATCTCGTCACCGAAGAGCTCGATGCGCACGGGCCTGTCCATCTCGGGGGAGTAGACGTCTAGGATGCCGCCGCGTCGAGTGAACTGGCCGGGCATCTCGACCACGTCCATCGCCGTGTAGCCCACCCCGGCGAGGTGTTCAGCGAGGGTATCGACATCTATCTCTTCGCCGCGCTTGAGCACCGTGGCAAGGCCCGTGTAGTAGTCGGCGTCGAAGACGCGCAGGGCAGCGGCCTCGACGGGGGCAATGACGATCGAGGCTGCGCCGGTGGCCATCTTCCAGAGGACGGAGGCGCGCTGCTCCTGGATGTCGGGGTGGGGCGACATGTTTTCGAAAGGCAGCACATCGTGAGCCGGGAGCTTGAGGACGCGGTCGGGCGCGATGGCTCCGGTCAACTCGCAGGCGGCGAGGACGGATAGCTGGAGCGCGTCTGCAGCCTTGTTGTCGGCCACGATGATGACGATCGGCGTGTTGACGTTGACGCTGGCGGCGCGGGCAAATAGCGGTAGGTGAAGGGCGCGGGCCGTGGAGGTGAGTCCTGACACACGGCGACGCCCGGCAAAGAGGGTGAGGTGCCTCCGTACCCGTTCAAAAGAATCAGAATGCTCGAGGCCCGCCAGCAGTTCGCGGACAAACGGGAGGACCATGCAGGTTCAAGTTTATCAGTGAGGCGAGTCCGCACCCGCGCATCTCAAACCGCACGGTCGGGACAACGACCGGCCATCGGAATCTATCCGCACATCGTCACCAGCCTCGTAACGCTACGGATAGGATTGGGTGACGATGACTGTGAATGAAGAGTTCGACGTAGTAATCATCGGCGCCGGCGCGGCGGGGTTGATGTGCGCCATCGAGG
>DASWUZ010000046.1:0-4489 GCA_036401395.1 Acidisarcina sp.
GCAAGCTCCCGACCGCGCAGGCCAAATTTCTCCTTCGCCAGCACTACGATGGAACGGCCCTCCGGCGTCTCGTCCGGCAGCGAAGAGAGCTGCGCCGCGTCGGCAAGCTGATCGTTGCTGACTCCCGGGGCGGCGATGAAATCTGTCGCCTGGCGATTGCCGATGGTGATGGTGCCGGTCTTGTCGAGCAGCAGCGTGTTGACGTCACCCGCCGCCTCGACTGCGCGTCCTGACATTGCCAGCACGTTGTGCTGCACCAGGCGGTCCATGCCGGCGATGCCGATGGCCGATAGCAATCCACCGATGGTCGTGGGAATGAGGCAGACCAGCAGCGACACCAGAACGAACACAGTCTGCGGCGCGTTTGAATAAATTGCGAAAGGCTGCAGGCTCACCACAGCAAGCAAGAAGATAATCGTAAGCCCAGCCAGCAAAATATTGAGCGCGATCTCATTCGGAGTCTTCTGCCGCTCGGCGCCCTCGACCAGCGCAATCATGCGATCAAGGAATGTCTCACCGGGGTTGGCGGTGATGCGTACCTTGATTTCGTCCGAGAGCACGCGCGTGCCGCCAGTGACCGAGGAGCGGTCGCCGCCTGCCTCGCGGATCACGGGAGCCGATTCGCCGGTGATCGCCGACTCATCGACCGAGGCCACACCCATGACCACCTCGCCATCGCCGGGGATCACCATGCCTGCGGTGACGACCACCACGTCGTCGACCCGCAACTGCGAACTGGCCACCTCTTCGACGGTGCCGTTGGCCTTGAGCCGGCGGGCACTCGTTTCCGACTTGGACTTGCGCAGCGCATCGGCCTGGGCCTTGCCGCGACCTTCCGCCATCGCCGTGGCGAAGTTGGCGAAGAGCACCGTGAACCACAGCCACAGCATGATCTGGAAATTGAATCCAAAATCGGCCTTATGTTGCACCACGCCGACGATCAGCAGCACCAGTGTCAGCACGCTGCCTACTTCCACGACGAACATGACGGGGTTCTTCATCATCTCGACGGGGTTGAGCTTGAGCACCGAGTCAACCAGCGCGCGGCGCACGATCTTGCCGTCGAACATGGAACGCGCTTTCCTTTTGGGGATGGCTTCGCCAGTGGAGTGCGGCACTATTACGCCTTCGATCACGGGGCGAATCTCGGTTGTATCGGTAGGGTATTTTTTTGTCGTTGTCATAGCGTCCTCAGAATGTGTGTCCAGCATGCTGCAGCAGGCTCTCGAGGACCGGGCCCAGCGTCAACACGGGGAAGAAAGTTAATGCTCCGACGATCAACACCACGCTCGAGAGCAGAACGGTGAACAATGGGGTCGTCACAGGGAAGGTACCTAGCGAGGGAGGCGCAATCTTCTTGCCCACCAGGTTGCCCGCAACCGCGAGCATCGGTATCGCCATCAGGAAGCGACCAGCAAACATCGTGAAACCGAGCGCTACGTTGTACCAGGGAGTGTTCGCGTTAATGCCGGCGAACGCCGAGCCGTTATTCCCGGCGGCCGACGCGAACGCGTAGAGTATCTCCGAAAGCCCGTGCGGCCCCTGGTTAGCGAGGCTCGACGTACCAAACGTCGGCGACAGCACCGATATCGCCGTGAAGGTCAGAATGATCAATGGGAAGATCAGCAGGTAAAGCATCGAGAGCTGAACGTCCGCAGCCTCGATTTTCTTCCCGAGATATTCCGGGGTCCGGCCCACCATCAATCCCGCGATAAAGACCGACACTACGACGAAGATGAGCATTCCAAACAGCCCCGACCCCACGCCGCCGAAAACTATTTCGCCTAGCAGGATGTTTGCCAGCGGTACCAGGCCGCCGAGAGGTGTGAAGCTCTCATGCATACTGTTGACCGCGCCGCAGCTCGTGTCGGTCGTGATGGTCGCAAAGAGCGCGCTGTCGGCGATGCCAAAACGCACTTCCTTGCCTTCCATGTTGCCGCCCGACTGGGTGATAGACGCCCGCTGGTCTACTCCATGCAACAGCGGATTGCCTCTCGCCTCCGCGGTGTAAGCAACTACCACGCCGATAATGAAGAAGATCGACATGGCCGCAAAGACAGCCCAACCATGCTTCGGCGACTTCACCATCTGCCCCAGAACTACCGTTAGCCCTGCGGGGATCAGGAAGATCGAGACCATCTGGATGAAGTTCGAAAAAGGCGTGGGGTTTTCAAACGGGTGAGCGCTATTAGCGTTGAAAAAGCCGCCGCCGTTTGTACCCAGCATCTTGATCGCTTCCTGCGAAGCGACTGGCCCCTGACCGATGGTCTGGGTAGTGATGGTCGTGGTCGTGGTCTTGCCGTCGGCGCCTGTTGCCGTGGTCGTTTGTGGTTCGACGAGGGTCGCGGTGTCGTAAGCGCGGAAGTTTTGCACCACTCCCTGCGACACCAGCGCCGTCCCGTAGACGATCGATATCGGCAGCAGTATCCACAGAATGCAGCGGGTCATATCGACCCAAAAATTCCCCAGGGTCTTCATCTCCCGCCGCGCGATGCCACGAATGAACGCGACTGCAAGCACGATGCCGCCGGCCGCTGACCAGAAATTGTGAGTGGCCAGCCCGACCATCTGGGTCAGGTAGCTCATCGTGCTCTCCGGCACATATGCCTGCCAGTTGGTATTAGTCGTGAAGGAAATGGCGGTGTTCCAGGCGAGGGCCGGAGTGACCCCGGCGAGACCCTGCGGATTCAGCGGCAGATGATGCTGCAGCCGCTCAACTCCGTAGGTGAGCAGCATCGTTACCGCGCTGAAGACCAGCTTCGCGACCGCATACTCCGTCCACCGCATCTCGCGGTCTTCCTCGACCGCGGTCAGACGATAGGTCAGCTTCTCGATAGGGCGCAGCACGGGATCGAGCCAGGTGCGCTCGCGGTTAAATACCCGCACCATGTAAAGTCCCAGTGGCTTCGCCGAAAAGCAGATCACGGCGAAGAAAATTATGATTTGTAACCAGCCATTGAGTGTCATGTCAGAACTTCTCCGGGCGAAGCATGGCGTAAACCAGGTACACCATCAACGCGGCGCAAAGTACAAGCAGCAAAATGTTTTCAAACATCGGTCCGGCTCCGTTTCAGGCGCTCACATCCCGCCACATAAATCACGCCGAGGACAAACATCAAAACCGTTCCGGCGACACCAAAAAAGTCCCACATAAGTTCTTCCTCCCTGCCCCTCTAACTCGATTCACAGGCGCTGTGAATGCGAATTCTGGGGGGACCGCCATGTCTAACGGGGCTACAAAACCCCTCCGAAAGACCTGCAATCTACATAACTAAGTAGAGCGCTGCTCGCCGTAGGAAGTCAGTAGAAAGTCCATCAAGAAACCGTAAGGATTCGAGGCCTTGCAGCTAAACATCGGCAAGAGCAACGTGGCAAAAGAGGAGCTAGGTTACTTCGGGCTGGGGGGTGAAACGATAACCGACCCAGGGCTCGCTGCGAATATATCGCGGCTCCTGTGCAGGCTCGATCTTCTTGCGCAACTGCCCGATCAACACCCGAAGATACTCCGGTTGATTGACGCCGGCCGGCCCCCATATCTGCCGCAGCAGAGTCTTGTGGGTCAACACCCGCTCTGGGTTCCGCGCAAAAAACAGCAGCAGGTCAAATTCCTTCGGCGTCAGGTGAATGTCCTCACCAAGCCGCGTCACTCGATGCCGGTCCACGTCAATATGGAAGTCGCCAATGTCCAGCACCATCGGCAACTCCTCCGCCGCCTCGGCGCTCCGGCGAAACTGCGTCCGAATCCGCGCCAGCAACTCCTGGATGCTGAAAGGCTTCGTCATGTAGTCATCCGCGCCCTCATCGAGCGCGCGCACCTTCATCGCATCCTGGCTGCGCACTGACAGCACGATTACCGGGGTCTGCGAATGCTGCCGCACTGCCCTCGTCAGTGCAATCCCATCCATCTCTGGCATCGAGAGATCGGTCACCACGAGGTCCGGCTGGCTATACAGGAACTTCTCCAGCGCATCCGCCCCGCCCGTCGCGACTAGTACCTCATAACCGCTGCTCTCGAGCGCAGTGCGAAGAACGCGCGTGATCTGCGGTTCATCATCCACGACGAGTATCTTGCGCCTCAAGCCCGAGCCCGTCATGCCTGCTCTTGCGTCACGATATGCAAATCGGCATGAGGAGCACCCGTCATGAAACGCTGAATCGCAAGATAGTAAAGATACTTCTTCAACCCGGTGACCGCGGAACGCCCAAAGAGGACCTGGGTGACCCGTTCACTCGAAACAAACTCAGCGGTCGCCCTGGCCACGCTCTTGCTCTTCAGCTCAACCACGTGCGCCCCGAGATTTTCAGCCAGCGAGATGTTCGCCCGCAAAGAGCGCTCCCGCTCCTCGCTGATCTCCGCGCCGCGGTTGACGTGAATGACATAAAAATCGGCGTTCAATCCCTCAGCAAGGCGCGCCCCGCGAGCAATCAGCTGCCGCGCATTCGGGCTGGAACTGATACAGACCGCGACCTTTTCCTTGACGCACCATTC
>DASWUZ010000047.1:0-5929 GCA_036401395.1 Acidisarcina sp.
GTGAACGCCTCGTGACCGGGAGTATCCAGGAAGACGATCTCGCGGCCGTTCGCCGGAGAGCCTGCCTTGGAAAAGCGAACCTTGTAAGCGCCAATGTGCTGCGTAATTCCGCCCGCTTCGCCAGCCGCGACATCCGTCTCGCGGATGGCATCGAGCAGCGAAGTCTTACCATGATCGACGTGGCCCATGACCGTGACCACAGGGGGCCGCGGCACTTCGAGCTCGCCGAGGTTCTCCTGTTGAAGGAGGTGCTCGTCGGCCTCGTTGGCCATCTGATCTTCGAAGGTGATGACAGACGTGTCGGCGCCGAATTGGCGCGCAACATCGCGCACCAGTTCGCCGTCGAGGGACTGGTTAACCGTAACGAAAACCCCGCGCATCAACAGCGATGCGATCAGGTCTTTACCGCGAACGCCAAGCTTTTCAGCCAGGTCTTTTACGCTGACGCCTTCGGTCACCGTGATGGTGCGGGTGATCGGAAGGGGTTCACGCGAGACCTGCTGGCCGCCGAAACGTGGTGGCGGCATGAAGCCCTTCATCGGGCCTTCTTTGCTCTTTTCGTAATGCTGGCGACCGCCGCGACGCGGGCCGGGACGTGGTGGCCGCGGCGCTTCGTTGGGGGGCAGTAAGCCTGGCGCTCCGCCAGGGCCGGGACGCGGTGCTCCAAACCCTGGACGAGCAGCGCCGAAGCCTGGGCGCGCCCCCATACCGGGACGTGCGCCCGGAGGCCCGCCCGTAGGCGAACTGCGAGTGGGATGCATCGGGCGGCGAGCACCGGGGCCTCCGGGCATGCTTCCGGGTGCTCCGGGAGCCCCCTGAGGCCGAGGCGTGTAGCCCTGACCGGGTGCGCCAGAGGGGCCGCCGGGCCGGGCACGATCAAAAATGGGACGACCGCGTTGGATTCCACCAGCCTGCCCTGCGGGGCTTGAGGCCTGCCTTGGGCCGGTCGTGCCTGTCTGAGGAGCCGATGCGATGGGGGCCGCAATAGCCGCGGGAGGAGGCGCAAGATACACGGGCCGCGGACCGGTTTGAGGCATGATGACGCGACGAGGAGCCTGAGTCGCAGCCGCCTCGGCTGCCTGGCCCTCGCGGTCGTTGATGCCGGCTTCAGAAGCCGACCCACTCACGGTGGGAGCGGCGGCTGGAACGACTTCAACCGGAGCAGACACGGCAGTGGGAGGCGCAGCCGAAGCGGCGCTGACCGGGGGTGCGGCTACAGCTACCGGCGGAGCCGAAGGTGCGGCTGAAATCGGCGAAGTAGTCGGGCGCACGAAAACGGGAGCCGAAGGTGATTTGCCTTCGCTCGACGGCGGCGGTGAAGCAATGGGCGGGCGGGCGACAACCGGGCCGGCTGGAGGCTTCGCCGCGATAGCGGACGGCGGAGGCGGAGCCGCCACAACCATGTTAGGCCCGGTACGCGGCTGGGGAACGATTTTGCGTGGTGCCGGAGCTGCGGAGTCCGCGCGGGCAGGCGCGCTTGCCGGTGCACTCGAAGCAGCTATTGGCTGCACAACAGACGGCGTGCCGACCTGGGCAGCAGTTTGAGCGCTAGTTGTTTGCGAAGGAGCGGGACGGGGACTTACCGAAGCTGCTGCGGACGGGGGCGTCACTGGAGGCGCGGTGGCTGCGGCGGCACTAACAGCAGGGCGGTTCACAGCAGAGCGGGGATTGGAAGCTTCTTCAGCCTCTTCCTTACGCCGCTGGATCGCCTTCATCACGTCGCCGGGTTTTGATACCTTCGACCAGTCGATCTTGGGCTTGGCTTCGGGCTCCGACTTTGCGCTGTTGCCGTTGGACGCACTTCGGCCACCACGCTTGAAATGCAAGCGCACGCGCTCTGCTTCATCGCCTTCGAGAGAACTGGAATGGGTCTTTTTTTCGATCACCCCCACGGCATCGAGCGAGTCCAGGATCGCCCGGCTCTTGACTTCCAGTTCACGCGCTAAATCATTAATTCGAACTTTACTCATCCGCCCCTTTATTGCACTTCCCAATCGCCGCTCAGTTCATAGCAACCTCTTGGCAATGGTGTGAACGTTCAACTTATTATCCCCTGAAACAGCGCGCTATGCGCTGGCCGGCGAGAGCAAAACCCGCGCATTATGCGCCACCCTCGCTGGTTTTGTGGTCGGTTTCGTTAACATCTGTCGTGGTGTTTTCTTCGTCCTTGATCTCTTCCACGTTTCCTTCGAGGACCGCATCCTGGTCCTCGCCGACATCCGTAGTCTGGTTTTCTGATAGCCGTTCGCTGACATCATCGCGACCGGGAACTACCGACTCTGCGCCCTCGCCGTCAAGTTCAGGGCCGACCTCAGTAATCTCAGCGACGCGCTCCGCAGCGACTTCGTCGTAGATCATTCCGCTGCCTTCATCGCTGACATCGCGCTCGCCCTCTTGAGTGAGACCCTGGGTGAGAGCATCGATCTCTTCGTCAGACTGCGCGGCTTCCAGCTTCATCGCCTGCTCTATTTCAGGATCCACCTCATCTAAATCGCTCGGCACATCATCGATGCTCAATCCCGTGTCCTCCAAATTGAATGACTCAACCATTTCCAGCGGCAGACCCTCGGCATCGACTGGCTCGGAAACCAGTGAAGCGGCAGCGGTATGCACGGCAATACCTTCCTCAGACTCGATCACCAGGCCGGACGCCTCATCTCCGTCGGTACCAGCAGCTTCGAGCGCGACAGGCCGCTCTTCGCCCTCTTCATACTGACCAAAATAATGTCTGACAGCCACGCTGATCTTCTCCAGCGTTTTCTCGCCAATGCCGGGGACTTCTTCCAGCTCTTCGGGAGTCATGTCGGCCAGGGCCTCAACGGTGGTGATGCCGTGCGCCACCAGCTTTTGGATAATCGATTCGCCCAGTTCGCTGACTGCCTCGATCGCAGTCGTCGGCCCACCGGACATCTCCTGCATTTCGTGCTCGACTTCCTGACGCTTTTCTTCCTCGCTCTTGATGTCGATCTTCCAGCCGAGCAGCTTGGCGGCTAGGCGAACGTTCTGCCCCTTCTTCCCAATCGCAAGCGATAGCTGAGTGTCGTCGACGATGACCTCGATCTGCTTGTCCGCCAGGTCGATAATGCTAACGCGACTTACCTTCGCAGGCTGCAGCGCCTTTTCGGCGAAGGTGGTAATCTCTTCGCTGAACTCGATGATGTCGATTTTTTCGCCGCGCAGTTCGCGAATAATCGACTGAACGCGCATCCCCTTCATGCCGACACAGGCACCCACGGGATCGACATCCTTGTCACGGGACATGACGGCGATTTTGGTGCGCTCGCCGGCTTCGCGGGCAATGGCGCGGATCACTACGGTGCCGTCGTATATCTCTGGTACTTCGCTTTGAAAGAGATTCTGCACCAGCTCGGGCGCGGCTCGCGAGACGATCACCTGCGGCCCCTTTGAAGCGCGATCCACACGCGACAAAACCACGCGGACGCGCTCACCGATAGCGAACTGCTCAAGCCGCGACTGCTCGCGTCGCGGCATCCTGGCCTCAGTCTTGCCGAGGTCAAAAATGACATCCTGCAACTCGACCCGCTTCACTGTCGCGTTCAAAACTTCGTTGACGCGATGGTTATACTCATTGAAAACGGTGTCGCGCTCGGCTTCTCGGACCTTTTGAAAGATGACCTGCGTAGCCATCTGCGCTGCGATGCGGCCGAGCACGTCGGTTGGCTTGTAGTAGCGAATCTCGCCGCCGGTCTCAACCTCGGGCGCGAGGCCGCGGGCCTCTTCAAGGCCGATCTGGTTGACCGGATCTTCAATCTGCTCTGGGCCGTCAACGACCGTCTTATAGATGTAGGCACGTATCTCGCCCGACTCTTTGTCGAGCTCGGCGCGCATGTTCTCCTGCGTCTTGTAGTACTTGCGCGTGGCGAGCGCAATGGCATCTTCGACCGCCGATACTACGATCTGCGGATCGATGCTCTTCTCTTTACTGAGTGCTTCAATGCTCTGATATAGCAAACTTGCCATTGTTCTCTCTCGATTCCTCTAACTTCACCCCAAAATAAAACACTGCTTCGGGCGAAACAAACTGCTACTTCTACAAAACGCTACCTAGCGCGAAACAAGACGCTACTCACCCGAACAAACTCCACTTCCTATAAACGCCGTCATCCTGAGCGGAGCGGAGGACCTGCGTTTCCACATACCGCAACCACCATCTCCGAAACCCATTAACGCCGACTCAAATCTCGGGCACCAGATTGGCCTTTTCAATGTTGGCCATTTCAATCTCCGCTGATTGTTCCAACGGCTTCTTCTTGTTCTTGCCTTTCGGCTTGATGGCGGCAGTGTCAATGACGACCTTGCTGCCGTTCATTGCGATTAGTCGCCCTTGAAAATGCCGGTTGCCTGCAATCGGCTCGAATGTTTGCAGCTTGACGAGGCTGCCCTTGAAACGTTCATAATCAGCCGCGTGGTAGAGCTTGCGATCGAGGCCCGGAGAAGAAACCTCCAAAGTATATTCCGCTCCGGGGATAAGGTCTTCCACATCGATCAACGTGCCAAAGTCACGGCTGAAAATTTCGCAATCCTCATGCGTAACCCAGGCTAGCTGGTCCATGCTGACGGTTCCTGCCGCCACGCTCGCTGGAACCACGCCTTCGTCCTCGTCCCCATCTTCCTTGCCCGTGCTGCCGAGCGTGGCGGCGTGAGCTGCGAGACGCTCGCGCTCGATGGCGGTCTTTTCGACGAAGACCCTAAGCGCGCGCTGTTTGGCTGTAGCTACGTATTCGATCTCAACTACGTCGAGGCCGTGAGAAGCAGCGACCCTATCGGCGGCCGCGCGGATTGTATCGAGGTTTAGCGCCATCTATGAGACAACTAAGCCTGACGGCTGCGCGGCGATCACGGGCTTCCGCACGACGCCAGACTCATGGTTCAAAACAAAGTTTGCAGCAAAAGAAAAGTGGGCTCTCGCCCACTCATTCCTCTCGTCCCCGGAAACTTCGACACGGCGGCCAAGCAAATTCGTCTGCTGTACCAGAATACGACTGTTCGGCGCGAAATTCAACCCGGCCTTGGGGCTATCGGCGCCGACGCATAAGGAACAAAACCAGCAGCACCAGAAAAACGAGGCCGAGACCGCCGGGCCAAACAAACCAGCCGCCGCCGCTGCTATAACCGACCGCCAGGCAGCCCGATGCGACGGCCATTAAGCAAGGCAACATCAAGAGTGATAAGGCAACTCGCCACGCGCACTGCGAACTTTTCAGGTATTTCACTTAGATCTCTTCCTCAGGGTTCCAAACGCTCTTGCATGGGATGCGCTGAAGACAGGGGAAGTTCGCTGCTACGGCTCTTCGCCTCTAACAACTGGACGACGAATCATTGAAAGTAAAGCGGTCCGCTGTAGGCAAAGCCCGGGCACCCGCTCGGCTGGAGCAGCGTGCCAGTGATCGAGCGCGATAGAACAGAAGGGCTCGTTACCCCTGTAAAGCTGGCTCCAACAGGAAACAGGAGCGGCGGTGAAGGATAGCTTTGCACCTGTATGCCGGCGACAACGCCCTGGGTGATCGTCAGTGTCGCGGGGCACGCCCCCGTCGCGGTGATCGTGCCGCTCAGCGGAAACTGGCCATCGCTATTGGGCGTCGATGCCTGCACCAGCACGGCCGTCACAGAGTCAGTCGGAGCCGTTCCGCTGGGCACCGGCAAGATCTGCGTCAACGTCCCTTTATAAGTCCCGGTTACGTTAGGAACGTTAATGGCACTGAGGCCTACGGATGCCTGAGCGCACGCCCCTCCCACTACCTGGTAAGTCCCGGTATCAAGTGGCCCCAACGTGCTCACCGCGTTGAACGCCATCGTCGCCACACCGCCCGCCAACGGCACAGTCAGGGTAACGTTGCCGGCGGTATCGACTTTGCCCGTGGCCGTGAGGTCTGTCGTAGGCAGCACGCAGGGCGGAAACCCAGCCCCC
>DASWUZ010000048.1:0-20651 GCA_036401395.1 Acidisarcina sp.
CCGTCCAAATACGCGCACAAGATCGTGAAGAGTGGGGTCCTTATCCTGCGATCTCACGAAATGCCTCCTGAAGAGAGCGCGCGTACGATGGCGGAATCTAAAATTAGGACCAGGAAGGGAGAAGAGTGAGTTGCGGAAATATCTGGCATCGCCGCCGCTGGCACCGCGGCCTTCGCAATCACTGGAAGACTTGGGTGGCGAACAGGCGCACTTGCCCGCGCCCTGATGAGCTGGATCGCTTCCCGGCTGCGTTTTTCATGACTTGACCAGCCCCAGTTACCAGACAGGCCTGATTGTACTTAGCGCCTGTGTGAGCAACTGGTCAATTGGGGACACTTTCTGCGGGCGGCGCTCACTCGCAAGGGACGCTCGCGTGAGACATATGGCGCGTCCCAGGTTCTCAGCAGCGAAGGAAGCGCAACTGCGCTGCACATTCCGCGAAGGAAAGTCTGAGGGAGTGTCGATCAGGCCTTTGGAATAACCAGAGCGACCACGCCGTAGCCGGGGACCTGGATGGTAAACGTACTTCCCAGATTCTCTATGGGAGATTCGGTGATTCCCTTGCCCGCATCGACCGCTGCTGGACCATAGTCGTACCGTGTGCCCTTACTCGCGAAATTAAATCCGCTGATGCTAATGGCCACCGTTGCGTTTTGACGCCAGTCCTTGTTGACGACCAGAATTCCCAGCCCACCGTCGCGCCGCTTCACCGCGTGTACACCGATGGCGGGAAACTGCGACTGCGCTGGCAAAAACATATCGCCCGGCACCGGCGCCATGATATGCACCATTTGAACGCCATAGTATCCCGGCTTCTGCTTATTGCTGTCGTCAAGCAACACGGGCCCGTGGATCGGCGCCCACTGCACGCTGTACGCGCCGGTTTCGATGAGCATGGGAAAAGCGTCTGCGGCAAAGACAGCCTCGGCGGCCGGGTGTTCAATCTTCGGCCACGTTGCGATTCCAAAGTTCACGATTGCCAACTGCGGCGCATGGCCAGGCGGGCAAAATTTCTTGTACTTGTCCCCAAGGTCCTTCGCCAAATTGCTGTAGTCTCGGCCGACGGAGTACATCAACAAATCTTCCTCGTCCATCTTCTTGTATTCCGGGGGCAGCGTCCTGCCACCCTCGCTTAAGCTCACTGCGCCGAAGTCCATGCTGGCGCAGGCAGCCTTGAGCACCTCGCCATTCCAGTTCTTCCCAACCTTGGTGTTGCCATCCGGCGGAGGAGGGACCAGAGACGCACCGATGAAAATGGACGGATCCACCGCCTTCATCGTCTTGACATAGGCAACAACTGCGTTGCCATACGTGGTCGGCCCGTAGCGCGAGTCGCCGGAATGCTTGTAGAGGTCCTTTTTGCTGGGGACTGTGCCCCCATGCAGGTCAAACTCTCCGGAACTATCCTGCCCGTAAAAACCGTTATTCCAGGGCTCAAAGCCCACCGTCCACAGTTGGATACCAAACGGTCTCGCGTGCCCGATGCGCAGCGCGTTGAAGCCGTCATCAGGACTCACCGGGCTCGCGGCGCGCAGGCCCGCCCAGTACCCGACCGTCTTCCAGTCATTGCCCTTTGAATCCTTCCCGATGACTACGCTGCTGTCGGGGCTGCCGTTGGTGTAGGCGACCCACGCCGCAGCCTCGGCCGGTTCCCCGCCTCCCGAGCCATCGAGGTTGCTGCCGTAGTTCACCGTGACCATGGCCGTACCGATGCCTTCGATCGCCGCAGCGGCGGCAGGAAAGTTGTTTTCAGGAGCCATGTACGGAGGCTTGTCGCTCGGAAAAGGGTTGCTGATGGCGCCGGTCGAAAAGTGATAAAGGTCGGCCGCCCCTCCGTTGCCAGGGTAGCGAATGATCCCGATACCCGCATCCCTCAAAAGCGATATCGTCGCAGGGTCGCTGGCCTTTCCGTCCGAGATGTCCGGCGCTACGCCGAGTGAGCTCGAAAACAGGATGTTTCCTTTGGCAGTTGCGTCTATCGTGACCCTGGTCTTGATCTGCCCATAGGCGTGAGTGGCTGAGAGAACCAGCAACCCGAGCAACAACGATGGAGAAAGGGAAAGCGGTTGACAACAGAGCTTTGCGGCGAGCGGAGAACGAGAGAGCCGGGCAATCAAAGTCATGAGAGTCCCTTCCAACGTGACAGTTCGACCGCTAACTATACAGCGGCCCGTGTAGTGTTGGGAAAGAGAATCCGACTCTCCATGCACGAGCGATGGAGAATTATGGGGGCGGATTACGAGACAAGAATCCCGCTTATCTCAATGAGATAAGCGGGGCTTCGATTTGGAAGATGGTGGAGCGGAACTATTGCTGCGGCGGTGTGGCCGGAGTTGTAGTAGGCGGCGTACTGGGGACGGTTGCGTCTGGAGTTGCATCCTGATGCATGAGGTCCTGGATCGGCGGCTGGGGCTGTTCCAGTTCTCGCAGACGCTCCTGCTGCCCTGGCACCTGCGGCTCCGGCAACTGTTTGGCTGGCTCAAGCCCCGGAATGAGCGGAGCTTTAGTCATGTTTCCGGTCACTGCGTCAGTCAGGCTGATGCCGTACCGGTCGAGGGTATTGGCCAGTATCTGGTTGAGGGACGAACGATCAATTGCGTAGGTGGCCTGGGCCGAAAGGGCCGTATCCTCGGCATTGGCAAGGCTTCGCTGCTGGGCCAGTACAAGCGCCGTGGTCGAGGCACCGAGCCGGTACTTCTTCTGCTCCGCCTCCAGACTCTGTTGGTTGTAATCGCGCAGTGCGGTGTTAGCCAGCACCTGGGCCCGGTCGTTTGTCAGCGCAAATTGTGCATTCAGTACCTGAATGCGAATCTGCACATATAGTTGCTGGAGACGCATCTCCGCCTGCCGGTATTCGAGCACGGAGCGCGCCTGCTCTGCCTGTGCGGTGCGGTTACGGATGGGGATAGTTACATTGACCCCGATACCCTTGTCCGGATTGCTGTTATTAAACAAGTCCTGCAAAATCGACCCGTAGCCCACGGTGGGATAAGTGCCCGTCGGGCAGGTCGTTCCCGTATAAAAATTAACGCACTTCGGATTTTGCGAACCGCCGAGCGCCGTGCTGCCGTAGTACGCATAGAGATCAACCACCGGAAGCAGCCCGTTCTTCGCTCCCTTGAGGCTGATCTCATCGTTTTTAAGCTGGATGACCGCCTGCTCAATTTCAGGACGATTGGCGATAGCCTCTTTTACCAGGTCGTCCGCCGACATCTTCTCTTCGGGGGTCTCACCCAGCGTAACGCGATCGGTAGGGATCACCGGGGCCGTCGCCAGGTTTGGGTCGCTCAGGTTCCTTGCAATCGCCTGCTTGATGATCAACTGCTGGTACTCAAGCTTGCTCTGCGAGATGATGAGCGCCTGCTGATCGCTCGACACGGATGATTGGGCATTCACAACCTCCAGCGGAGCGACCGTACCGATCTGAAGCTGCTTGCGTTCGTCCGACGCGAACTTCTGCGACTGCTCGAGAGAACGCTCCTTGGCCTGAACATCTTCATACGCAGTTACCAGGCCCCAGTAGATATTTTCAACTTGGTTGATAGTGAATAAAATCTGCTGACGGAAGGCGGAGTCAGCGATGCGACGGGTGTTCTTTGCCTGGATGATGAACCGGCCATTGATGCCCGGCCCAAATCCGTAGAGCAAATGTTGAGTGACCTGTGCTTTAAAATTTGAGCTGAGCTGCGGGCTGTATGCCCCTTGGATGGCATTGCTCGTGGACCGGCTGTTATCGAATGTCACGGCTAGCTGCGTACCGGTCAAAAAGCCCTGAGTGTAGCCGAAGTTGTAAGTATTGCTGTTCTGAGTCAGGGTGTTGGTCCCGGTCTGGAAGGTGCTCGTCTCAGGCTGGGTGAGGTAATCCGTCGTGACGTTCCCGGTAATGACTGGGTCGAGTTGTTCAGGCACGGGGCCTGCGCCACTGGTCGAGATGACCAGTCCACCTGTACCGGAGCCCGCACCACCTGCGCCTACAGAAGAGCCGCCGGGACCACCGCCGGCGGTGAGTGTTGATCCGCTGCCACCGATAGTATTTGAAACCACACCGGTATTGACGCCGTTGGGTAGCGCTCCGGCCTTGGTACGCAGGATGTCAGTATCTGCAATGTCAAGGTTGTAGCGCTGGATCGCAACGTCGTAGTTGTCCTCAATCGCGAGTTGAATTGCATCGCTGAGACTCAGATATATTTTCCCCTCACGGGCGAGGTCCTCAAGCTTGGTGACGTTAGTCGAGCGAGGACGCGGCACCGTAGTCGCCTTGTAAGGCGCGAAGAGGTCAGGGAAATGCCTGCGTGGCTGCGTGAAGTCGCGGTCAGTGGAGCGCAGATATAAGGGCTGGGTCAGCACCGGCTGCGGCTCATCCGGCAGATCGGACGGAGTTGATGCCGTAGCCGACTGGGTCTTGGCGGCATCCTGAGGCGTGGGAGTCTGGCCTGCCGCGTAGCTTGGGGCCGTGCCCATCAAAAGGCAGAGTATGGCCGCAATTCCCTGAAGACCCTTCTGGGATACCGCAGTCTTAACATCTTGTTTTGCGCTCACCTTGTCCCCGCCTCCGGTAAACGCCCTTTCAGAGACTCTGGAGGCGTCCTGCGTCCCGAGTGCGCCTGCTCTCATCATCAATCGCTCGCCTTGCCTGCGCTCATGCTGAACCAACAATGACATTCACCCTTCTCCACGTAACTTTCTTCGAGCTTTGCGTTTATGCTTCATCAATGACGCGTTATACCCGCGCTCGGACTCTTTAATTCAGCTTTGCTCTACGGCGTTAAAGCAACTTCCCCCGGCACACATCAATACGCGCCCGGCAGGCGCTTCGTTCCAATGAATTCTCCAGGTTACTGGTAAGACCCGCCAAAACGCCCCGCATCATGCACTTCAGCCGGCCGAACATACGTCCCGCATACTCAGAATGAGGAGCGAGTTGAGTATATCGTAGTGATGGGCGGCAGATGGTATCCGAGCAGCTCGAAGCAGGTACACTATTTTAATTCTGAAAAGTCTATGGCTATATCTGACCTGACCGCCGTTGACCAGACCCCGAGTCCTGAAGCAGCTTCTAACCTTGAAGAACGGTCAGCGTCGTGTTCGAACTGGAAATTAGTGCTCGCTTATGACGGCACCGATTTCGATGGATGGCAGGTGCAGCCCTGCCGCCGGACGATCCAGGGTGAGCTGGCGAGCGCCATACAACGCGTCATTGGGGAGCGCGTCCTGCCGCAAGGCTCCGGCCGCACCGACGCTGGTGTCCACGCCCTGGCGCAGGTCGCCTCGTTTCGTCTTGCCGCCGCTATACCGCCCGAAAACCTGCAACGCGCGCTCAACAGGGTCCTTCCTGCGGCGATTCGCATCCTCACCGCAGAACACGTGGCCGAAGACTTCCATGCCCGCCACAGCGCCATCGGAAAGACTTACGCATATCGGATCTTCCGCGCTGCCCTTTGTACCCCGTGGCTGGCCCGTTATGTTTATTGCTACGACCGACCGCTCGATCTTGCGGCAATGGAGCGAGCCGCCGCATTCATACTTGGCGAGCACGACTTCACCTCCTTCGCAGCAACAGACCCGGACCGTACCTTGAGAGAAACTGCCAAGTCGACCGCGCCCACCGTCAATTTAGACATCAATTTGCACGGCCGCAATATACGCACTGTGCAGGCTTCCGCATGGCAGGTGAAGGAATCACAGGGGCTGCTCACCTACACTATCACCGGCAGCGGATTCCTCCACCACATGGTGCGCAACCTGGTAGGGACCTTCCTCGACGTGGGGCGAGGCATCATCCCCGCAGAGTCTCTCCCGTGGATATTGGCGACGCACTCGAGGAAAGCAGCCGGTCCGACCGCTCCGGCACGAGGCCTTTTCCTCGCTTCAGTTGAATACCCCAGGAATGACTAGACCAGCCGACACCTTAGGGCAACTGCGAAGCCGGCCCGCAAACTTGCGGGGTCAAGGCCGGATGCTAACCTAGGCCTGATGCGCTCCCTTCCCCACCCCGCTGCCTTCGCCCGCGTCAGCCACATCGCCGGACAGCGCAGCGTTCACCAGGCCTTTCAGTGGCTGCACCTGCACGAGCAGCAGATCATGCGCTGGCAGGCGGAAATGGTTGCCATCCCCGCACCGCCCTTTGGCGAACGGGCCCGCGCCGGGTGGGTCGTGGAGCGTTTCAAGGAACTGGGCCTCGAAGATGTACATCTGGACGCGGTCGGAAACGCATCGGGTGTCTACCCACGCTTCAAACGTCCTAATGACATGTATGAGGCCGAACCGACCGGCTGCATCCTGCTCTCCGCGCACATCGACACGGTCTTCCCTGTCACCACTCCGATCAATCCGACCATTGACGGGCAGCGGCTTACTGCGCCCGGAGCTTGCGACAACGGAGCCGGAGTCGTTGCCTTGCTGGCCCTCGCTGCGGCCCTGCGGCACGCGGGAATTGAATCCCCCCATGACATCCTCTTCGCCGGAAACGTCGGCGAAGAGGGCGAAGGCGATTTGCGCGGCATTCGTCACATCTATCAGCAGGC
Organism: Acidisarcina sp.; assembly: GCA_036401395.1. Classification (GTDB taxonomy): domain Bacteria; phylum Acidobacteriota; class Terriglobia; order Terriglobales; family Acidobacteriaceae; genus DASWUZ01. Next base: position 6,525 of record DASWUZ010000048.1, read on the forward strand.
ACGCGAAGCTGGGGTCACGCCAATCCGCAACGCGGAACGCCGTCCGCTGGACATCGAGGCCCACATCGTGCTCGATGGCGCCGGCCACGAACTCGTAGTCACCAGCGCGGTCGGAAGCCGCCGCTATCAAGTTACAATCGAAGGCCCCGGGGGCCACTCATGGAGCGATGCGGGCCGCCCAAACCCGATCGTTGCCATGAGCCAGGGCATCACGCGCATGTCTCAATCCCAATCGCCAAACTCCGCCATCTGCACTGCTGTGGACTCGGGAGCGGAACCGCCTGAGACTGGGCGAAGCACGCGCTGGAATGTAGGCACCATCGAAGGCGGCACCTCAGTCAACTCCATTCCTCAGTCGGTGTCCGCACGGTTCGATATTCGTTCGACGGACCCCGCTGAATTGACCCGCCTCGAAGTAAAGCTCTATCGGGCCTTTGAGGACGCCGTGCTCGCAGCCAGCGCAGGCTCCACCATAAAACGGGCTAAGCTTTCGGATGGCAACCTTTGTCTTGCGATTAAGAAGATCGGCGACCGGCCTACGGGCCAGTTGCCCCAGACTGCGAACATCCTCGAAAGCCTGCACGCTGTTGACCGCCACCTGGGCATTCGCACCGACGAGCGCGTCGCATCAACCGACGCCAATATCCCGCTCTCGCTCGGCATCGAAGCGGTGAGCATCGGCGCAGGCGGCGAGGGGGGTGCGACCCATACAACGAACGAATGGTACGACGCGCGGAACCGGACCCTCGGCCTGCGGCGCATCCTGCTACTGCTGCTGACCCTCTCCAATTCTTATCGGCCCCAGCTCGCTATTTCTGCGGATTAGTCGCCGGCGAGGACGTGGATACAGGAGCCCCTGATTTCTCGGTGTCCTTTACCATCTTTGCGACATAATCCTGAACGCGCGCGTTGATTTTCGGTACAACCGTCGCCATGATGTCCTGCATCATCAGCGGGGATTGCACCAGCAGATGCTGCCCCGCAGGGGATGCGTAAAAGGCAGAGATCGCTGTCACATCCGACTTGGACATATGACGCTGATAAACGGGAATGCAATCATCCAGTATCTCTGAGACCGGGAACAGGTTCATTGCGCCGTCCATCCCGGCATCAAATTTCGCGGCCTGTTCCGAAGACATGCCAGGCATCTGCCTCTGCAACGTGACAAGCATCTGCTGCTTCATGTTTGCATTCATCAGCCTCATCATCTGATCCATCTGCTTTTCGAGGTGCATAGCGGTAAATAGCTGCAACACCTCTTCGCGGCTTGCCTGGTCCGCCGCCGGGATCTCCGTAGTCGCAGGGGCTTGCGCGATGGCGGCGATGCTGCTCGCAGCAAAGAGTAGCGTGATGCAAATCCTGTAAGGCTTCATGACATTTCCCTCGATTCGTTACCCATTGGACGGCCAGAGCGGCGAACCGTTCTTCCGCGCTCCAACTCTATCGCATCTTCGGCAAGCCCCGCGCGGCGGCACTGCGCCCAGAGAATCACCAGAGCCGCTGCGGAAAGCGGTCTTTAACCTAGGATCCGAGTTCCTAGGGATGGGCCGGTTGAGGATGACAGGGTGAGAAACGCCTGCCGCGAAAAGTCTGGTTCCCCTGCCCGCTTACGCTGCTATACTCGCCGCTATGCAATCGGGCGGCGCACTCCAGGCCGGCCCTCAACCGCGTAAGCCCTATGGGACTGATCATCCGCTCCTCCGCCATTCACGCCGCCGGCTGCTATACCACCGCGCCGATCCCCACTGGCACGCGCATCGTTGAATACACCGGCCCCCGCATCACCAAAGATGAAGCGGACCTACGCTACGAGACCCAGGTAATTACTTACCTCTTCGGGCTCGGCGACGGCGAATATGTGATTGACGGGCACGGGACAGCGATGTTCATCAATCACTCCTGCGATGCGAACTGCGAGACTGACGAATCGGACGGCCGCGTCTGGGTCGTCGCCATCCGCGACATAGCCGCCGGTGAAGAGTTGACGTACGACTACAACCTCTACGATGGCGGCGACGACCTCAACATATGTAACTGCGGGACTGCGAATTGCCGCGGGACTATGTATTCTGTAGAGGAAATTAAGCGTCGTAAGCAAGTTGCCGCTAAGGCAGAGAAGAAACAAAACAAAGCTGCGCGGAACGGCAAACGCTAATCCTATTGGTCCTGCAGACCACCCAACTTCTGTGCCTTATGCATTGCAGTTTGCCGTGGTGGGATGGCAAATCCCTTGCTCAGGCCTCACGGAGTGAATACGAGAGGTTCAATCCAGCCGAGACTTCCCGCAAGGAACATCGAAGATTGGAGTTATCATCAATGCATGGCTGCAATTCATATTTCGGAAGAGGACGCAGCACGCGACTTCGCAGCGCTGATGGCGCATGTCCGTGCCGGCACAGAGGTCATTATCGAAAATGGTAAGCATCCGATAGCCGTAATGCGCACTCCGGCCTCGCCTCGCCGGTCGATTTCCGAGTCGATTGCTCTTGCCAAAAAGCATGAAGAAGAAACGGGCGAAGCACCAACCCTCGACCCGGACTTTGCTGCCCAGGTCGAGGAGATAGTCAACAATCGCAGGCCCTGGAATCCTCCTGCTTGGGACTGATCCTCGATACCAGCGTCCTAATAGCAGCTGAACGTCGAAGGCAGTCCGTTCTCCAGATTCTCAAGCAAATCCAAGCAGAACATCTCGAGGTAGAGATTGGTATTTCTGTGGTAACTGTTGCCGAAATGACGCATGGGGCTTTCCGCGCAAGAATTGCATCCGACAGACAACGGCACTTAACCTTTATCGACCGGTTGTCGAGCGAAATCGCCGTTTATCCCGTTGGCCTCGATGCTGCTAAGCTTCTAGGTCGCATCGCTGGCGAGCAGGCAGCACGAGGCATCGCCATTTCGTTTGAAGACCTGGCGATCGGCTGCACCGCTCTGCATCTGGGCTTCGGAGTGGCGACACTCAACGTGCGCCACTTCCGCCTCATCCCGGACCTTAGCGTCGTTCAGTTCTAGTTATAGGCCGGGCTGGACTCAGGCTTCAAGCAGGTGAAGCGAGCCTGCGTTCCGCAGGCATCCGAAGGCGATACAATCAACCTTCAGGGTGCCGTATTCCGCCCCTCTCTCAAGCCGATGGCGTACCAGGTACTAGCCCGCAAATACCGCCCTCAGCGCTTCTCCGACGTCAAGGGGCAGGAGCACGTCACGCGCACCTTGCTCAATGCGCTGACGCAGAACCGCATCGCCCACGGCTACATTTTCAGCGGCCACCGCGGTATCGGCAAGACCACCATCGCCCGGATTCTTGCCAAGGCCCTCAACTGCCGCACTGAAATCGGATCGGCCCAGCGTCCGACCCCCGAGCCGTGCGATATCTGCGAATCCTGTACCGAAATTCGCGCCGGCAACGCCGTCGACGTGATTGAAATCGACGCCGCCACCAACCGCGGCATCGACGAGATTCGCGAACTGCGCGACGCCGCTCGCTACCGCCCCGCCCGCGATCGCTACAAAATCTACATCCTCGACGAAGCTCACCAGATCACCGACGCTGCTTTCAATGCGCTGCTCAAGACGCTGGAGGAGCCGCCCGACCACGTCATCTTTATGATGGCGACCACGCAACCCGAAGACATCCCGCAGACTATCCGCTCGCGCTGTCAACATTTCAGCTTTCACGCGGTGCGGTTTAGCGACATTCTTGAGCAGCTTCGCGAAATCGCGGCCGCCGAGTCGGTCATCGCCAACGAAGCAGCCCTCGCCCTGCTCGCCGAGGCCGGCGACGGCTCGATGCGCGACGCGCTGTCGATCATGGACCAGGCCATCGCCTCCGCGCCTATCGAAGCAAGCGCAACCGGCGAGGCAGCCAAGCCCCACCTTGAGGCCGCGCAGATTTTCGAGCTCATGGGCACCGTGCCCAACACTGTCTTCGAACGGCTGCTTGAGGCGGTCAGCGAGAACCAGTCCGCCGCCGTCATCGAAGAGATCAATCGCCTGCTCAACGCTGGCAACAGCCCCTCGCAGCTAGCGCGGCAGCTGGTTCGGTACCTCCGCAACTGCCTGATGGCTCGCCTCGGCGGTGAGGCGACCGAACTGCTTCAGGTCTCGCCTGACGAACGCGCCCGCGCCGCTCGCACCGCACTTCTTTTCTCAGAGGAAGACCTTACCCGCTACCTCGACATTATGCTTCGTACCTTTGACCAGCTCAACTACCGGCAGGAGCAGCGGTTTCATCTTGAGCTCGGCTTGCTGAAGCTGGTTCACATGCAGCGCCTCCTGCCCATGGAGCAATTCCTTTCGCAGCTACCCCAGCCAGCGGGCGGCACGAAGGTCTCGGCCCCCGGGCCGCTGGGAGGGCACTCCGTGCGCCCGGCAAGTTCCACCAGCTCAGGCATGGTACCCGAGCCCAGTGAAATGCGGGTGCCCCAGGTCTCGCCCTTCAGGCCTGGGACTGCTACGTCATCCGCCACGCCCACGGGCGTCGTTCCGCCATCGGCACCGCCGTCCGCTCCTGTAGCCCCGGCATTCTCACCTTTCGAAGCCGACCGCAGCCGAAAATCAACCATGGAAGACCGCCCACGCAGTCGGCCTGAGCCGTCGAGCGAAGGCGCGACCCAACACAGCCTGGGAAATCTCACCCCTCTAGCGCGGGAATTAACACCGATCGAATCTGCAGCCCGCGCCGCACAGTCTCCTGCGGGAGGAACGATTCCATCGCTCTTTGGAACCGCAGCCCTCGGGACGGCAACGCTCGATAGCTACGACAAAACTGACCCCACAGCAAGTGCCTCGATCGAGACCTCGGGCAGGCTGCCAATGTTGGGCGAGGTAAGCGCCTCCGCCCCCTTTCACTCCACTGCGGTAGGAATTTCCGCTTCCCTAGAGATGGGTCCATCCGCCGTCGCGGTTAAGGAATCTCCTGAGGAAGTTTCAGCGCCCTCCGCCCCCCTTGAGCCAATCCGCAACGCTGTCTGCGCGGCCCTCGAATCCGAGGGACACAACACGGCAGCAGCCTTGCTGTCGGCCGGGACATGGGCGGAGACCGGGGACGCCATCCGGGTCGAAGTGAACATCAAGAAGACCATGCTCGGCCTCACCATGAACCCCGAAGCGGAAAAGATTTGCAAGGCCGCCGTCGCCGAAGCGACCAGCGCCAGTCGAAATGGAGCGCCCGTTCCACGCTTTACGGTCATCTCTGCGGATGGCTCCGTGGCGGGAGCGCAAAACGGCAACGGACCGAATCGTAGCGGACAGAACGGAGCGGCTACGAAGTCGGGGGCACAGCCAGCCCGGCCTCCAGCGTCGGGGAGTGTCCAGGCTGAAGCGCTGGCCAACCCGCTGGTGCAAGAGGCCCTGGAACTATTTTCCGCGGAGGTCCGGCACATCCACGACCTGCGCAAACGGTAGAGTCTACTTTAGGAGTAGCAATGAACCCGCTTAAAATGCAGGAAATGCTTACGCAAGCGCGCGAAATGCAGGAGACCATGCAGCAAAAACTGGGGCAGACCGTTGTAGAGGCGTCTGCTGGCGGCGGTGCCGTCACTGTCAAGATGAACGGCCAGAAGCAGGTCCTGAAAGTCACCATCGATCCTAGCGCCGTGCTTGGGCTGAGCAATAACGCTGCTGACGTCGAGATGCTGGAAGATCTAATTACTGCTGCCTGCAACGAGGCAGGTCGCCGCGCCGATGAGGCGATCAAGTCGAATCTTTCAGGAATGCTGGGCGGCCTTAATCTTCCCCCGGGGCTTCTCTAACCTTAGCGGGACTGCCGCGCCCACCCACTCAGAGCTTGCCTCCAGAGAAAGTAAGTAACCTTGTCGAGATTTGCAGAACCCATGGCGCGCCTTATCGAAGAGTTGCGCAAGTTGCCCGGAGTGGGCGCCAAAAACGCGCAGCGGCTGGCGTTTCACATTTTGCGGTCACCGGCTGCCGATGCCGAGGCGCTGGCGACTGCAGTCCGCGAGCTTAAGGCGAAGCTTCGCCTCTGCTCCATCTGCAACAACATCACAGATATTGATCCTTGCGTTTATTGCGTGAGTCCGACACGCAATCTGCGCCTGGTCTGTGTTGTTGAGGAGCCGACGAACATCTCTTCGATCGAGAAGACGCGCGGATATAACGGTGTCTATCACGTCCTGCACGGAACACTGTCGCCGCTGCATGGAGTCGGGCCGGAACATCTTCGCACCGGCACTCTGGTCGCTCGCGCTGAACGCGGCGAGATCGATGAAGTGATTCTGGCAACGAATCCCACGGTTGAGGGCGAAGCTACGGCAGTCTATCTGGCAGAGATCCTGCATCCTTTGAAGCTGCGCGTGACCCGCATCGCTACCGGCGTTCCCGCAGGCAGCGATATAGAGTATGCCGACGAAGTCACCATGACTCGCGCCCTCGAAGGCCGACGCGAAGTCTAACAAGTGCGATCGCTTACAATTTCCTGATGGACTCCGGGACACCTTCAACTCGTGACAGAGTTCCGCACATAGAAACCCTCGCCGTTCACGCCGGCCGCACCATCGACTCGGCCACGGGCGCGGTGGTCGCCCCGATCCAGCTATCGACGACCTTTGAGCGAGAGGCGGACGGCACCTATCCCCACGGCTTCTCCTACTCGCGAGACGACAACCCCAATCGCAAATCGCTTGAAACTTGCGTGGCCGCACTCGAAGGCGGTTCGGCGGCGCTGGCATTCTCGTCGGGCCTCGCCGTGGCGACGGCCATCCTCCAGGGGCTTCGGCCAGGTGCACACATCGTCGCGCCCGACGATGTGTATCACGGCTTTCGCAGTGTGGTGGCAAAGGTCTTCGCCAACTGGGACCTGGAAATAAGTTACGTCGATATGAGTGATCCGGCCCAATTGGAAGCCGCCCTGCGGCCCGATACGGAACTTATCTGGGTTGAAACTCCCTCGAATCCACTGCTCAAAGTTACTGACCTCGCTGAGGTCGCGCGCATTGCTCTAGCCGCCGGGGTGCCCACCGTCTGCGACGGCACATTCGCTACGCCTGTGCTACAGCATCCGCTTGAATATGGGATAGACATGGTGGCGCACTCGACTACGAAATACCTCTCCGGCCACTCCGACGTCCTGGGCGGCGTGCTGATCGCGGGCAAGGAAAATGCGCTGTTCGCCAGCGCGCGGCAGTCGCAGAAGCTCGGTGGCGCTGTACCTTCGCCGTTTGACTGCTGGCTTACTCTGCGTGGCATTGAAACCCTGCCCTGTCGTGTGCGTACTCAATCAGCCTCTGCGATGCAGGTCGCTACTTTCCTGAATGGACATGACGGCGTTGAGGCGGTCTATTATCCGGGGCTGGCGAACCATCCCGGTCATGCGGTCGCTGCCCGCCAGATGGCCGCCTTCGGCGGAGTGCTGTCGGTGAGAATTGCGGGAGGCGCGTCCACTGCCATTGCGGTAGCCGCAGCAGTTCGCGTCTTTACCAGGGCGACGAGCCTCGGAGGAACGCACAGCCTAATTGAGCACCGTGCTTCTATCGAGGGGCCGGCAAGCACGACGCCGCAAAACCTGCTGCGCATATCGGTTGGGCTCGAGAATCCTGAAGATCTAATCGATGACCTTGCACAGGCACTGAGCGCTGCTGGTCATGCGGGCTGAGCAATGTCGGGCCGAGGCAAGGCCGATCTGCGAATGGTGTCCTCAAGTGGCGCGGTTTGTTAGAAGGTCCGCATACTGCGGCTTCTTCCGTATGTAATCCGCGACGAAGGAACACTGCGGCACGACCGTAAGATTCTGGGAGCGTGCATACTCGAGCGCGGCCGTTGCCAGCTTGCCGCCGATGCCCTGACCACCGGCCGCCGGAGGCACTTCGGTGTGATACATCGTAATTGTTTTCCCCGCGATGCGGTACTCCAGCAGCGCCACGTCTCCCTCAACCTTTACTTCAAAACGGTGCTTGCCGGGATTGTGCTCGACTTCGACTGACATAAGCCACCTTTACTGCTGCATAGATTACTTACTTTGGGTCGCCGTAAAAGACGCCTCGCCCATGCGTGCCCACGTAAGCGCGCCCGTACTGTTTAGGATCGCCAGTGATCTGCAGCACCAATCCCCATTTATGCTCGTCGTCATTGATCTGCACCCACGTTTTTGCAACATCATCAGAGCGAAAGATCCCGGCCTGCCCTCTTACCGTGCCAACGAGATAAAGGGCCGGATAGTCAGCAGCAGGCGCCGCTTTACCGAAACCGAAGGCGTGGATCTCATCCACCCCGTCAAGCTTTGCGAACGAGGAACCGGAGAACGCGCCGCGGTACAGGCCATCGAAGGCAGCCAGCCAAAGGTCGCCTTCCCTGCCGGGTGTTGCGTAGAGTTGGTCCTGCCCGCCACGCGGGTCGCCTCGACGTCCGGCCTTGGGTAGCGAGTCGGGCAGTCCCAGGGTTTTCGCCTCGAATGTCTGTCCCGCGTCGGTGCTAACGTAGATTTTCCCATCGAAGAGAGCCAGGGCGTAGAACACCTTGGGGTTGACGCGGTCGGCCACGACACGCGTATTCGGCGGTAGACCTTGTGACGCCTTCCAGTTAGCGCTGCGGTCCATGGTCACACTTGCGGCGGCACGCTCGGGCACCCATACCCACGCCTTTCCGTCCGCAGATACGGCGACGCTTCCCGCTGCGGCGCCCTGCTGGGGTACCGATGCGGTAGGCTGCCACGTATGGCCGCCATCCAGCGAATAACTGATATTCGCGCCGAGTCCCCTGCCAGCGACATTACCCGTCCTGACTACGATGTTGGGGTTCAGCTCCGCCCCTGCCAAACCCGTCGTGTTGCCGAACCTCGGCGGCGCTGAAGCACCCTCCGGCGCTGGGCGGTCCAGATCAGCATGAGTGAAGCCGCCATAGTCGCCTATGGCAGTGATAAGCGGCACAGACTTGCCATCGCTCGGTGATGGCGGACTGAGCAGCCCGAGGCCAACAGTCTCTTCGATCCCAGTGCTCATGATGCTCCACCGGGTCGGCTGTGCCTTGTCCATCGCGGTCAGGTTGAACGTCTCCCAGCCGCCATAGCCGGTTGTAAACATGGCGTGGTTGGAATCAGCGGGGTCAATCTCAATATCGAAGAGCCAGTGGATCGGCGTTGGACGCACATATGGCGCGAGCGAGTAGTCAAATGTCCCGCCACAGCCAAATACTTGCCTCCAGGACTTGCCGCCGTCCACGCTGCGAAAGATATCTTCGCCGGTCCCGTTTGTGCTAGGACGCCCAAAGGAGCTGGCGATCACCACCATAGGATTGTGAGCATCTACAGCCACCGCCGCGTAGCCGAACTTCCTTTCAGCCGAAGGCTTGTCTGGGGTGATGTCAGTCCACGCTCCGATGTGGGTGTTCAGCTTCCAGATAGCACCGTCCGTCATCTGCTGTGGGCCGGGGTCGGTACCATAAGCGATGTAGAGGGTCCCATCAGAGGCGAGTGCTGCTCGCGTCGGCCGGTATTGCGTGGGCGCCCCGGGAATGACGGACCAGGTTGCACCTGCGTCGGTACTGCGGTAGAGGTTGTCCCTGCCCATCAGGGAAACGCCGACATAAACAGTCGAGGTCAGTCTGGCCTTGGTGCTGGTCGCAGTCTTGCTGAAAATCGTGAATACGATGCCGCTGCCAACGTGCGGCTGCATCGCCCACCAGTGTTGCCTCGCGGCCGGCGCGGCATCAGGGCCCGGCCTTGGCCGTGCCGGCGGCACCGCTTCCGTTACATCGGGAAAGCTTTCAATTTTGGCCCAGGTGGCGGCGCGGTCTGTGCTTCGCCACAAGCCGTCGTGGCGTGTTCCGAGGTAAAGAATCCGGCCATCCTGAGGATCGACGGAGAGCCGCTCGCCATTACCGCGGCCATTCTCATTGCCTCCAAACTTGAAGGGGACGTCGGCCCGCTGAAACGTCTTGCCGCGATCATCAGATCGCAGAATTGCGCCGTTCGGCGTGTCAGGGTTCGTGTATGTGCCGCACGCGAGGTAAACGCGGTCAGGGTCGGAGGGGTCGAGAGCGATACTCTCAACGCCCATCAGGTTAAGGTCTTTGTAGGGCATCCAGTCAAGAATGGGCTGCCACCGTCTGGTTCGCTCATCCCATCGATAGGCCCCTCCCATGTCAGTGCGGGCGTATCTCAATCCTCTGGCTGTGTGGTGGAAGATAATGCCATCGACAAAGCCGCCGCCGACGATCTGAACGTTCTTCCATTGATACGGCACAGACCGCGGCAGCTGCGCAAGGGTAGCGTATGGCGTGCTCAAGATGAGCAGCACTATGGCCCCGAGACGGTTTAATGTGATTTCCAAGCGGCGCTTCTTCTCCAAGGCCAGTGTAGTTGGCCAGCGGCGAGCTTGCCAGTTCGCCGCCGAACCGGAAAACGGCCAGGCCGAACAACTCGCGCAGACCCTTCGCACAATTCAAATGTCGACAGAAAATTCACGCCGGAGCAAAACCTCTTCAGCCAACGCAAAAGGGACGGGGAGCCTCAAATTGAAGGTAGTTCGAAGTAACTTGCACACGCCCCCCGGAGGAATTTGTCATGGCACTTTTTGGTGGAAGTATCGAAAACCTTAGCAGCTTGTACACGACCCAGTTACGGTTCCTGCTCTCGACGGAGGAGCAGATAGTCGAGGCCCTTCCTGACATGATCGCCGCTGCGTCTGACTCGCAGTTGAAGGACGCCCTACAGTCGCATCTACAGGAAACGGAGATTCACGCCGAGCGTCTTGAGGACATCCTCTCTGAACTGACCGGCGACGTAGATTCGAAGAAGTGCGCTGTCACCGCCGCCCTGATCGCGGCCGGCGAAACCACAGTCAAGGCTACCGAAGATGCGGCGGTGCGGGATGCAGGCATCATCGCGTCAGCCCAGAAGATCGAGCATTTCGAGATAGCATCTTATGGGACTCTGCGCAACTGGGCACAGATCCTCGGCTATAGCGAACAGGCCGCCATCCTCGAACAGACTCTGAACGAAGAGGGCCACGCGGACCAGTTGCTGACGAAGATCTCGAACCGCGCCAATCCAAATGCCGCAATGGCCGCCTAAGCTGTCAGTCTAAAGCGGTCAGTAGAAAAGCCACGCCGGACTCCCCTCCGGCGTGGCCTTTTCGATGGTTCAGTTGGAATCGCTTCGTCGCTACTTTCAATCATGCCTCACTACAGCGACGCTGTAGGGAGGGAGAGACAGTTGACCCTCTTCTGCTTTGATGTCGTCTGATTTCAGTTCGACGACGGCACCCACCGGGAGCGAAAAAATATGACAGGTTGCGCCAATATTAGACACCACCCGGATGGGTCCCCGCTGTAGTTCAAACCACTTCCCTTCATCGCCGTCATCTCCGAACCGGACGTTCACTGCGTCCATCCTGCCGTCCATGAGTGAAGGCGTGGAACGCCGCAGCCGGATTAGAGCCCGGTACCACTCCAGCATGGAAATATGCGGCGTCTCCCGGGCCTCTTCCCAATTTAACTTCGACTTCTCAAATGTCTCCTGCGCCTGCGGATCAGGAATCTCCTCCGGCTTCCACCCGAACGCGATAAATTCTTTCTTCCGCCCTTCAGAAACAAGTTTGCCCAGCTCATCCTCATGATCGGTGAAGTACAGGAAGGGTGAGGAACTCGCGAACTCCTCGCCCTGAAATAGCATGGGGACAAAAGGCGCCAGCAGAACAAGCGCAGCTGCTACCTTGGCGCAACCGGTGCCCACAAGGTGCGAGAGCCGCTCTCCCTGGGCGCGGTTCCCCACCTGATCGTGATTTTGCGAATAGCCCAGGAACTTCCATCCGGGCAACTGTCCCGCGGGACGACCATGCACCCGGTCGCGGTAGACGCTGTATTGACCGTCGTAGACGAAAATTTGTTCCAGTGACTTACGCAGGTCTTCAAGCGAGCCAAAGTCGGCATAATAACCCTCCCTCTCACCAGTCAATACTGTGACGAGAGCGTGATGGAAGTCATCGCTCCAGGCCGCGTCGAGTCCGTAGCCGCCAAGCTCACGGGAAGTCACGAGACGCGGATCATTCAGGTCGCTCTCCGCGATCAAGACGAACTTCTTGCCTAGGCCGCGCTCCAGCTCGCGGACCTCCTCGGACAACTGCTCCATGAAGTTGATGGCGGAGCGGTCCATGTAGGCGTGAACTGCATCAAGCCGCAACCCATCAATGTGGTACTCGCGCAGCCACATCAGGGCGTTGTCGCAGAAGAAACGCCGCACCTCATGGCTGCCCGCGTCTTCAAAGTTAACGGCGTCCCCCCACGGGGTAGTGTGGCTTGACGTCAAGTAGGGTCCGAATTTGCCGAGGTAGGCGCCGTCCGGGCCGAAGTGGTTATAGACAACGTCAAGCACTACCGCGAGACCCTTTCCGTGCGCGGCATCGACGAAGCGCTTCAGCGCCTCGGGGCCGCCATAAGGTTCGTGGACCGCGAAGAGATCGACCCCGTCATATCCCCACCCGTGAACGCCGGGGAAAGCGGCGACAGGCAGCAGTTCAACGTGAGTCACCCCTAAATCGGCGAGATAAACCAGCCGCGAAATGGCCGCGTCCAGCGTCCCCTCTGCGGTAAATGTGCCAACATGCAATTCGTAAATGATCCCCTCAGCAAATTCCGGAGCCTGCCAGGATAGGTCGTTCCATTGGAAGGCGGAGTGGTCAACAAGCCGCGACGGCCCATGAACGCCTGCGGGCTGCCACTCCGAACGAGGATCGGGTACGGCTGGCTCCTCGCCGTCGAGGATGTACGCGTAGTCGCTGCCTGGACCTGCCTGGGCGACAGTCGCCTCCCACCAGCCTCCGCCTATAGACCGCAGTTCGCTGCGGGTCTCGTCTATTTTTATCTCCACCTGTTTTACTGCCGGAGCCCACACTCTGAATCGATGCATGACGAAACTGCTTCCTCCTAGGTTTTCCTGGGGTACAGTTCATCGGATGCAAGGCGATCGCCAGTCGTCAGCCGGAGCAGTCGAACGGTGCAAACTCATGAAAAGGGATGCGAGCATAGGAGACTGGCGGCGAAGCACAACCACCCGTTGACGCAACTATGTAAGACGGAATCGCTTGATCGCGAGAGATCTCAAACTCAGCACCGGCGGCCCCACATATTCTCTGCCGGTTAAAGCTTTGTAGACGGTGCGGGCCATGAGTGCGGCTCCTTCGTTATTGGGGTGCACGCGGTCAGGGAGCAGAGCATCCTGTCCGGCAAAGGGCGTATGCATGTCGATCGCATCGAGCTGCTGGGCTACAGCTAATTTGCGAATGAGCGGCAATTCCTCATCGATGCCAGCCTCGTTGATGCCGTAGTTCCCTTCGCCGAAGCAGGGGATCGGAAGACACAGGAAGATGCGCGGCACGGAGGCTATGTTGCGGAATTTCCTAATCAGGCTTAGATAGTCCGCCGCGAAGTTCGCCTTGAAGGCCCAGTTTTGCGGCTTCGTGTCATTCGTCCCAAGCATGATCACCACGACGTTGGGTTGGAATGAAAGCGCGGTCTTAAAGGCATCCTCGGCCTGGTAGGGATAATCTCCCGCATTCAGCAGTGTCCTGCCGCTGACGCCAAAGTTACGAACATCCCACTTGTCACCCAACATGCGCTGGAGTTGTGCAGGATACGAGAACAAGGCGTTGTTCGAGGTCCCGGCGCCAGCCGTGATGCTGTCTCCAACACACGCCACTCGAATCGGCCCAGAATAATCCTCGGTGCGGATCGGTCCGTTAGCGACGCTTCCGGGCGGCGGACTCGCTGCGTCCGTGCCCAGCGGCTGCGTCGCCTGCCCTGGCGCCGTCTGCCCCAGCATGGAGTGGCCAAGCCCTGCCGCCATCCTGCCCGGCGTGACGGCAAGAAGCCGTATTGCAACGCCCGCCGGGACCATTGCGATTAGATATTTAAGGAGCTTTCTTCTATCTACATTCATGCGGTCGAGAAATTATCACTCATTTTTGGCGTTGGCCGACGTTACTGCTCCCGATAATTACGAGACAATCCACCGTCGATGGTGAAAGTAGCGCCGTTCACATAGGACGCCTCGTCCGACGACAGATAAGCCACGAGCCCCGCGACCTCTTCCGGAGTGCCCAGCCTGCCCGCAGGAATGTTAGCCAGCAGCGCGTTCAGCTTTGGCTTGTCCGCCAGCAGGCTCGCATTGATGGGCGTGTTGAT
>DASWUZ010000049.1:0-1511 GCA_036401395.1 Acidisarcina sp.
TGCAAGGCAAGGAGATGGTACTCACATGGGCCATCGATTCCGATGCCGCTAACGCGGAGATGAAAGAGCATCCGGAGTTGAAGGCCCAGGCCGATGCGCTGCCGAAGAAGGGTCAGGGCTTTCTCGTCGAGATAGTTGACAAGCGCACCGGCGCCTACCTGCACGGACTAGTCGCGGGAGTACGCAACTGGCGCGGCGGCGGGGTCGGTGACCGCCAGGCGTATGTGTTCGGAGACTTTGCGCTGATTACCAGCGAACATGAGAGCACGGCGGTCTACCGCATTTCTACAGGGCAGAGGATCGGCGAGGTCTTCGGGTGGGCAGAGGGATATGACGCCGACCTTGGGCTCTTCTGCGTCACAAACCGCCGCAATGAACTAGTCATTTACGACGGCGCCACCGCCCGCGAGCGAAAACATTTTACCTATGCTACCCATGTGCGATTCACGGCCTTTGTGCCCGGTGGCAAGAAGCTCATCGTACTTACCTCTGACCAGAAAATGCACATGATTGACTTAGATGAGCTTGGGCATGGCACTGTAGAAGCCGCTGCTGTAACTCATTAGTCTCAGGCGGGGATACAGTTTTTGGCTACTGCGCGACCTGTCCCGCCTTGCCCGCTAAAACTGGAAATAAAGAAACGTAGCTGTGTCTGATGCATAGAGTACGGCCACGACAAACAGCAGCGACATAGAGACCGTCCACCCCCATGTGGGAGAGTAGGTGAGCCTCTGCCAGAATCGCGATACATTGGTGTTTCCTATTTGTTTGAATATCTGCTGCGTATTTGGCAGGAACCATACGAAGGGGAGCAGGACAAGCGGCCAATACCCGATCGCCGGGATAGTACGACTCATTGGAAGGTGGCGTATGCCGGTCATGCTCGCCAGCATCGTCATAGCGTCATGGACGGAGTTAGCCCGGAAAAAGATCTGGCCCAGGAGTACGCACATATAAGTCAGCAGGACGGACCCAGCGTGACGCCAAACCGGAACAGGCGCATCGGCCGCAGGCCGTTCCTTGAAGTTTCGCCAGGCGTGGTTGATAGTGATGAAGATACCGTGGAGCAATCCAAAGATAAGGAACTGCGTTCCCGCACCGTGCCACACTCCGGCGAGGAACATGGTTATCATGGTCGGCCACGCGATCATTGATAAAAAGCCGGGAATGGTCTTCTGGGCCTTGCGTGAGACCTTCTTGCCGGCCGCAAGGCGTCTCCGGTTTACAGACATGGAGATCGGATTGTAGAGATAGAGAGTAAGGTAGCGCGTCAACGTCATGTGCCAGCGCGCCCAGAAATCGATGATGCTCGCAGCCTTGTAAGGCGAATTGAAGTTAAACGGGAACTTGATAGAGAACATTCGCGCCAGACCGATGGCCATATCGGAGTAGCCGGAGAAATCAAAGTACAACTGTAGTGAATAACAGACGACCCCGACCCATGCTTCCAACGGGCTGCGATAAGCGACGTAGTCGAAAGCCGGCGCTGCAACGAGAGCGAGTTTGTCGGC
>DASWUZ010000050.1:0-1722 GCA_036401395.1 Acidisarcina sp.
CCACACCGGCGCTGTGCTGAACCCCTGACCACCATAAGTCTTCATCCGCGAAAACGGCAGCTTGCCGGTGATCTGGCCCGATCGCCCGATGAATATCGCGCCACCCTGGCCGCGGCGAACGTGTATCTCCCCCTTGACGAGGATGGTCATCGAGTCTGCCGGCGCGCCGTCGCGAAATAGGACTGCTCCGGCCGGGGCTTTACGCTCCGTGCAGTGCATCCCGAGCCACTCGAACTCCTTGTCGGTAAGCCCCTGCAGCGGACTCAGGCGCTTCAGCGCCTCCACAATTTCGGGCAGTGGCGTCCGCACCGCAGGAGTGTAGTCTTCCACTTCGGTCTGATACGGGGATGGCGGGTGAGCGGCAACATTCATAGGATCACCTTCCCCATTCATGGTACCCGAGAAGGTGCCGCTGCTACTGTGGGAGTCGACTTTTCACCGTTAGACTTCAACGCCGCGGTCAAATATTCATCGCACGAGTACTACCGCCTATGGTGCCGAGAGTTTTTCGACTTGCTTCCACCACCCCGTCGATAGATAGTGACGCTATGCCAGTCGTCTTCTTTGAACGAGGCTTCAAGTTTTTCTCTTACTCTAACGAAGGAGCACCGCGTTGAACCGCTTCACATTCACGTCGAGAAAGATGACTTGGAGGCAAAATTCGGGCTGCTTCCCGAAGTCCGGGTGGCCTACAATGATGGTTACAACGCCCGCACCCCGCGCGAGTTGCTGGGAATAGTAGAAGCCAATAAGGCCACAATCGAAGAGGCATGGAATGAGCACTTCCGCTAAAGCAATCCGCGTCCACTTCGATCCGGACAGCATGTGGGTCCACCTCAGCGATGGTCGGACCCTTGGCGTACCGCTGGCTTGGTTTCCAAGGCTGCTGCAAAGCACGGCAGAGCAGCGCGATCAAGTCAGAATCACCAATAGTGGCCTGCACTGGGAATCCCTCGACGAAGACATTTCCGTGGCTGGCTTACTGGCGGGTCTCGGTGACCACACCACGAGCCATGCGCCCTTCGCCGCCTGAACGTCGCGCCTCGATAGGGCCTGTTTCACGAAAATTTCCCAAACCTATCTTCCAAGCGAATTCGTCTACCCGACCGCCAGCCGCAAATCAACCGGCTGCGAAGTAATCAACAGAGTAGCCGGCTCTAACCCACCGCGCCCTGCACCACCGCCGCCACCACTAGATGCCTCAACCGTAATCGTGCCGGCGGTCTTCGTTGACTGAATGATCATCTGGGCAAGACCATTGAACAAGCTGCGCCGTGGCTCTTTATCGGACTCCTGGCAGTTGGGGTCGCCATTCCCTACGCCTATCAGCGTGCCCGCTCCCGTCACTCTGAAGTGGATCATCGTGTCCGCAGTCGGGACCGCCCTGCCCTCCTTGTCAAGCGCCTCGACCCGCAACACCGCGACGTCTTCTCCATCGGCATCGATCGTGCTGCGGTCCGCGCTCAAACGAATCGAAGCCGCCTTCCCGGAAGTCTCCCGCTTCTCGACCATCACTACCTTGCCGTCCTTCATCCCCCGCGCCTCGATCAACCCCGGCGCGTACTTTACCTTCCATTCGACATGAGTAAGCGGCAAGACCTTCTGGCTGCCGGCACTCGCGCCGTTCACAAACAGCTCTACCTCATCCACATTCGAATGCACCCACACCGCGATCGTCTCGCCCTCTTTTCCCTCCCAGTTCCAATGGGGAAACAGATGCAG
>DASWUZ010000051.1:0-1839 GCA_036401395.1 Acidisarcina sp.
GACTTTTCATCCACCGTGCCCCACCCATCTGTTGTCCTGGCCCCGCATTAGCGATGTCACGGGGCTTTATGTTCACAGCGGCATGACGTCTACCCGCACTTCGAGGGTATGTTTGGCCCCACCCAGCAGGACGCCTTGTACCGGGCTTACGTCGCTGTAGTCGCGGCCCCAGGCAAGGGTGATGTGGCCGTCGCTTGGGATGCAGTCGTTGGTTGGGTCGAAGTCTACCCATTCTCCTGAAGATGTTTTTCCGTTGGGCGGGGTGCGATTGCCCGCGGCGGGGGACCAGGCAGCGCACCAGGCGTGGGATGCGTCGGCTCCAACGAGGCGGGGGCGGCCCTTGGGCGGCATGGTGCGAAGGTAGCCGCTTACGTAGCGGGCGGGCAGGCCGAGAGACCGCATGCATGCGATCTGAAGGTGAGAAAAGTCCTGGCAGACGCCGCGTCGCTTTTCAAAGAAAGTCTCGACCGGAGTGGTGACTTCCGTCGCCTTTGCGTCGAACCGGAAGTCCTGGTTGATGCGGTGGGTGAGGTCGTAGGCGGCCTCGAGGATCGGGCGGCCGGGGGTAAAGGATTCGCGGGCGTAGTCGGCAAGCGCGTGGCTAGCGGTGACTCGGCCGGAGTCGAAGACGAACTGATAGGCGTCGAGGCCAGCGATGCTGTGATCTGCCTGGACGGAGTCGCGGACGGCTTCCCACGGCATGGAGGCGGCGAAGTCGGGGATGGGGACGGTGTGGACTTCAAGCAGGCTGGTGGCATCGACGGAGAGCCGGTTGTGCGACTCGGGCAGCGTGAAGCAGGTGACCGTGTTTCCGAAGTAGTCTTTGTGGGTAGTAGTTGTGACGTCGAGCAAGGGATGAATCCCGATCTTGCTCTCGCGGCAGTGCTGACCAGCGAGTTCGCGCGGCGTCAGGCGGACGATGTGATGTGAGACGGCGACTGCGTCTTCATAGGTGTAGACGGTTTCGTGGCGGACGCGATAGATCACCAGGCACCTTCCAGAGGTTCCATGCTGCGCTCCATGACCCGCTCCATCAGAGCGTGGCTGAAGTAGGTGTTGGCGATGGCTTCGGAGAGGTTGGGGAGCGCTGCGCCGAGGTCCGCGAGCAAGGCGTCGAGGTTTGGGCGTAGGGGCGGATCTACTTCTTCGTCGTCGATGACGATTTTTTTAGCGGTTGCGAAGTTGGGGTCTACTTCGCAAAGCGCCTGCACATCGGCACCGAAGAGCCGGGCGGCGGCGGCCTCAACCTGACGCTGCTTGGCGGCGGGCCAGCCGGTGCCGGAAGGCATCTTTGCCAGGCCAGCGCAGTGGCCGATCAGGCTGTTGACTTGGAACGCGAGGGAGCGAGGGTTGGTGTCGTCGTTCATGATCAGGTCGAGCACGGGGGCGGCCTGCAGCGCCGTGAAATAACGCGAGCGGTAGGTGATGGTGCTGTCGGCTACTTCGAGCAGCATTTCGAGTGTGGGCCAGGTCTCTGCGCTCAGCGGAACTACGATGGCGCGGAAGATGTCGATGAGGCGAATGGCGCGCTCCATGCGCCGGCCCATACTTAGGAAGTGCCAGCCGGGGCCGCGGGTGATGTTGCCTACTTCAAAACCGCGCAGGCCGGCGAGCATGATGATGCAGCGGTTGAGCACGGCGAGCGCGTCGCCGGTCGAGACGTATCCCCAGACGACGCCGTCCACGGTGCGGGCGGCACTGCCAAACTGGCTGACGACGCGCAGCACATCACTTGAAAGGCGATCGCGTATCTGTGCCGACGCGCGGGCCGCGCGATTCAAATTAGCGTTGAGGCTGTCGCTGCGATCCGCTTCAAAGATGAGCGAAAGCACTTCTTCT
>DASWUZ010000052.1:0-3805 GCA_036401395.1 Acidisarcina sp.
CTACGACCGCGAACTCCGCGACTTCGCCGCCTTCCTCATCAAGCACTACGGCGACCACCTGAAGATGCGCGACGTCGAACATCAAACCATCCGCGCCTACCTTGCCAACCTCTACACGCGTGGTCTGTCAAAGGCTTCCGTTGCCCGCGCGCTTGCCGCGATTCGTTCGTGGTTCAAGTGGCTGGCGCGTCACGGCTATGTTGAGCAGAACGCCGCCGCGTTGGTCGCTACGCCGAAACTTCCAAAGCACCTGCCGCGCGTGCCCACTATTGAAGAGATAAATCGGGTCATCGACGGGGTTGAAAAGATTTCAGCTACAGGCGATGGGGATGGATCGGGGGGTGTCAAGCGTTCCAGGAGCGCGACGACCACGGCATGGCCCGAACGCGATCGCGTCATCTTTGAACTACTTTACGGCTGCGGCATTCGTAACGCCGAGTTGGTCGGCATCGACTTGGCCGACCTGCATTGGGCCAACGAAGCGGTGCTGGTTCGCGGCAAGGGCCGCAAGGAGCGCTTCGCCCCGCTGGGCGATGCTGCTGCAAAAGCTATCCGCGGCTACCTGCCCTCCCGCGAGGCGCGCTTGGCGAAGGCGGCGAAACAATCGACCGCGCTGCTGCTTAGCGTTGATATGCGCGAGTCGCGGGACGGCGGCGGTCAGGCCGGGATCGCTGGCCGCTTCACCACCCGCAGCGCAGGTCGCCTGACTACGCGAAGCGTGGGCCGCATCGTCAAGCACCTCGCCCTCGCCCACGGCCTGCCCGCCGAAGTGCATCCGCACACCCTGCGCCATGCCTTTGGGACGCACATGCTCGAAGAGGGGGCAGACCTCCGCGCCATCCAGGAACTCATGGGCCACGAACGCCTCTCCACCACCCAGCGCTACACCCAACTAACCACAGGCCAAATCACCCAAATCTACGACCGCACCCACCCGCGCGCTAGATAATCCCTCGCCAAGGAGCGAGGACTAGCCCTGCAAAACTCCTACACCGTCGGCAACCGGCAACGTGCAGTGAACCCGGACTCTGAATTCCCCGCCCCCGGGATATCAGCGTCGACCTATAACTTTGACCTTATGACTTTCCACGCTTTCCTGTAGAATTCAGCCCAATTCGCTGGGACGGCACAATCACACGTCTGGATCCGAAAGTACGCTATTAGCGGCGCAGAGAATTACGACCGGAGGCACGAATGAATTACAAGGTAATTCGCGGAGATAAAGAGTTTGGACCTTACTCCCACGCTGAACTCGTCCGCTTTGTCGCTGCAGGAGACGTGCTCGTGTCCGATCTCGCCCGTGGCGATGCACCAGAGGCCGTGCCTGTTCCCGTCGGCCAGATCATCGGCAAAGTTCAGAGGCTGGAACCCACCGGTCCCAACATCTATCCAGACCCGCCCAACCTGCATTGGGGGCTGGTATTGCTGTTCACCGTACTAACCTGCGGCCTCTTCGCTGTAGTCTGGGACGTCGTTCAAGGCGCGTGGGCTAAAACGGTGGAGCCCCATAGCAACGCGATCTACTACTACATCGGCGGAATTGTGTTGTATGTCATAATCATCGGCGACATAATTTATGAGACGTCCATACATCAAAATAGTTCGATTACCGGCTTCCTAAACATTGGCTTGGTAATACTGTTCTTAATTGGAAGGTTCAGCTTGAGAAGTACCCTGGAGGATCATTTCAATAACGCCGAGCCTGCTCAGCTTGAGCTAAGTGGAGTGATGACCTTTTTCTTCGGCACTTATTACTTTCAGTACCACCTGAACGACATTGTTCGGCGAAAGCGTGCGGGCCTGCTGGGCCCGATAACGTTCTAGTGGAGATGCCTAGTTCGAGGCCGCTCTCTCATCGATTGCTCCCCAACCTACTGCTTGTGAGCTCGCTGGCTGTCGCTGCACTTCTTCGAGCCTTTCCTCCCCAGGCTTATAGCTTCTATCCCCGCTGCCCGGTCTTCGCTTACCTGCACATTCTCTGCCCCGGCTGTGGAGCGACGCGCGCTATGGCCGCCCTGCTGCATGGGCAATTCCGCGACGCCCTGCACTGGAACATGCTAGAGGTGCTCCTGCTACCGATCCTCATCGTCTTTCTAAGCCACTGCTATTGGCGCGCAATGCGTTCGGACAAATTTGTCTGGCCCGCGCCCTCCCAACGATGGATCACCGCCTCCCTCGTCGGTGTGGCAGTGTTCACGCTGTATCGCAACTTGCATTTCTTTTAATTATTGGCCAGCCAGACTGGGTAGGATGCCCGCCGTCATCCTGAGCGCAGCGAAGGATCTGCGGTTTGCCTCAAGACGGCAGGAGGGGCGTCCTAAACACGCACGCGCGGCGACGATTTGGATGGGCAGCGAAGGCCAGCAACTCTCTAACCGTCGACTCAGGTATGTAGAATTGTCAGCAATTTCCTCCACCGCAGAACGGCCTTCATAAGGCTACGACGACCGAGTCAGCCTGCACCCGAGTCCCCCGCACGATAGGCGCGCCACTCATCTTCCGAGCATTGACCTAGACCAGCGAGCAGCCAGTCCAATCAGCCGCCTTTCGTTTGCGCGCGCATGGCAGAAGTATAGTTTTTCCCGAGTTGTAGAGTGGTATAAACAGATATGGATATGAGCGTCCGCGTCTATGACAGCCCCAAAGAAATGAAGGCTGACGAGTACCGCTATTGGCAGAGTCGCCCCGTCCATGAGCGAATGACTGCGGTTTCTGAGATCACCCTCGCCGCCTACGCCATGAAGGGACAGCCTTGCGATGTTCAAAGACTTCAAGGACCTCTTGTCTGCCTTCAACGCCCACGGCGTTAAGTACCTGATCGTCGGCGGCTATGCCGTCTCCTTCCACGCGCAACCCCGCGCTACAAAAGATATCGATTTATTCATCAAGGCTGATCCCGCCAACGCGCGGTCGACCTATGCAGCCCTCGCGGCCTTCGGTGCCCCACTCAAAGATATTGATGTCGAAGATCTTGCCGATCCAAGCAAGTTCGTGCGCTTCGGGAAAGAGCCCCTCGCGGTCGACATTATGCCCAGCATCGATGGAGTCGATTTCGAAGAAGCATGGCATCGTCGCGTCAAAGGGGTCATAGATGCCGAGAGCGGTCTGACTGCATTCTTCATCGCCAAAAGTGATCTCATCGGCTCAAAGTTAGCGGCAGGAAGAATGCGCGACCTTGCCGACATCGAAGAAATCCGA
Organism: Acidisarcina sp.; assembly: GCA_036401395.1. Taxonomy (GTDB): domain Bacteria; phylum Acidobacteriota; class Terriglobia; order Terriglobales; family Acidobacteriaceae; genus DASWUZ01. The sequence goes on from DASWUZ010000052.1 coordinate 3,199, forward strand.
GACGCTGAGTCGGGAAAACTAGCTTGATTCTGAATGACTGAGTCGGCCAGTCTGAGAGTGAAACGGCTACTTTTTATTTGGCGCCCATCGGAATTGAACGGGGATAGCTGTTATATGATCACTCCCCATGGCAAACGAGAAATCAGGAAAGTCAGACGGCGGCGGAGTTAGCTATACGTTCGTCTTCCTTTTTTTCATATTCGGCGGCATATGGGGCGATACCGCGCTAAAGGTCCGAGGATTCATTTCTCAGACCGAACGCGTCAATCTCTACATGAAGGGCGTTTGGCTAGACGGCGGAAGCCGGGAATGTGCAGGGATGCAAGCGCATCCCGACGACAAACCTCCGAAGGTCGAAGCCGTGGTCCAGCGATGGTTGACCTCGCGCCACAAGACAATCCGCACAACATCAATCAGATTCTTTGGCAAGGTTTCCCGCTCCGATGTGAGTTTTCAAGAAGAACTGACAGCGCAGAAGTTCCGCTGCAGGTGCGAACGAGCTACAGACGCGCTAGAAGGCGAGGATTTCATTTGCTACGCGCTCGATTAGCTTGGGATAGGCTCTAGGTGTTTAGTCCCGTGATTTCGTCTTGCAACTGTGCCCCGG
>DASWUZ010000053.1:0-33306 GCA_036401395.1 Acidisarcina sp.
GGTAGATGGCGCGTTCAGGGTGCGCTCGATGTTGAGCGGCTTGTCGCCGGAGACCAGGGAGGTGTAGTCGTGCGCGCCAGTCCCATCCTGATTGTCAATTGTGAGTTTCACCAGATCTCCTTGAAGCCTTATTTCCTTGTCGGTCAAGTATTGTGATTCGTCGGGCTATTCGTCGGTCCCACTCATGAAGACGGGGAGGCTGTCTTCATGAATGGGGCACCCACCCGTTCAGTCCCTCGTTAGAGCAGGGTCATGGGACTGGGGAGATAGCTGCGAAAGCAGAGTACGGTCTCGCCATCGTTTGCGTCGGTCACCGGCAGAGCGCGGAAGCTGCCGCTCAGAGCAAGCCGTTCAAGCGACGCTGAGAGCTGCGCCGGAGCTTCTTCCGCGTTGGCGATCGATTGCAGTCGCGGGTAGTAGTAGAGAATGCGGTCGCCCTGCTCGCCGGGCATCACGAAAAGCGCGGACCACTCCTGAAAAAATGTCCCGCCCTCTCGATCGACGAAGCCGGCGATGGCCTGTACTTTCATACTGGGCGCCGGTGCCCCCGCGATGAGTGGCTGGGCCAGTGTCAGGCCGCTCGCGCTTGACTGTGACACACGTGCGACATTGAAAGTGATACGCCGGAGGTAGTCGGGGCTGCTGCCTACCAAAGCCGCACTGCGAACGTATGCTCCGCTGACTCCCGCGCCAACGTAGCCAATCTGGGCGGCGTAGTCGGCGTCCACGGCTACCATCTGGCCAGCGGTAAACCGGGCTGCATCGATGGCAGCGAGGGCGACGAAGGTCGATGTGGAGCCCGCGGTCACGACCGCGGCCGTTGCAGCCGCCCCTCCCGAGCCATTAGGAGTCGCGGCTGATGCCTCAAACAGCAGGTTCATATGCTGCGACCCGGTCGAGAGAGCCATGGTCAGCTTTTGCCAGGTGAGGAAATGGAAGGAGACGGTCGCCGAGAGCTGCTCGCGCACCTGGACTTGTGCGGTCGCCGGGCTTCCGGCGTTAACCGCTCCGAAAGTGCTGGTAGATTTGCGCGAGAAGTTTTCGATCCATCCGAGGTCGATCCACGGCGCGGGCGGAGCGGCGAGGTTGAACTGGCCATTGGCGGCGGCGTCGAAGATCGCGGGCTGGCCGAGGGTGCGATTCACCGGCGCGAAGTAGGCGCGGATGCGGCGGGTGACGGGAGGCATGGGGCCGATCAATACCGGGGTGCTCATCGACTGCCTCCTTCCGAGTTGCTGCGCGGGCTGTCATTCCACATTGCGGTGGTCATTGATTTCCCTGCCCTTCGTAGCTGAAGAGGGTTACGGTGGCGACCCTTGTCAGCCGGTCGCGTGTGGATTCAATCGGCGCGAAGGTGGGCTCGGTCCAGAAAATGTTGGTATTGATGGCGACCGGGGGCGTCAACTTGTAGTTGAACTTCGGGGCGGAAGCCGGGATCAGAATCGTGGTGAGCTCCGCATCCAGGGCGGACATGGCGCGACCTCGATCGAGGCCGCCAAATGCGCCGCTGCCGCTGGTGGTGTAGTGGATTTCGCAATCCATCTGCGCCAGTGGCAGCGGCGAGTTTACGTTGACCTTGAGCCCAGTCCAACGCAGAACAAATACATCGGGAGGGATGAGGGCCATGACGCCTTCGGCTTCCTCGACGTAGATGCCGGGGCGCTCGACGCCGCGCAGCAGAACGGCGCGCGCCGGATTCACAATGGAGAGCTGATTGCGCAGAGTCAGGTAGAACGTATCTTTAGCGTTTTCCATAAGCTTCTTCCGCGTCCTTAGAGGCTCTGCGGCAATGCCTCCCGCAAGAGGATTCGATAGAGGTAGACCTGGCCGAAGACTTCCGGGGACGAGACGGCCTCAATGAGGAAGAATTTCGTGCCGACGGACATGCCGAGGGCCATTTGAAACAGGCCGTCCGCGCTGGCCAGGTTGAGGCTGTTGACCTGCGCCTCGATAGCAGAGGCAGATACGAGCATCTCGAACTTGCTGGCCTCGCCCTCCTGCATGACCACGCGCGCCTTGCGAAAAATCGAGGGCGCGAGCGGCAAGTCAAGGAAGGTCGGGCTGCTGAGCCCGATCTGCGCTGCATCGCTGGCGTCGATGATGCCGCTCGGCACACGAATCGTCACCGAGCCACCTCCTAGCGAACGGAGCAGAGCATCGGCGACACGCAGCGGCGTTCCCGACGGATTTCGAACACTGAGATCTGTACTCATGGGTCACCCCAGCCGATTCGCGACGTAGGGTCGCAGCAGGGTTTTCACTGTGTCGTCGAGCAGCGAGTTGGAGAAGTATTCCATCTGCATCGTGTCGAGGCGCGTGGACTTAACGTTGAGCGAAGGCGTTGCCTGCGCGTTCTTGACGATCTGTGCGCAGGCACTCTTGATCGCATTGGGAACCGTGAGCAGGCCGGCGGTGTAGGTGACGTCCACTTCGTTGTAGGGGATTCCCAGCAGATTGGTGGGAAAGGTGAGTTCGCCGGTGTCTCCAAAGTAATCGACGGTAGTCGGATCAAGCACCGCCCAGGTGCCAGGCAATGAAAAGGCCCATGCGATCTCCGCCTGAATGGGGTAAATCATCTCCCCGCGACGAGGGCGTCCATAGCGAACATTAATGGTCACCAGCGGTGACGTGGCCGGTGCAATGGCGACCAGCGGAAGGTAGCTCAGGCGCACGGTCTGGCTGCCCGTTACCAGCCGAAGTCTCTCTTCGTATTGGGCGGCGTTCAAAGTCGCGCGCCGGCAGTGTGCCTCCATCAGGGCAGACGCGGCCGTGATCCAGTCGTCGGTCGTATCGGAGGCGAGCCCGTAATTTTGATAGTCCGTTGGCTGCAGATATCCCATCGTTCCGTCCCTGCTCTCCTGTTGCTTATTCCTGGTGCGTGTACTTGAATCGGAAAAGGTCTTTTGTTTAGCTGAGTTCGTTGTCCCACTCATCGCGATACAGCCGCGATGAATGGGGCACCCGAAATTGTGGGTCCGGCGGGCCCGGCTGGCGGGATGGAGCGGTCAACTCCATCCCACTGGTTTAGCGGTCGACGAGCACCTGGTAGTGGGCGTAATTTGCGCCCTTGACCACCACGCCGCCAAACTTCACGGCCACATACTGCGAAGCGAGCGAGCCGGGAACGCCCAGCTGGAACACGCGGGGAGAGGGATCGCTGAGCCAGTGGTACTCGATCAGGTCTTCGGTGACGATGTAGGCCGGCAATACCGCAGTGCCCGATCCCGGTACGCCGGTGTAGCCCAGCGCCCACTCCGGGATCAGCGGAATGTCGCCGGCCTGTGTCGAGAGCATCTTCACCGAGAAGCCGGCGCTCAGCTCCTTGGTGTTGAGGATGACGTTGAAGGCTGTCTTCATCTCGCGATCGATCAGATCGAGCAGCACGGGGTTGGCGTAGATCGCCGTCGGCCGCACGTTGTAGTTGCTGCCGGCGACCATCTGCGCGATGGTCGACTTGAGGCCGTCGACGATGCTCTGCGTGGTGCCGATGGTGGTCGTATTACCGCCCGCCCCGATCTGTCCGACGGCGCCAAAATACTGGAAGGTAGTCGGCGTCGCCAGTGACGTGTCGGTGCCGTTCCACAGGGCCACATCGTGGGTGCGCATCACGCCCTCGACCGTGTCCACCAGGTCCTTGGCTTGCAGGTAAGCGAACTGCTTCTGCTGATTGCCGAGCTCCATGTCGAACAGGTTGTAGTTGATCTGCGCCACTACGGCCTTGAGCGGCACGCTGCGTTCTACTCGGGTAGGTACGACCGTGGGCGACACGATGTTGCGCGGGTCGACAAATCCGGCAGCAGCGGTCGGCGCCGGAATGCCGGTCTCTTCAAAGAAGCGCGAAGGGTGACCGGTGGCGGGGACCTGTTTGATACGCTGGCCAAAGATGCCGCGACGGCGGACGATGTCCGTGATCTCCGTCTGGTAAAACGGCACTTCGATGGCGCCCGGGCCCATAAAGTCAGCAGCAGCATGTATGTCGAAAAAGTTTGCGTTCATAACTTCTTTCCGCCCTATTCAGGCTTTTCGCCCTCTCGGGCAATTGCGAAAAAATCGATGACGGCAAGGGCGGCGACACAGTGCTTCGCACCCACAGAGGCAGCTCGATAACAAAACGGCGTGCCCCACCCCTGGCGCGCTGTTTTTCGCACCGAAGGGTGAGGGTTGAGACCGCTTACGTAAACTTCTTTTGACCGGCCGGGTAGGCCCGCGCTGGCCTAGACCAGTGCGCCCGCCCGGAACAGCTGAGCCTTGACCGCAATCCGCTGCTCGAGGCTGAGGCCGGTGAGGGCTGCATCGAGCGTGCCAGCTTCGATCGACTCCACGCCCTGAAGACCGTGTTTAGCGAGGAAGGCCGTGGCGATCGCAGGCATGGTCTTGCGGGCCGGCGTAGCTGCGGCAGCCAAGGGAGCTGCGTTGCGGCCAGTAATTTGCGACGCCTGGGCGCGAAGCTCCGCGATCTGATTCTCGGCCTCTTCAAGGCGGCGCTCGAGATCAGTCTCGCGGCGGGCCGGTCCTTCGAAACCAGCCTGACTGCGGGCAGCCTGGATGTGAGAGGGCACCTGAACATCCACCTCCGCGCTCACGTGATGGACCTCACCGGCGATCGCTGCGTGGCGATCCTCAAGCCACGCGATTGTTTTTTCAAGCTGCACGGCGGCAGCTGCGATCCGGTCCACGCTCTCACCGAGCGTGCCCAGAACTTCCTGTGCATCCCTTTCGATCATCTTGTCCGTCTCCATGTCTGTTCCTTCCTCTTTCAATCCACTCCATGTCGCTACTTATTCCAAATCCCGATAAGTCCCTATTGCACGGTCGCGTCGTCCAGCTTATCGGCAACCACGAATAGTTTTCCCGGTCCTGCCCTCCGACCCCTGCAACCGCACCGCGCTCCTCCCCGCCAAGGCCGTGGGCAAGCCGGCCGACACTCGCAACGGTAGACGCGGCCGGGTCCGAATCCCGGTGCGCGCGGACCCCGGCGCAACCACAGGCAACGCGACTTCCGCGGCCGTGATGCGAAACTCCGTCCTCTGATAGGCCGCCTTGGCGCGCAGCAAAATAGCCGCCCCGGTGAAGGTCGCGCGGGTCAGCGTCCACACCTCCGCGCGCATGTCGGCGACATGCGCGTCGGCCAACTCATAGGACATCCCCATGCTGTCGGCGACTCCGCGTTTCATCTGCTCCTCGACCTCGGGAAAGTCGCGACTATAGAGGTAGCCGGCGACGCAGACGCGGCTGTCTCTGACCTCGGCGTCGGTGATGATGCCACACTTCCGCCGCGCGTCATGGCCGTCCCAGCCGGGACGGTAGTCCACCGCCATGCCCAGCAGCGAGGGCAACGCGGTCATCGCCGCCGTCCGTGTCAGCAGAACCCGGTGACCTCGCGCCCCCGAAGGAGCACGATCGCTGGCCTCGTCCACCAGCGTCAGAACGCCCTCAAACGCGATGCGGTTTGGATGACCCGCGACTGCCGGAATCTTGATTGCCATTGCTTCGAGTCTCATTGCTTCTCCTGCAGTCCCCAAAAGTGTTTACACCGCTAGTTGCCCATCCATTCGCTGCGTCCCGCTTTGGGCCCAGTCCCTGTGCATAGTCCAGCGCTTAGTCCTGCGACTCGTTTTCCTCCTCCTGCTCCACGTTGTCCTGGACGCCGCCCTCAGGCAGCAGCGGCAAGATCGACGCGTCCGCAATTTCGATCGGCCCGAGGCCGCGCATGGCGCGCACTTCGTCGATGGTCAGGACGCCGGCCTTAAGTAACTCGGTCTGCATGGTGACCTGGCTCAACTCGTCGCGCGAATCGAGCTCATTGAACACAAACTCAAACTCTCGCCAGCCCAGCTTCTTGGCGAAGAGGTCGCGTGTCAGATGTTCAGCCAACAACTTGGCCAGCGGGTTGATAGCGCTGCGGAATGCTTCGTCTGCCTGGTCTTCAGCCGTCGAACGGTTCACATCCGATACCAGACCCAGCATCATCGGCGGCAGAGAAAATGCATTCGCCACCATCCGAATCAGGAACTCCTGCCAGCTCAACCGCAAGTCGGCGTCGGTGCCCGAGGCAAAGCGGATCACTTCCGGCTTCTGCTCGGAGCTCAGAATCGGGACGCGCCCCGTGCCCTCAATCTCGTCCTGCCACCAGCGGATCAGCCGCTCATGCTGCGCCGGTGTAGTCTCGTTCAGCCATAGCGCGTACTGAACCACAGAATTACTCGCCAGCTTGCCCGCGAAGCGATGTGCACCCATGAAGATGTTCACCGTTTCAAATGCAACTTCCAGAGGACCGAGGCCGAACGGAGTGTGGGTGCGGGGGTTCATGCGGAGATAGATCAGCTCGTCATCTTTCAGGGGGATGATGGCGTCGAGGCCCGCCTGTCCGGTCGATTGCCCGTAGCGGATGCCCTCGGCGCTGCCGTCCCATTTGGGGTCGATGCGGATGGTCGCGCCATCCACCGGCCAGAGGTCAAAGGGCTTCTGCGGATCGCCGGTCAGCTCCATCTCAATCGCCCCGAAGCCACCCACCAATGCATCTTCGAGCACCTGCTCGATCAGGGTGCGGAAGGAGTCGCCGCTATTAGGCTCTTCGAGCGACCGGCGAAGCGTGTCCGCGCGCTCGATAGCGTCAGGGACGCTGCTGACGGTGTAGCCGCGCTTCAGCTTGACCTGCCAGTCGAGGCTGGCGATCCGGTCCTTGATGACGTTGACCGCGCGGCGCACCAGCGGGGTCTCGGCAAACCGCCGCAGATTCACTGGGGTCGGCTTAGGCAGCAGGTTGGCCGGCGGATGATACGGCCCGAGGATCGAGGGCAGCGCCTGGGTCTTTCGCTGCGCCTGCGCCGCGGCCTGCAATGCCGCCTGCTGAGCGGCATCAATCTCCGCGGTTTGATTTGCGGCTCGCCCTCCATTGTTATCGGCAGCCAACCGCTTCCATGCTCGTTGTAAAGAATCTTTCACTGTCACTCGGGTCACGCCCTTCCGGCTTGCGCCGTGCTCTTGCCACCAAACAAAAAGGCATGGCGGGTTTCGCCATGCCTCCGGTCAAATATCGCTTACCACTTCCGGCCTACTGTCCGCCGTTCATCCGGTTCCCCGCGCCTTCGATGCGCGGCCATTCACCACTGGCGCCATCGTTCCAGTCCCGCCATCGTTTCAGATTCGTTATCGTTCAAATTCGAAGATCCACCCGCGCCGCTTCGGCAACCCGTGGCAAATCGCTTGTCGTCAGCACTCGGATCGACTGCTGCTCCATGGTGTTGATCGCGAAACGGTACTGTACCGTGCGGTCACCCTCCTCTGAACTCGCACCTTTCCTGACAACCACACCCCTGTCCTCATCTTCATTGCCGTCTGCGCGACCGCCGTCCAGCGCCCGCAAGGGCTCAATGATCGCCGTCAGCTCAAGCTCTGCTCCCTCGACTCTCTTGACCCCGGCCCGCATCGCGGCCATGCTGAACGCCAGGACCTTTGCGGTCTCGAGGTCACCCTCGAGCGAGACCGCGTGAAACATCCGAACCACCCCGTTCGGGCGGTATCCGCAATCGATGCGCAGCGGATCGCCGTCTGCGGTGTAGCTGGCCGCCGCGATGCGTTTGCGCATGAGGTCCCACACCCCGGCGCGTTCAAACTGAGTGCGCATCTGTCCGTAGATCGCCTGCCGTCCACTCTGCCGCGCGTCCCTCGGCCTCTTGGCCGTTTCCACATGGAGCCGCATCAGGTTCTCCATCTCGGCCGCCATCGACTCAGCCAGGCACGCCTTGGGGCTGGTAATCTGCAGCGCGTTCGAGAACGAGTCTTCAATCATGCTCATCACCGGCTGTACGTCCGGGCGGGCTGTGCTCTCGCCCAGGCGCCGCCGTATGTCGCTCTCCAGCGCCTCAAACAGGGTGACATCAGCCTCGGGGTCGACACATCGCACCCGCCCCCAGTCTTTGGTGAAGCGCACCAAAGTATTGCGTATGCCGTTCTCATCGAATGAGACATCGGCGCTCCGGTCGCGAAGTACCACCCCTATATTTACGAACTCATTCTTCACCGGATCAGGTACGTACCGGACCAGCAGGAATTCGCACTGTCTAAGCTCTGCCAAGAATCATCGCCTCTTAAGATCTCTGCTTTCTTTGCTTGACTACAAACTCTCTTGACCGCTCACCACCCTACTTATCGGTCTCAATGCGCACTGATATAGTTTTTACTACCTATATCCCGGGCTGCGGTTCGGCTCCGGGAACTGCCGCCTCGGCGGGATGTTATCGGCACCCTCCGCGATCTCACCTTCGATCTCGCCTTCGATCTCCTCGTGGGTATTCCCGTCCGTTTCGCCCCTGCGAACCGCTTCCTGCCTGACCCAATTCACGAACGGCTGCCGGGAGGAGTCGCGGAACATTCCAATGAGCTCCCGTACCCTTCCCCGTCTTTCCAGCAACTGTTCGACCAGTCGCTCCAACTCGGCCAGGTCGCCACCGTACCACTCCGGCGGAATCGTCTCCGCAATCGCCCAGACTTTCTGCGGGTCAAATGTCTCTATCCGGCTCAGCCACGGCTCAAAACTCTGCCAGCCCGTCACTCCCGTATATACAAAATTGCGTGCGTAAACCCCGCGAAGCGGCGCGTCCACAAACTTCCATTTGCCGGCGTTGAAGCAATACCCCTGATCGATGAAGGTAGCGCTGAATCGCTTCTCGCGAAACCTCTTATGAAACACTGCCTGCCGTCCATTCACGTTGCTGGTCCACTTGTCGAAGGCCAGCACACCGGCAAAATCTCTCAGGTTGCGAATGTCTTCCATCAACTCCTCCGGCAGGTAGTCGACCACCTGGCCCGGCATCAATCCACCCACGAAGCGCGATCCGAACTGCAGACCGGCCCCGCACTTCTCGTGCGCCCCGGCCGTCTCCATGTCCAGCTCCGGCGTATTCGCGACCAGCCACTCTGTCACCATCACCACATCACAGGCAGGGACCGGAAGTCCTACCGCTTCGGCCAGTTTGGTTGCGAGCAATTCGTTAGCCAGCACCCGCCGGTCCTGCGGGTTATTTTGAAACTTTACGACGTACAGGTTCCCATCGGAGCCGAGCATCAAGTGACCCTGGGCTCCGCCTCGCATCCGCCGCATCTGTTGCACTGCCAATACTGCCAACTCAGCCTCGAATCGTGGCCCGATTCACATCCAACGCCAATCCCCGTGACCATCACAGGGATTCTAGAGGAAAAATCTCGCTCGACGATCTCCCGACTTGCCGACACCTACAAGTTTCGCCTGCCCAGCCCTCTCTGTACCAAGTCTGCCCTTACCGAAAGACCGAGCGCCATGGCCATCACGCAGTCGTCGTGCGAGCCTGCCTGGGCGCCCGTCTTGCCGTTTTTAAGACGTACAAAACTCCTGCACTCGCGCAGCAGGCGGCGGCTCTGGAAGATCCCCGGCTGCTCGACCAGCGCCGCTACAAGCGCGCCAATCATGCCCGGCCTCGACAGCGAAGTAGTCAGCCATCCATCCTGCCCATCCTGCTGATACATCCTGTCATACCGGCACACGCTGTTAAGATATGCCAGCACTCCCGACCCGTGATTGTTGCGCTCCACTGCCAGCAGCGCATGGTTATATGCCCGCGCCAGCACGGCGGCCTGCTGCGCCAGCTCCAGCGTTCCGAGCTTCGACTGCAGCTCCGCGCATTGCATCCCCGTGGCCATGTCGATCACCTGCACTGCCGAAAAATCCCCATCCGCCCCTCCGCCGGCGGGATCGACTGCCACCAGATATGTGCGCCCCGCGACGGGCGGATTCCACACCAGCAGATCGCCATTGAACCGGCGCGTCAGAGGGTCCGGCGCGGAGCGGAGCCGCTGGTCGATCGCTCCTGAATCGAAGACGCAGCTTCCGCTCGACAGGAAACACGCGTCAGGATCTTCCGCATACTCCTGCGCTGCCAGTTCTCCAAAGCGCGCCGCAATCCCGCGGCGGTAGCCGATCTGTTGATGGGTAAGATCATGGCCGCTGATCAGCCGGCGTTCTTCTGAAGTCAAGGACCCATCCTCGACCGCGGAAGCTACATATCCCGGTTCCCACCACCAGGGAAAGAAATGCCGCACCACGCCACTGTCAAATGCAGCGGCTTTCACCCACTCTTCGTAAAAACAACCCGCCATTCCGTCGGGCGTGGACTCGAGCACCAGTTCCCCATCCTGAGGCATTGCGGCCCTCAGGCCACCCAGCGTCTCTGCCGGGTCGCCCGGCCACCGGGCCACCTCGGAGCAGTGCAGGTTCTGAATCGTGATTCCCCGGCCGGCGTTCTTGTCTCCGGCGCTTTCCACTCGATATTCACTGTCAAGCGCTGGGAAGACAAGCTGCCGCGCATTGGTCCTCGACGTGCGCAATGTCCCCTTCTTCATATCCGGAGGGAGACAATCGACAAAGCGCTGCACGATCCGGAAGATTGCCCGCGCCGCGTCATGAGTATGCGCGACCTGTACGGTCATGGTGCCGGGGCGGGTGATGGTCTTCAGAAAGAACTGCCCCGCGATCCAGGTACTGATGCCCATCTGCCGCGCCTTCAATACGATGTTGCTGCGGCCGCGCCGCCGCTCGTACTCCAACTGAACGCGGTTAGGGACCAGCGGAAAGCTGGTCCCGTCCCGTCTTCTGATTCGTAACAGCACCTGTGCCAGAAAGACCGATGTCGTGCGCCCGCCCAGCAATTCCGGGCGAGCGTCCAGCATTTTTCCCAGTCCCAGCAGTTCCACGAGGTCTCTGTCCAGCCTGTCGCCCATCGCGCGCTACTCCATCTTTCCGCCGAAGCGGCACGCCCGATTCCTATACCAGCGAAGTAAACATGGGCCTCACAAGTTCGATCCGGCATCCCTCTGGGATCGATCTGGGGGTTGATCTTCCGATCGGCCCGGAGGCGGTTCGTCAGGTTTCGGTTCCCCGCCATTGGGCGCCGGCTCGGACTGTAACTTGATAATTTCGTGGAAAAGCCTATGCGTAAGGAAGGGTGCAGAGAGCGTCTTCCCTTCGTCTGAGAGCTTTGAAACGTCCTTGACTCCTGCCACTCCAAAAAGCATCTTCAGGTGCTGGATACTGCCCTCGACAGACTTCGCCCCGAGTTTCTCGAAGATGGCGGGGGAGTTGTTCGAGATCACCAATCGCGCGTACCGAACCAGATCTTTCAGGAACCGGTAATCTTTATCGTTCTCAGTGCTGTCTTGTTCTGTTCCTTCGGAAGGAGCCGGATGTTTCTCCGACCGTCCTTCCCCCAGTGCATCAGGGCGAATATCTTTGCCGTCAATCTCATGAGCCATGGCCCTTCCCATCCGCGGGACAGCCACTCCTGCCGATCTTGCCGCGCGTCGCGTTCCTGGCGGGCATCTGTTTCCCAGCCAGGCACACCGGCTACTTCTCATCTGCGTGGATGACCGCCCAGCCAAATACAAAAGGGAGCCGCGTGATTGCGACTCCCTCTTTCCCTGCTCACTCTTGATTCCCTTACTCTTAGTTCAAGACTAACAAGTTGGATAGCTTCACTACGCCAAAAAAGCAGCAGAGCTAAGCTACCCGGAATCAGCGACCTGACTCCCTACGTTGCTACCCTCGCTCTTGACAACTACGCGGCGGTGCCACGGACAGGAGGTCGACCTCGAGGAAAACGGCTGTAAGACTGTCCAGCGCCTCGGAATATTTTCTTACCACCGAACGCAGGCTTTGGCCCACCAGCTCTGCTGCCTCCCCCTGGGTGTACTCCTGCAGGGCGATCCTGTTCAGGAGGGCCTGGGAGAACGGATCCAACCGCTTCATGCACTTCTCGATGTCGAACACGAAGATGATAGCGTCCTCAAAGCTGCGCACCTTGTAGGTCGACACCCGGCCCGGAAACGTGCAATTGCCCAGGGCCGACGGGGTCCTTCCCATCTCCATCGAGAGGTGCATGTAGCGGCGCAGGAGGGCCTCGGTGTGCTTGCGGTAGAAGGCCACTGGAATGAACGGCTGGGGAAGTTCCGCTGTTTTTGGAGTCTCTTTGGAAGGGACAACGGCGGCGCATGCAAAGCCGGCGCGGAAGACGGCAGGGCGAGCGACGGCACTGCCCGCAACGGCACTGTCAGGGACGGGACGGTCATGGGCACCGGCCGTGACGATGGCGGGGGCGGCAGGGAGCGCCACCGCCCAGAGATTGGGCAAGGTCATAAGCGCGCTCATCGAGCACCCCCTGCAATCGCGATCGCTTCCTTCTTACGGCGACCGCCAGGCCTGCGCCTCTGCCTTGGATTGGGAAACGATTCGAGCCTGTGGGAGCACGCCGCGCAATATACGTTCACCCCGTTCTCGGCGCGAAACCAAAGATTTCCGCACCCCTCGCAAATTTTCAAGAAGACCTTCAAATACATCATGTGTTGTCCCCCAAAAGCCTGTTCCAGCCTGCGGAATTCTCTTAAGTCTGTATCCGCAGGTCAATGGAAGTCCCGGGATGCTGACAGCGATCTACCGCCGCTGTTCTGCAACGCAGGAATCTCTTCCGTCAGTTGTTTTTAGCTGTTGAAAACGCAGATCTCCAGTGGTCTCGATTCTTCAGTAGCGCCAATGGAACCCCGATCAGCCTCGGGTCATGCTCGTGTATAGATGGCAGGTAAATCGCCAATGCAGCCCGGCTTGCATTGCCGGACTCGTCTGCCCAAATTTCGGTCTAAAACGGTATGGAAGTAAAGTGAACCTACGCGCCTCGCCCGGAGGGGTCAAATCCGACGTGTAGCGGACTTCCTCACACCCTCCTGTCACTGCTCCAGCTATGGCGAATTCGCAGGGTAAAAGGCCGGTCTGACTTTTCTGCCAGCAATGCGACTGCCGGGTTACATATAGCTTAGGGCTATTGCGGAAAAATGAATTTTGCGCAGTTACATGAGGCCCTCCGGCTGGAGATACTGCGCCGCATCAGGGGCGACAGACTGAGTGGGAAATTACTTGCCCAACTCACCGGCATAAGACAGCCCCACATCTCGAATTTTCTCAACCGCCGCCGCAGGCTAAGCATGGAAGGAATGGACCGCGTGCTTATCGCGCTTCATCTCACGGTTGGCGATCTGCTGCCCGGGGGCAGGGCGAACCCGGCCGCCCCGAGTCCCTATACAGCGCCGTCTTTCGAAACCGTGCCTCTGGTTTCGCAGGCGGCCGCCGCAGGCGAGCGCCAGATCGCTTCACCCGATAATCTGCTGAAGGTCCCCTTGATACCGGGGACCCTCGATCATCTTCCGAGGCGCACTTCGAGCTCGCGCCGGGACTGGGACCGTTTCGTGGCAATCAGGGTCACAGCCGCGCAGGCTCTGGAGATGGAGCCTATTCTGCGCCCGCACGCCATCCTCCTGATTGATCGCCACTATGTTTCACTGACCGGGATTGGCGGCGATACGCCCTCACTTTATGCTGTGAACGGCGCAGGCGGGTTCGCAATTCGGTATGTGACGATGAAGTCGAACCGGCTCATACTGCGCTGTTATAGCCACGCCCGGCAGGTCACGCTGCTGGAGCCGCCGCCCGGCAGGCCGGCCTCCGATTTGATCGTTGGCCGGGTATGCAAGATTCTCGCCGAAGTTTGACGGGGCTGCGCACCGCGTCACGCTATCCGACAATGTTGGCAGCCCTTAGAATCATTCCTGAACGATTAAGGACTTCTTGGAGGAATGCAAAAATGGACCAGGCCCCCAACTCAGCCGGCGGCGCTCGCCGCAATGAAGATATAGCCCTCGACCTGTTGAAATTCGTATCGATGACGGCGGGCATTGCACGCACCGGCGGGCCCTCGACGGGTTTCGTCGCGGGTGCGGCGACCAAGCCGGATGATCAAGTGACCCAACTGCTTGCGCTTTATTCACGTTGTCTCGGGGTTGTCTCCGGCAAGGCAGACACGGGCAAAGCGGACGTGAAATAACTTGTCTCGTTTCCTGGACTCAATCGCGCCGGATCGAAACGTTTCCCAGCCCACCCTGAGCGTGGCCGTGATCGGGGCGGGCGTCTTCGGACGCAATCATCTCCGCGTCTACCGGGAACTCTCCGCGTCAGGATACCCAGTGGCCGTCAGCGCTATCGTGGAGCCTGACGATGCGGCTGCGTCAAGACTGCGCGCTGAAACCGGCCTGGCAGTTTTCCCCTCTGTCGAAGCCTGCGTCGCGGCACGTCACGCCGATGGTCTGAAGCTGGATGCGGCCTCGGTTTGTGTCCCCACCTCGTTCCACGCTACGGTCGCCTCAACGCTTATGGCCGATGGCATCGACGTGCTGCTCGAGAAGCCCATCGCCGCCTCGCTCGAAGAAGCCGACTCGCTGTTGCGGCTGGCGGAGACCTCGGGTCGCGTGCTTCAGGTGGGGCATCTGGAGCGGTTCAACCCTGCGGTGCTCGCCATTCAGCCGTACTTGAATGGCCCCATGTTTTTTGAGGCGCACCGGCTGTCTGTTTTTACTCCGCGTTCGCTGGATGTGGATGTGGTGCTGGACCTGATGATCCACGACCTGGACATTGTGCTCAGCATGACGCGATCGCCAGTTATGGATTTGCGGGCTGTGGGGCTGCCGATTCTTTCGAGCAAGGTTGATATCGCCAATGTGCGGGTGGAGTTTGAGTCTGGGTGCGTGGCGAATTTCACCGCCAGCCGGGTAAGCACGGAGCGGGTGAGGAAGCTGCGGTTTTTTCAGCCGCGGCAGTATGTTTCGATTGATTATGCGCGGAAAGATTTGCTGGTGATCGACGTTGCGGGGGAGATCCAGAGGGCCGCCGGCCGCTTACATGGAGGGAGCTTGCCGGAGGTGACGGCTGAGCAGCAGAGAGCTGCGGCGGACTCGGGGCTTGCTTTTTCGAAGCCGCGAGTGGAGGCGGGGGAGCCGCTTCGGCTGGAGATTGAGTCGTTTCTGGGATGTGTGCGGAGCAGGTGTGCGCCGCGGGTCAGTGGTGAGGATGGACGGGCGGCGCTGGCTTTGGCGCTTGAGATTCGCGAGGTTATGATTATGCATTCGAGGCGGGCTGGGCTGGAGAAGTTTTACGTGTGACATGCTGTTTCAGCTAGGCTACACTTTGCCTCACTACCACACCTATATTGTTGCCAGCCGAAGTCATCCCTCTACATCGGACTCACCGGCAATCTTGAACAACGCATCCGGCAACACAGGAATAAGGTGTACGAAGGCTTCTATGCGAAGTAACAACTGCAACCGGCTCGTCTGGTTTGAGCTATTGCGAGAGAAGCAACTTAAGGGTTGGCTCAGGATGACAGGGTAGTTTTGCGGGTTACGTGACGAGGGAGACGCAGGTCCTTCGCTGCGCTCAGGATGACAGCCTTATCTTTGGAGGCCGTGCGGCTTCATGGTGAGGGCGGCTGGGTACTTCACCGGGCGCTAGTCGAGCTTTTGTACGATAACGCCTTCAGGAAGCTTCAGATCAAACTGATCGTCGGTGAGCGTCTGGTTCTCGGCGGCCTTGTGGATCGTAATCACGATCTGATTGTCGTCAAGCGGCCGCTTGATGGTTACCGTCCCGGGGAATCGCGTCGTTCCAAAGCTTTGGTAAGGGCCATAGATGGTCTGCGTCTCGATGGCGCCGTCCTTGTTGTATATGTCCTGCTCAAAGGGCAATAAATCGATCCGGCTGAAATGTATGGTGCGAACGGGAATCAGTTCGTTGCTGCCCTCTTTGCGGCGGACGACGCTCAGATCGTAGTCGGGATCTTCGATCAACTGCTTCGCTTTGGGGCCCGGCAGTGTACGGGTGCTGGTAGTCAGAAAAACCAGGTCGTCCTGCCCGATGCTGTTGATCAGCATCGACTCGATGAAGACTTTAGGCCGGAGATCTTCAAACGACCGCGAAGTTTTTTTCACTACCTCGTTCGTCCCCTCGATCACCTTGTTACGGCTCGGTATCAGCAGCTTGAATGTTTGTCCATCACTGGCGAGGTCCCACGCCTTATTGCGGAATACGGGCACCAAGCCAATGACCCGAAGCATGGCCGGTTTGCGCAAGAGTATGAAGCCATAGAAGGACGTATAGTCCTTGACTTGACCCTCGCGCTCCCCGCCAACCGATGGCTGGAAGTCGACCGTCGCGGTGAGCGACTGGACAGAGTCGTAGTTGTCGTTTATCCGCTTTACCAGTGTCGCCGCATCCGCATTCAGCAGGGTCGGGGCCGTCTTAAGCAGTTGCAGCTTGCGCGTATGCGGCCCAAATAAAAGGCAGCCCGTCAGCATCGGCAGCAACAGCGCCGGCAGCAACAAAAGCGCCCTCGGGCCTATCCATTTTTGTCGCATTTTTAATGAGCTCAGAACCCCGAGTATATCGTCCTCATCACCTGACCTTGAAATGACGCCTGCGCGACTTAGGGTGCAGCACAGGGGCCACTGGGGCCGCCTTCTCACTGTGTTCCGGCTCACCGATTGCGCGCCTGTAGATCTGCACGTCCTGGGAATGCTCCGCCAGGGTCGACGAGAAGCGCGAATGCCCGCTGGGGTCAGCGCTAGCCGCGACGAAGTAGAGATAGTCCGTATGGGCGGGCGCCATCGCGGCCCTCAGAGAGGCAAGCCCCGGATTGCAGATCGGCCCCGGTGGCAGCCCTTCATGCCTATAGGTGTTGTATGGCGAATCAGCCGCAAGGTCCGACTGATAAATCGCGCCCCGATAGCGGCCCTGCAACAATGCCGCATAGATGACCGACGGGTCGGTATCCAGGGGCATTCCCTTCGCAAGCCGGTTAACGAAAACGCTGGCCACCAGCGGACGCTCCGCCGGGATCGGGCTTTCGCGCTCGATAAGCGAAGCCAGCGTTACTACACGATGGACAGCGGTCAGATCGGCGCGGGCGCCTGGCGGCATCGGATTGCCATACATTCTCGACAACCCAATCTCTGCCTCTGAATGCCGGAATTGCCTCACCATCGCCGCGACAATCTGATCGGGCGCAACTCTCTTTGGAAAGCGATACGTATCTGGAAATAGATAACCCTCGAGGCTGTGAGCGCCGGGATCGATGTCTTTGATGAGCGACATGTCGCTCATGGCGGCCTTTAGGAAAGTAGCTCTCGTCCCAAGCTTTGCGGCCTCTACCCGCTGGGCTATGTCGAAGATGTTCGCGCCCTCCGGCACCGTGAGGCCCACCGTATAAACGTCGCCGTGCTGCAACCTGCCATAGACCTCGGATAGCCGTGCCGGATGGTCGAATCGATACTCACCCGCTTTCAATGTCCCGCCTTTGAAAAGGCGCAGCGCTTCGAAGGCGTAGCGACTACGGATGATGTGCTGTGTCTGGAGTTGCGAGGCGATTTGGCGAGTGGAGGTGCCGGGAGCGATCTCAACGAATGTCTCAGAGGGTGGAGCCGGGCCCACCGGGACAAGCCAGACGAAGGCGCACACCGCGACCGCGAGAAACAGTATCAGGAGGAAAAACCGTCGCAAATGTTCAGACCTTTTTCATTGGATTCGCGCCGCCGTCTCAAGATGCTGTCTATTCCGACGGGCCACCCGCAGGCAGAGTCTCGCGCTGTTTTATGGGTCTCCTGTCTATCCTATCCGGTGTTAGCTCCTAAGTAACACGCTGGGGTGAGGAGTTAGCTTCACGCTGACCTGTGGGGCGAAGCATCTAGAATCGAGAAGTGGCCCCGGTTCCAGTCTCACCTTCAACTCCATGCTCAGGGAAAGTCCCGCGCCTGCTTGGCCTTGACGTCGGCGACCGCCGGGTCGGCGTGGCCGTCTCCGATGCGATGGGGATGACTGCCCAGCCCGTTTTGACCCTGACGCGAACCAGTCGGCGCAATGACCTCAAGTCACTGGGCCGGATCATTCGCAAGTACGAATGCACCGCTGTCGTGGTCGGGAACCCGCTCTACATGTCAGGCGATCTGAGTCCGCAGGCGGTGAAGGCGCAGGCATTCGCGAAGATTGTCGCTGAAGAGACCGGGCTGCCTGTTCATCTCTGGGACGAGCGCCTCACCACCACCGAAGCCCACCGTCACCTTCACGCTGCGGGGCGTCCCGGTTCAGACCATAAGCAAGTCATCGACCAGGTTGCCGCTGTTCTGATTCTGCAAGGCTATCTGGACTCACTTGCTAATCGGCGCGCTGGTGACGTTATGGAAGACGACGCCGGGAAGGAATGAGGACAAAAGGGAAGCGTTCTCCGTACAAAGCACATCCCGCTCAGCGCAGTCGCCAATGAGCGGGATTGATATCTTGGGTGTTCGGGGTTATTCGGTCTAAGCTTCGCCGATGATGTCGGGGAACTTCAGGCCCGCACGTTCGAGGGCTGCCAGAAGTGCATCATCCGTACCGGGCTCGCTCGCTCCCGTGGCCTGAACGATTTCATTGACAAGCAGATAGCGGGCCTTTTCAAGCATCTTCTGCTCGCGCAGCCCGAGCGACTTCTTCTGATTCAGCACCAGAAGGCTCTTGAGCACCTCGGCCACTTCCATCAGCGAACCGGCCTTCATCTTGTCGCAGTGTTCGCGGTAGCGCTCTTTCCAGTCTGCGTTGGCGTCGCAAAGCCCTTCGCCGAGGAAGCAGAGGATCCGCTCTACCTCATCCTGCTTGACCACGCGTCGCAGGCCCACGTTGGTCGCATTGCCGCAGGGTACGGTGACTTTCATACTGCTGGACTTGATGGTCAGCTGATAGAAGCGCTCGACCATGAAACCGTTTGAACGAGTTGAGATCTGATCGACTATGCCTATCCCATGGTTCGGATAAACTACCTTGTCTCCAACCTGAAAATTCGGAAAGCTTCTCATAGGGGATTGTTCTCGGAAGATGCCAGAAGTAATTTGAACGCCAGATGCCCAGGAAGCCAACCGCCCCTGAGCATAGCCCGCTGGTTACGAAAGAGTCAAGGCAGCGTCATGCCTGGCAGATTGCGATTGCTTTTTCTGCCGACAAAGTATAATCGGCCTCTTGTCGAAAGGGCTGAGTCAGGCGCGGTCTGCACGCACCAGCGGCGGCCCAGCGCGTTAGTATTGAATTCAGAAGAACGGCCTGCATCACACTACCCGCGGGCCGCATTGGAAGTCGTGACATGCCGGAACATATCAAAAAAAAGTTGCAGGAACAGATCGTCCAGTTGGAGCATGAGCTTACCCATGAGCTGCCGACTGAGATCAAGAAGGCGGCTTCGCTCGGGGACTTGAGCGAGAATGCTGAATACCACATGGCCAAGCAGCGCCAAGTCTTTGTAAACGCTCGACTTGGCCAGCTCAAGGAGCGTATGGGGCAGTTAGCCCTGGTCAACCTCGCCAACATTCCTCACGATCGGGCGGCGTTTGGTTCGACGGTGGTGGTTTATGACGTTTCCAAGGACGAAAAGATTGAATACAAACTAGTTACGAGCGAGGAGTCGGATGTTAGTCAAGGGCTAATTTCGACCACTTCGCCGATTGGGCGGGGGCTGGTGGGCAAGCGCGTGGGGGATATCGCCACGATCGTCACTCCCAACGGCAAACGAGACCTTGAGGTGCTGAAGCTGACGACGATCCACGACGAGGCGGCGCTGGCTGAAGAGACGGAACTATCCGCGAATGAGATAGGTGCGGGTCTGCCGGCGACGGTGAAGGTTCCCGAGGCATGACCTGGACCAGCGGCTTCGGGCGGGCCTGTGGAGTGCTGCTGGACGCGATTGTGAATGGGCTGGCGCTGACCCGGATTTCGCCGAATGTTTTGACGTTTTTGGGTCTTGTTATCAACACGATAGCGGCCATTTTCTTTGGATTTGCCAACCAGCGGAATAACGTCCGTATGTTCCTTTATGCGGGGCTGGTGATTATCGGGGCGGGCATTTTTGACATGGTGGATGGGCGGGTGGCGCGGCTCACGGACCAGGTCACGGTGTTCGGCGCCTTCTTCGATTCGGTGATCGATCGCTACTCCGATGTGGTGATCTTTTTTGGCTTGCTGGTGTATTACGCCCGGGCGGAACGCCTTTTTTATGTTGGACTTGTCGCGTTTGTGATGACGGCTTCGCTGATGGTGAGCTATACGCGGGCGCGGGCCGAAGCGCTGATCGGGTCGTGCAAAGTGGGGTTCATGGAGCGGCCGGAACGGATCGTTCTGGTGATCCTCGGGGCGCTTTGTAATCGCTGGGGAGTGATGGCTCCGGCGCTCTGGGTGCTGGCCCTCTTTTCAACGATCACGGTGATCCACCGGATTTCCTACACCTACCAGAAGACGAAAAAGCTGGTACCGACGCACCGCTAATGGTGCCCTTTCTCGCCACCCGTCTAACCGTCATGAGGCCTGATGGGGGTTAGATTGTTAGTGCATTTCTAACCGGCGTGAGGCCTGATGGGGATTAGATGGCATTTCTGAGCTGTTTTGGTGTTGACAATTTCGATCTCCAAAATACGAAAAGCTGGTGCCGATGTATATTCTAATCGCATTTCGGTGCCAACTGGTTCGTAGCCGGAGGTTCCTCCTCAGCCCTTGTGAGCTGTTTTGATCTTGACAGTTCCGAACACATCGCGCGACCGCGAACACAATGCGAAGCCATGAAACTAAAAGGGTTTTTGCTTGGGAACATCTGATTCCTCGCCGCACTCACCGGTGATAATCTCTCCACAACGCTCAAAAAGATAATTTATGATCCACGATGATGGAGAAAGTTGCCGACGGACTAGGCGAATAGTCTCGGCAAATTCCGCTTTATTAATGCTGCTTGGGTATGGATGCGCGTCGCATCCCGCCATCACGGAGACTGCCTTCGCCAAACCCTCGGCGACGGAGGTATTCAACTTGAGATCGAAATGCGCCGAGCTCGGGGACAAAATATTGCGCGAAAATGCCATCGGCTCTGCCTTGTCACAAGATCAGACATCAAAATACGATCCCACAACGAATCGATGCTACGTCACGCTCAATGTCCTTACAACCGACCTAAGTTCCAATGACTATTATTCCGTGTCCCTGTACGACGGACAGACTCGCGAGTTGTTGGCGTATGCATCGGACAAAAAGGGGGCCAAGTCGAGTTTTAGCTTCATCAAGGGTTCTCACTCCAACTACGACGAAGTCTTATCAGCAATCAATTCACTAATGGAGGATGATCGTGCTCGGTAATGCGCGTTCCTAGGATAGCCTGCGCCTAATCAAGATTGTTGCTGCCAAGTCGCGCCTTTCATCTACGAAGTTTACGCAGGATGATTAAGAACGGGTAGTTAAGCAATACTTCCCCAATGAAACGAGATCCGGTTAGTGAACAAAACACCTAGGGACATAAACGAAGACGACCTCATCGAATTAGTTCATGTCGGGCGTGTAGAAGGGCCGATGCTTGAGTACAAGGGCGCTTTATACGATACGAACGACAGGGGTTGCAAAGAATTCCTGCTTGATATTTGCAGCATGGCGAATTCCCTTGGCGGATATATCTTCATAGGGATCTCGGAGCAACGGGATGGTAGTGAAGGATTGGGGGCGCCCGCAGGCGATGTCCCGCTCGGGATCACACTCACCAATCCCGAGCAGACTTTGACCGGTTACGAGACTAGGATTCTAGATTGCATCGATGAGCGCCTTGATGTGGAGTCACACGCAATTCCTGTTAAGAACGGATTGTTCGTGCTAGCTATCAGGGTGCCTAACAGCTTATCGAAGCCTCATAGGGTTAGTTATAAGGGCAACACGTATTTCCCTGCCCGGCGAGAGCGGCAGCGGTACGATCTTACGGCCACCGAAATTAAGGATTTGGTCATGCGAACTGCGAGCCGCCTTGAAGTTGCTGAGTCGAAAGTGCAAGCCGCTCTCAGGCAAGACCTGGAAAAATATCAGGCACCAACCCTTGTGATCGCTGCTGTTCCCTTGTTTACGCGAAACTTTGCGGTCGATTTTAGACGTAGGTCCATCATCGATGCCGTGAGGCGATTTGATCTCACGGCGGACGGTCGTGGGGCCAAGGGGGAGCCGGTACCTTCGATGGCGGGCATGATGCGCAAAGGCCCTGCCGAGGCGGTTACCACTTTAGCCCACGACGGTCTTCTCAGGCTCGTAGTTCCGCTTCCCCAAAAGCGATTTCTCACTGAACAGGGAACCTTCTACCCGATCGTGATTGATCTCTATACCCGAGGAATCGCTAGGGGGTGTGGGGACCTATACGGCGCCGCTGGACTGAGCGCCCCCGTACTTTTAGGGGTGGCGATTCGAATTCCAAGCAGATGCCAAGCGTCATATGGTGAATATGACGATCCTATTTCGGTCGAATCTTTGATGGAAGTGTACCCGACTCTGACTCTGCACAACCTGACCGATAACGTCGATGCCCACATCCGGCCGCTTTGCGACTTAGTTCACCAGAGTCTCCATCAGGCTAGTTCACCGGGCTTCAATGACGACGGTAGGTGGATATGGAGCCCCTCGAATCGGCCCTCTCCCACTTGAGGTAGATATTCCATTTGGTGCGCTGAACTTGGAACATCCAAGGGGTTCTTGCGCCTTATCTCTGGCAGGCCTCATATCCATCCGGATCCATTTCGATCCCCAAAGCGTCTTGCCTGAATCCACACGTTATTAGTTGAGTATTGCAGTGCCTAGGTTGAGGGTAGTATTGCTGCTTGGTCTAGGTAGACCTTTGAGTTCGGATGCTTGCATGAGCCGCATGAGTCCCACTCATCGCGGTGAGGCTGCGATGAATGGGGCACCCGCTTTTCGTTGGTTCTTCATAAGTCACTGAGGATTCTAATTAGTAGTTCTGGCTATTAGTTATAGCTAGATAGCTAACTCGTGCTCCTAGTTAAAAACTATGCGGGGTTTGGTTAGCTACACCAAAAGCGTGCTCTAAGGCTAAACCGGCGCCCGCTAGAGTGCCTTCTTCGAAAAGGCGGGCTATCAGGGTTACTCCGTGGGGGACTTGGCGGGGTGGGTTGAACTTTAGTGGTGACTTGCTGGGGTCGGGTGCCCAGTCGCTGCGCGGTCCGGTGACGGTGATGAAGCCGGCGCGGAGGGTGAGCGAGGGGTGGCCGGTGAAGTTGGTTATGGTGAGCATCTCGTCGCGCAGGGATGGGACGAGGAGCATGTCGACCTGGGTGAAGACGCGGGCCATTTCGATGGCGACTTTGCGGCGGAGGCGGTCGGCCTGTACGTAGTCCACCGCAGAGAGGAAGCGGGCGGAGCGGAAGGTGTTGGGCCAGGCGTCGGGGGTCTGCACTTTGAGTTGGTCGAGACCGCCGCTGAGGGTGAGGTCTTCAAAGGCGGCGGCGGCCTCGGCGGCCAGCAGGATGCCGAGCGAGCCGTAGGGCCAGTCGGGGATGGAGAGTTCGGTTGGGACCATGCCGAGCTTGCGGACGGTGTCGAGGGCGGCGCGGTCTACTTCGGTAGCCTCCTTCATCCATTGGGGAAAGTAGCCTACTTTTAGACCCGCGATGGGGGCGGTCGCGTCGTAGTTCAATGTACTGGGGACACTGCCGGTGTCTCCGGCATCGGGGCCGGAGATAGCGTTGAGGACGAGCATGGTGTCTTCGACGGAGCGGGCCATGGGGCCCAGCTTGTCCATCGACCAGCTGAGGGTCATGGCGCCGGTGCGGGGGACGCGGCCGAAGGTGGGCCGGAGGCCGGTGACGCCGCAGCGCATGGAGGGGCTGACGATGCTGCCTTCGGTTTCGCTGCCGATGGCGAAGGCGACGAGGCCGGCGGCGGTGGCGGAGCCGGGGCCCGCGCTCGAGCCGGAGGAGCCTTCCTCGATGAGCCAGGGGTTCATGGTCTGGCCGCCGTACCAGATGTCGTTCATCGCGAGCGCACCCATGCTGAGCTTGGCGACGAGCACGGAGCCGGCGGCGTGGAGGCGCTGGACGACGACGGCGTCGGTGGTGGGGATGCGGTTGCGGAAGGGTTCTGCGCCATAGGTGGTGGGGATGTTGGCGGTGTCGAGGAGGTCTTTTGCGCCCCAGGGGATGCCGTGGAGCGGGCCGCGGTAGCGGCCGGCGGCGATTTCGGTGTCGGCCTGTCGGGCCTGGGCGAGGGCCAGGTCGCGGGTGAGGGTGATGACGCAGCGGAGCTGGGGGTCGTAGCGGGTAAGGCGGTCGAGGTAGATGTTGGTGAGGCGTTCGGAGGTGAGGGCCCGGGATTCGATCCAGCGGGAGAGTTGGTGGACTGGGGCGTAGGCTATTTCCCGGTCGGTGGTTGGGAGTGGGCCGGGGTCGGTGTTGGTTCGGATGAAGTGGTTTTGGGCTGGATGGGTTTGGGTGTGACTTTGGACGGCGTTGTGGATTCCGGGGGTGCCGGTTGTGGCCGCGGCCGGGGTGATTGCCGGGCTGGGTGGGAGGTTGGCGGCGACCTGGCGCGGGTCCCAATGGGAGGCTGGGGAGATGTTGGGTTCGATGGCGACTTTGCGGGGGCCGGTGCGGCGTTCGTAGAGGGGGGCGTCGTTGGTGCGCCAGCGCTCGGCGATCTGCACGCGTTGGTTGTCGGAGAGCTGGAGCTGGACGAGTTTTTCGGCTTCAAAGATGGTGCCCGAGGTGATTTCGGGGCCTAGTGCGGGGGTAGCTCCGGTTACGGGTGGGTAGCCTGGGGGTGGGGTGGTTTGGCCTGGTTTGTGGCAGCCGGATGCTAAGGCTACTGCGGATAGGGATGTGTTGGTTAGGAATTTTCGGCGTGACTTATTCATTGGTTCTCCGTACGTGCATTCTAGTGCTATAACTTCGGGTCCTATGTGGGGTGCTTCCCTGTAAACTCACTTCATCCATGCCGCTTTCTGTTGCCGAGTTTGTTCATCGCTGGAAGATTTACTCCCAATCCGAGCGACCGGGCGCACAATCGCATTTCATCGATCTCTGCGAAGTACTTGGAGAGCCGCACCCGGCAGCAAGTGACTCGGCAGGGGAACGCTATGCGTTCGAGAAGCACATTGGCACGGCGCGGGGCGGAAAGGGCTACGCAGACGTGTGGCTGCGGGACCACTTTGCCTGGGAATACAAAAGAAAGAACGAAGACCTCAAGAAGGCCTATCAGCAACTCAATGACTACCGCGAGGATCTCGGCAATCCTCCACTGCTCGTAGTCTGCGACTTCAACCGCTTCGAGATACACACTAACTTTACGAACACGGCGAAGCGCGTTTACGCCTTCGACCTTGACGACCTGAATCACAACCGGGTCACGGCAGCCTGCCCTCTTCCTCCTATTACCGTTCTCCGTGCGCTGTTTGGCGACTACAGCGTGCTGCGGCCAGATCGGACTGATGCGCAGGTCACGCAGGATGCGGCAAAGCAGTTCGCCAAGCTGGCCGAGCGCCTCGAACTGGAAGAACGCAACCTGGGTGCCACTCGCGCAGAGATCGCGCACTTCCTCATGCGCATCCTTTTCTGCCTCTTCGCCGATTCCATCGGCCTGTTACCCGACAAGGTTTTCCGCAAGCTGCTCCAGAGCGAAGACCGCTTCCAGCCGCGTCGTTTCCTGCGCAAACTCACTCTGCTCTTCGAGGCCATGAGCGGCGAAGATGGAATCTTTGGCGAGCACACGATCAAGTATTTCAATGGCGGCTTGTTCGACGATGCGAAGATCATCCAGTTAGACAAGGCAGACCTCGGCATCCTCTTTGAGGTCTCTAAGAACTACGATTGGTCGCACATCTCGCCCGAAATCTTCGGAACCCTCTTCGAGCGCTCCCTCGACCCAGCTCGCCGCTCCCTGATCGGGGCACACTACACCAGCGCCGAAGACATCCTGCTGCTGATTGAGCCCGTGCTGATGCGGCCCCTTGAGCAACGCTGGGCCACGGTGCGCCAGCAAGTCATCGAGGCGCTTACGGTCGAACGCGCCGAGGAAGCGGCCCGCAATAGCCGCCAGGCGCGCATCCGCACCGATCTGAAGTCGGAGCAGATACTCGCGGCGTGGATCGACGAACTCACCGCCGTCCGCGTCCTCGACCCGGCTTGCGGCTCCGGCAACTTCCTATATCTCTCGCTGCGCCGCATGTTAGACCTTTGGAAAGAAGCGAAAGACTTCGCCGCCGAGCAGGGCATCTCTCTCGTTCTGCCGAAGATGGTTTCGCCTTCGCAGCTCTTTGGCATCGAGACGGAGTTCTACGCGCATGAGCTCGCGTCCGTCGTTGTCTGGATTGGCTACCTGCAGTGGAAGCACGAGCACGCGGTCCATGATGACCGCGAACCTATCCTCCAGAAGCTGGACAACATCGAACACGCCGACGCCATCTTGCGCTACGACGCTGAAGGCAAGCCTTACGAGCCTGAGTGGCCTGAAGCCGACTTTATCATCGGTAATCCTCCATTCTTAGGAGGGAAAAAACTGCGCCGAGAACTCACGGATCAATATGTCCAGTCGTTGTTCGATCTTTATCAGGGGAGTATAGCTGCAGAATCCGACCTTGTTGTTTATTGGTTTGAGAAGTCAAGGAAGCTCTTAGCCCGTAACGCAAAGGCCCGCGTAGGACTTTTGGCGACACAGCAGATCAGGAAGGGTTTTAATCAGCGTGTTCTCAGTAAGATCGCTCAGTCGGGATCAATATTCTGGGCAATATCCAATCAGCCTTGGTTCACCGAGGTGAACGTAGATGACCCTAAGAAAGGGTGCTCCAAGATAATTGCCCAAATCAGAATTGCCATGATCGCTTTTGATAGCGGCTTAGAGGAAACGAGGTATCTGGACAAGGTACAGGTAAGTAGGATTAATCCGGACTTAAGCACTCAGACTGACGTTACTGAAGCGGAGATTCTTTCAGAAAATAGGAACCTCTGCTTTCAAGGTCCGACCAGAGTCGGGAAGTTCGACCTTAAGCAAGATGCAGCGAGAAAGATGTTGGAGGGAGCTATTAACCCGAACGGCCGTCCTAATAGCGATGTAGTTCGGCCGTATGTCCGAACTACAGACTTAACGGACCGGCCGCGTAGAGCCTACATCATCGACTTCGGGACCAAGATGAGTGAGTCCGAGGCGGCACTCTACCAACTGCCCTTTGAATACATAAAGGCAACCGTGAAGCCGTATAGAGAGAAGGCGCGTTCCGGCGACGCAACCGGAGTGCCGTGGTGGCGGCACCAGCGCCCTCGCCCCGCATTGAGGAAGGCGTTGACACGCATGCCTCGCTTCATTGCAACACCACGGACATCCAGGCATCGATTCTTCGCCTGGCTGGAAACTTCAGTCGTGATCGATACCCGCGTGTATGCGGTTATGAGAGCCGATGATTATTTCTTCGGAGTTCTTCATTCGAAGATACAAGAGACATGGGCGCTGGCGAACTGCGCATGGCACGGTGTGGGCAATGATCCCAGTTATATAAAAGAGACATGTTTCGACACATTCCCGTTTCCATGGCCGCCGGGAACCGAACCGGGCGAAGAAGCAGACTCACGAGTCAAAGCCATCGCCGAAGCAGCACGCGAGCTAGTCCGCCTGCGCGATGCATGGCTCAACCCGCCGGGAGCTTCTGAAGAAGACTTGAAGACCCGCACCCTCACCAAGCTCTACAATGATCGCCCGGAGTGGTTGGCCAATGCCCATCGTGTCCTCGATGAGGCAGTATTCGCTGCTTATGGCTGGCCCTCAGACCTACCGAAGCAGGAGATACTTGCCCGCCTGCTCGCTCTGAACCACGAGCGTGCAGCACGAGGCTGAACTCGAAGGAAACCTGCATTACTGTGGATGGGAAAAATCGATCATCCGCCAGCTGAGCTGCTTTTTGGCGTGGGGCTGGTGCGGGAGCGGTTCGGAGCGGGCTGGCTGCTGATTGGTGGAATTCGTTCGTTGGCTTGCTCGGCTTTGAAGGCGGGGCTGCCACGCTGAGGGGAAGTGGAGTTTGAACCGTACCCAATGATGCGTTACCAGGAGGAGGACTTCGGGTGGCTTGGGGAACGCGTTTGGGCACTCGGCGACCAAAATAGATTAGAATTGGCCCGTCTTCCTTGACACTTAGGTTTAGAGCTTTCTATAGGAGTGTGTGAATGCGTATGAGATTCATGGTGTCACCCATCTCTCGGAATGCGTGGAGCGTTTCATTGGCGGCTTTTTTAGTGCTGGCATGTCTGTCGGCGTTGCCGGTCGCGTTGGCGCAGACGAATTCAAACCAAGGGCCGGCAAACCAAGGTCCGGCAAATCAGGGGCCGCCGGCGCAGGGGGCGGAACATCATGCGATGCACCACAACCAGAATTTGCAGGTGCTTCCCCAGGATATTAGCGGGCCGGAATTGATGAAGGTGATGCATACGTTTGAGGCGCAGGTGGGTGTGGAGTGCGGGTTTTGCCATGCCTCCGACGCTGCGACTCACCGCCTGGATTTCGCTTCAGACGTGAAGCCGGAGAAGGCCACGGCGCGCGTGATGATGCACATGACCCGCGACATCAATGAGAAGTACTTGACCCAGATCAACGATCCGGATCACGCCGATCATCCTGCGCCGCCAGTAAGTTGCGGGA
This sequence comes from Acidisarcina sp., assembly GCA_036401395.1. GTDB lineage: Bacteria > Acidobacteriota > Terriglobia > Terriglobales > Acidobacteriaceae > DASWUZ01. The sequence continues at coordinate 28,352 of DASWUZ010000053.1, forward strand.
CCTGCCATCGTGGCCAGTCCATGCCGGCTTCCTTCACTCCGCCCCCAGCTATGACGCACGGCCCCGGCGATCATCACGACGCAGACGATCATCACGCGCCGCCCGCATAGCACTGCGCCGCCGGTTTAACCACTGCGCCTGGATGTGGCGGTACGGTTAGCGGGGGCCGAGGAGAATATTGTCGATGAGGCGCGTCGGCCCTGCGTACGCGGCGATGGCCACCAGCGTGGTTTTGTGGATGGTGGAGACGTCAAGCAGCGTGTCGGGGTCCACGGCTGCGAGGTAGTCGAGGCGAATTGCAGGTTCCTGATTGAGGACGGCGCGGGCTTCGGCTAATAACGTGGCGGTCGCTGATTCGCCGGCGGCGACGAGGCTCTCTACGCGGAGCAGGGCGCGCCGCAGGATCAGCGCTTGAGATCGCTGTTCAGCCGACAGATATTGGTTGCGCGAGCTGAGCGCCAGGCCATCGGAGTCGCGCACGATGGGGCAGACTACGAGTTCTAAATCGAAGTTCAGGTCTCGCACCATCTGCCGCAGGACCGCTACCTGCGCCGCGTCCTTCTGGCCGAAATAGGCGCGATCTGGCGCGACGATGTTAAATAACTTTGAAACCACGGTCGTGACGCCACGGAAATGGCCGGGGCGGGAGGCGCCGTCGAGCCGGTCGCTGACGCCTTCCACCAGCACAGAAGTGCCGGCACCTGTCGGGCCATCGGGGGTTGTGCGGGGATACATTTCTTCGACCGAGGGCGCGAAGATCAGGTCTACTCCTGCGTCCTCGAGCAGCGCGCAGTCGGCGTCAAAGGTACGAGGATAGCGCGCGAAATCTTCGTTTGGCGCGAACTGCGTGGGGTTGACGAAGATGCTTACCGCGACCAGATCGCAGTCGTTGCGGGCCGCACTGACCAGCGAGAGGTGACCGGCGTGGAGCGCTCCCATGGTGGGAACCAGTCCAAGCCCTGCTGGCGCTCGCGTCGGCGTTGCGCGGATGGCTGCTCGCGTCTGGGCTAGCATCTGGGCCCGCACTCTGGCCCGCATTTCTGCGATGGTATTCAGGATCTCCATCAGGGTCGCAGTGGGTCAGGCTTTGCGGCGGAGTTGCAGAGCCGAAATTGGCGGAGCGTCCTTCAGCTTCGAAGGCGCCGAGTCTGGCAGAAGATGGTAACTCTCCGCTTCTGAAGGAAAAGAATGCTGCTCGACGTCGTTCCGGAAGCCCTCAATGGCTGTGCGATATAGCGCCGCGGCATCGCCATATTGGCGCACAAATTTCGCTGGCTTCGAGAAGCTCAGATTTACGAGGTCATGAATCACCAGGATTTGCCCATCGCAGTCGGGGCCGGCACCGATGCCGATGGTAGGGATGCTGAGTTCGGTGGTGAGGCGGAGGGCCACTTCGCGGGGCATTCCTTCGAGGACGATCGCGGCCGCGCCGGCGCGCTCGAGAGCGAGAGCGTCTTTGAGCAGGCGGTCGGCCGAGCCTGCTGTCTTTCCCTGTACTTTGTAGCCGCCCATGCGGTTGACGGACTGGGGCGTGAGGCCGAGATGACCGATGACTGGGATCTCCGCCTCGGTAAGTCGGGCGACGAGGCTCGCGCGCCCGCCTTCGACTTTGACTGCTTCTGCGCCTGCGTCCTTAATAAACCGCACGGCGTTCGCAAGGCCCTGCCGGTCGTCGACCTGGTAGCTGCCGAAGGGCATGTCTGCGACAACGATGGCCTGGCGCACGGCGCGGCGGACGGCGCGGGCGTGGTGCAGCATCTCGTCGACCGTGACTGGGAGGGTGGTTTCATAGCCGAGTACGACCATGGCCAGCGAATCGCCGACCAGGACCATATCGATGCCAGCCTCATCCACGAGGCGCGCGGTGGCGTAGTCGTAGGCGGTAAGCGCGGTAATCGGGCGGCCGCTGTCCTTCTTTTCCTGCAAGGACTGGATCGTGACTTTGTTGGGAATTTTTGTGGGGATTTTTGACCCTGCGGGCGCAGGTTTGCTTGAGAGAGTAGTGATGCTCATCTTGTCTCCAGTGCAGCTCCCTCAGCGGCCCTCTCTTTATGAGGGGTTAACCGCGTCGTGGGGATGCTACCCGTACTCGTCGAGTATATGCCCGCGCGTCAGGAGGCGCAAAACCAATACTTTAGTATTGCCTTGACTATTGAGCGGGTGCAGATTAATACTAAAGAAACAGCTTAACCATTAAATTGGTATCGAAAGGAACCCATCATGTCGCAAGCATTGTTGAACGAAACTGACGCCGCTGCCGGCAAAACGGTCACCCACAATACGTTTGTGATCGAGCGTACTTATCCCACGACCCCCGAGAAGGTCTTTGACGCCTTTGCCGAGGCAGCTACCAAACGCCGCTGGTACGCCGAGGGCGAGCGCCATGACATCGAAGAGTTCGAAATGGACTTCCGCCCTGGAGGAGTTGAGCGCTCCAGATACCTCATGAAGGCAGGCACGCCCATCGCCGGTTTCATGCTCGTTAACGAAGGGACCTATCTGGACATCGTCGCGAACCGCCGCATCGTTACCGCCGCTGTAATGAGCCTTGGCGACAAGCGCATTTCCGCGACGCTGGTCACCATCGAGCTAGTGCCCGAAAATGATGCGCGCTCGACGAAGCTCATCTGCACACACCAGGGTGCGTTTTTTGAGGGTGCCGATGGACCTGAGATGCGTCGAGGGGGATGGAACCACCTCTTCGACAAACTCGCGGTTGAACTGGCGCGCTGACGCACTTTCAACTACGTCCGCCGATCCAACCAATCACTCCGAAGACGAGGCCAATCCATGCCGCGCACCAAAGCCAGTGTTCACCGGGTCTTCCACGCGCTCGGCGACCCCACGCGCCGCACCATCGTTGAAAGACTGAGCGAGGGGCCCGTCACTGTCTCGCAGCTGGCTGCCCCTCTCAAGATCACGCTGGCAGCGGTCGTTCAACACTTGCAGATCCTCGAGAAGAGTAACCTTGTGCGCACCGAAAAAATCGGACGGGTGCGCACTTGCCGGGTTGAGCCTGCCGGACTGCTGACGGCGCAGCAATGGATCGACGACCAGCGCTCCCTTTGGGAACGCCGTCTCGACCGGCTGGGCGACATTCTCGCTGAGGACGCCGCAAATGACGGCTAATTCAAGGGTAGCTTGAATGTTGTAGTGCAGACTTCGTGTGCGGTAGCAGCTTAGCGCAGCAGGCTGCCGTTGGGGCCGGTCCATTCATCGACTACTATGCCGAGGTCGTTGAGGGTCTGGATGGTGGCCTCTACGTTGCGGCGAATCTGGGCGCGATCGGCTTTGATGGCGGTCCCGCCCTCTTCGATGGCGATGACGCGGCCATAGGGCCAGGCATTTTCGGGTACGGCTCCGAGGGCCGAGGGCAGGTCGGCGAGGCGAATGTCGAGATCCTGTTGCCGCGCGCTCACAGGGCGCAGCAAACCTCCAGGATTGAATGTGCTGGGGTTGGAATCGGCGTAAACGACCCGCAGGTTCAGCTTGTCGCGGCCGACCACGATGAAGGGGTTAGCCCAGGCCTCTTTGGTGTGGACGGCGAGGTAGAGGCTCTTCGACGGCGGAGGAATTTGTTCCAATTCCTGCCGAGAGACATCGCGGAGATGCGCTTGCTTTTGGGATTGTTCGACGGCCTGTTGTTTGGCTTGTTCGCGCGCCTGAGCTGCGGTATCGGTGGTGGCGGAGTAGGTTGTGATGCGCGAACATCCCGACATTAGCAATGCGCCGAGAGCCACGGGCAGAGCGGCCCCACGCCGCAGCATCTTCGCGATCGAAAAGGAGCGCCGTGCGAAGGAATGCGATGGGAACGGCGAGCGCGGTTTCAGCGTTTGCAAGCGGGGCACCGTGTCAAGGATACCAAAACGTATTGCTCAATTCCGGACGCAGGCACCGGATTGCACCACAGGCACACTGCGAGTAACGAACGAATTACTGGACGTGTTACGAGACGGCGGCGCGGGCGCGGGCTATGGCGTCGAGGACTCCGTTGAGGAAGTTGATTGATTCGGGGGCGGAGTAGCGGCGAGCGATTTCTAGCGATTCGTTGATGATGATTGGGACGGGAGTGGCGGGGAAACCGAGCATTTCTGCGATGGCGGCGCGAAGAATGTTGCGATCGACTGCGGGCATGCGCGTGAGACGCCAGTGGGCGGAATGCTGCTCGATGAGGGCGTCGATCTCGGAGGCCCGTACGCTGGCGACGCGGAAGATGTCTTCAGCGAAGCCGCGGGTGTCGGCGTCTACGTCTTCTCGGGCCGAGAAGAAAGTAGCACGGACCTCGTCGGGAGTCTGCTTGCCGATGTCGGCCTGGAAGAGCATCTGCATTGCCAGTTCGCGGGACTTGCGCCGCTTGCCGGTGGCGGTCATTGTGCCGCCTTCGCTGGAGTGAGAGGTGGTGCGGTTGTAGCGGCGATCTTGCGGTGGAGCGAGACCATTTCGATGGCCGCGATGGCGGCTTCGAAGCCCTTATTACCAGCTTTGAGGCCAGCGCGGTCGAGGGCCTGTTCGAGGGTGTCGCAGGTGAGAACGCCAAAGGCGTGGGGGACGCCGGTCTCCTGCTGCGACTGGCCGATGCCGCGGGCTACTTCGTTGTAGATGGCTTCGTAGTGGGCGGTCTCGCCGCGCAGCAGGCAGCCGAGGGTGACGATCGCGTCGGGACTCGGAGAGGTTTTTTCCGCGAGAGCGCGGGCGGCGGACGGTATCTCCCATGCGCCGGGAACGCGGACGATTTCAATGTCGGATTTGCGCGCTCCGCTGCGGTGAAGCGCGTCGAGCGCGCCCTGGAGCAGGCGGTCGGTGATGACTGCGTTCCAGCGCGCGACGACGATGGCGAACCGCATTCCCGCGGCTGAGAGGTCGCCTTCGATGGCGATGGGTCTGCCGGCGAGGGGGTCGGTCCACTCCCAGAATGCGAAGTGGAGGCCAGGGACGGGCTCGATGGTGAAGAGGCG
>DASWUZ010000054.1:0-13519 GCA_036401395.1 Acidisarcina sp.
AAATGCGGCGCGCCTTACCAACCGTTGTCCTCTCGAAAGGCGCATCAGAACCGAGCATAAAGGCATCAGCTTAACTTCACCTGAAAGGGATGGATCGCGCACGCTCATGTACTGATCGGAATGGCCCTACCAATAGTAGCAATCTGATTGACCAGCTAAAAGATCCTGCTGCTTTCGGGTGCCTGCGCGGCCGCGGTCGTCGTTCGGGCATTGAAGAGGCGGCCGAGTTAGACGCGCGGCTTTAGTCGCGGTGGCCGGATCGGGATCCCGGTGCCAAGCACAAACGCAATCGCTTCGCATACTATTCCAACATGGATTTACGCCTGAAAAGTAGCCGACTCTGCTTCGCCCTGACCGTGTCACTTCTGCTGGCACTCACAACATTTGCAGCGGCCCAGACTATAACCATCGACGCAGCCGGCACCGGGAAAGTCTTCGATGGCGTCGGCGCAATCAGCGGTGGAGGCGGTAATTCGCGGCTACTGATCGACTACCCAGAGCCTTACCGCAGCCAGATCCTTGACTACCTTTTCAAGCCGGGGTACGGCGCCAACATTCAAATCTTCAAGCCTGAGATCGGCGCCGACATGGACTCGACGGACGGCGCAGAGTCCAGCCACATGCACACCGCAACCGACGAGAACTACAACCGCGGCTACGAATGGTGGCTGCTGGAGCAGGCGCAGGCGCGCAATCCGCAGATCAAGCTGGTAGCACTGGCGTGGGGCGCCCCCCACTGGGTTGGCAACGGCAACTACTGGTCGCAGGACATGATCGACTACATCATCAAATGGCTCAAGCACGCACGCTCTGACCATCACCTCAACATCGAGTATTTGGGAGGCCGCAACGAGAAAGGCTACAACATCCAGTGGTATAAGGACCTGCGGGCCGGGCTACGGGCCAATGGACTCAGTTCGATCAAGGTCATCGCGTCCGACGACTGGGAGAAGAAAAAGCTTTGGAATATCGCCTCCGAGATGACGAAGGACCCGGCGGTGAACGACGCGATCGACATCGTCGGCGTTCACGGGCCGGGTTGGGGAGGCTATCCTACGCCTGATGCCGTCTCGCTCGGCAAACCGCTGTGGGACAGCGAAGGCCACTTCGACGAGAAGCCCGGCTATAACGAGATGGCGAAGAGCATCAATCGAAACTATGCGGCTGGCAAAATGACGGCCACAATTTTCTGGCCGATCATCAGCGCGATGTATGACAACCTTCCCTATGATGACGTCGGGCTCGTCAAGTGCAATCAGCCATGGTCGGGTCACTATGTCATCACGCCTTCGGTGTGGGTGATGGCGCACACGACCCAGTTTGCGCAGCCGGGATGGCGTTATATCGACGGCGCTTCGGGTTTTTTTGAGGGAGACTCAACCGGTACGCATGGAAGCTATGTGTCGCTGCAATCGCCCGCAAGTGCCGACTTCAGCATGGTGGTTGAGACTGTGCAGGCGAAGGCGGCGGAGACGGCCCACATCACCGTGGCTGGATTTTCGCAGAAGGTTGTGCATGTCTGGTCGACCGACCTGACTTCGAGCGACTCCTCAACCTGGTTCGCGAAGCAGGCAGACATTCCTGTTGAGGGCGGACAGTTCGCAGTGAAACTGGAGCCAGGCCGGATGTACACCTTGACCACAACTACGGGACAAGGCAAGGGTGACGCGGCGTCGCCGCCAGCTGCACCTTTAACATTGCCTTACGCGGATAACTTTGACTCTTACCACGTCGGGCATCTCGCGAAATACTTCTCCGATATGTATGGCGCTTTTGAAACCACGAAGTGCGGCGGCGGGCACCGTGGCATCTGTCTCACTCAGCTTGTTCCTGAGGAGCCGACCGCGTGGAAACGGACCAGCAACCGGCCGTTCACGATGCTTGGCAATCTGGACTGGGCCGATTATCGGGTCTCTACGGACGTTCTTTTTGAACAGCCGGGGTCCGCCGACCTGATCGGGCGGCTCTCGGGCATGGGTAATCTCGACGTCCCGAATTCTTACGTCCTTCGCGTCTCCGATACCGGTGCTTGGTCGCTACTGCAGACGGCGACCAAAGGCACCGATGTAGTGCTTGCTAGCGGCACAATGCCGTCGCTTGGATTAAGCCGATGGCACCGGCTGGCACTCGGCTTCAAAGGGGACGAGATCACGGCGTGGGTGGATGGCAAGCCTCTCAAGGTCGTCTCATCTGCCGCCTACAAAAAGGGCATGGTGGGTCTAGGCGCGGTCGCCTATGCCCGCGTAGAGTTCGACAACTTTAAGGTCGAGTAGCGCAAGGCTGACGTCTCCACAACTCGCCGAAGGCCAAACAACAATCCTGGCTTAGACTTCCTGGGATATGATTCGAGGGCGCGATTTGCTCGCTCGGGCGAATCAGAGTCCGTAGTATCCGACCGGCGCGCAGACTAGCAGACCCAATTTGAGGAGTGACCAGGAATGCCAACTTCGAGACGCGTATTTCTAAAGAGCGGTGCTATTGCAGGCGCGAGTGCCGCGCTGGGAGCGATCCCAGGTATGGCGGCTCCTGCCGCTTCCCCCGGTACCGAGTCGCTGATGGATCCTGCAATCGAGGTGGTCGTCGGTGTCGCAGTTCCGTCCGCCGTGATGTCCGAATTCAATCGCGGCCCCGGTGCTTACCCCGGCGCGCCCGACCAATATTTCAGCCCTGAACTGGTCCCGGACACGACTACGTACCGTAACCTCGCGCTACTACGTCCCGCGTACCACTCCAGCAGTTACGACTACAACCTGACGGCGCAACTCATCACCGACGGCATCAAGCACACGCAGTTACCGGCGTGGGTTTCGACCATCGTAAGCGGTCACGGCGTGATGCCAAAAAATGAGCGCGAAGTGCTGCTCGACCACTCGAACAGCACCTCGCAAGCGCTGATGGGGCCGCGGCCCACCGTGCAAATCCAACTCGGCGGTGGCGTGAGCGTTCCCGAGGTCGATCGTATCGACCTGGTCGTTGTGCCTCCGGGCGGCGTGTCCCCGGCCGACCTTACTTATACCGTTTCTATCTCGGACGATGGTCGCGATTGGAAGCCGGCAGGCAGCGTGACCGGGCCCCCGCCTGCCTCCGTCGCCGGTTATCCGCCGGATTTTGCACACGCCGGGGAATTGTTCACTCCCTCGATCAGGCTGACCCAACCTTGCCGCAGCCGGTTCTACCAGGTGGAATACGCGATCAAAAGTGCGGAGCGCCGCAACTATCGCGTGGAGTGGAAGGCGGGCGAGATCGCCTTCTTCAACCAGGGCAAGCGGGTACAGATTGGCGGGCCATACAGCTTTACCAGTGCGTGGATGAGCGCCGGACTGGGCGAGGAGTGGGTCTATGTTGACCTCGGCGCTCCGTGCCATATCGACCGCGTCAAGCTTTTCTGGATTGCTCCGGCGGCGGAGGGCGTCATTCAGATTTCGGATGACGCTGAAAAATGGCATGACCTGCACGCGCTGACTGCGGGCGGCGCAATGACGCAGGATGCGAAGCTTGCCGTGGCGGTTCGTACCCGGTACGTCCGCGTACTGATGCTGCGGCCTACTTCGCCCGATGGATATATGCTCAGCGAACTCGAAGTGTACGGCCGGGGCGGCTTCGTTGCACACGCCCGCCCCGCGCCGGCCGCGGCGGCCGATGGCAGTCTCGATCTTTCCGGCGGCGCGTGGCGCTTGCAACGACTCTCGCTCATTGATGGCGACGGGGCCGCGCTCTCCAAACCTGGATTTGAAGACAAGGATTGGATTCCCGCAACTGTGCCCGGTACCGTGCTCACGTCTTACCTGAATGTAGGGGCCATTCCCAATCCAGATTATGGTAGGAACCAGCTTTACGTTTCTGACTCTTTCTTTTACTCAGATTTCTGGTATCGCACCGAGTTTGACGCACCTGCTTTAGCTGCCGGACAAATCGCCTGGCTCAACTTTGATGGCATTAACTGGAAGGCCGAGATCTTCCTAAATGGCGAAAAGCTGGGCCGCATCGAAGGCGGTTTCATGCGCGGCCGATTCGATGTAAGTGCGAAGTTGCGTGCGGGTGAGAAGAACGCGCTTGCGGTGCGGATCGAAAAGAATGCGACGCCTGCGAGTTGCAAGCAGAAGACTTATGAAAGTCCCGGGAATAATGGCGGCGCGCTGGGTGCTGATAACCCCACTTATCACGCATCGATAGGCTGGGATTGGATTCCGACGATCCGAGGCCGTAACACTGGGCTGATCGAATCTGTAAGTCTGAAGATGAGTGGGGCGGTTACGATTGAAGATCCTTTTGTAACTACAACGCTGCCTCTACCGGATACTTCGCGCGCTGATGTGAGCATCGCAGTCGACCTTGTCAATCATAGTTCCACCCCGGTTGCGGGTACTCTACGCGGAGACTTTGGTGAGTCACATTTTGAGCAGAAAGTAACTATCCCTGGAGCGGCTACGAAACGTGTGACAGTTGATCCGTCGACGACCGCGTCCTTGCGCCTGCAAAACCCTAAGTTATGGTGGCCGGTCGGTTATGGCGACCCGTACCTATACGACGTGGAACTAGACTTTATACCTGACGGCGGGACCATCTCTGACACGAAGAAATTCAAAGCAGGTGTCCGCCAGATGAGTTATAGCGAAGAAGGCGCAGCTCTGAAGATCTGGATCAATGGCCGCCGCCTGATCGCCAAGGGAGGGAACTGGGGCTTTCCCGAATCAATGCTGCGTTATCGCGCGCGCGAGTACGACGCCGCAGTGCGGTATCACCGTGAGATGAACTTCAATATGATTCGCAACTGGGTTGGCCAGATTGGCGATGATGCTTTTTACGAGGCGTGCGACCGGCACGGGGTGATGGTGTGGCAGGATTTCTGGCTAGCGAATCCGTGGGACGGGCCCGACCCGGACGACGATGCACTCTTCATGAGCAATGTGAAGGACACGGTGCTGCGCATTCGTAATCGTGCCTCGATCGGAATTTATTGTGGACGCAACGAAGGCTCACCTCCTCCGCCGCTGGAGAGCGGCATCCGGAAGGTGCTTGCCGACTTCCATCCGGACATTCACTACATTCCCAGTTCGGCGGAGTATGTTGTCGGCGGCGGCGGCCCTTACATGGAGATGCCGCTGACTTTCTATCCGCTGATGGCGACCTACCCCAAGCTGCATAGCGAGATTGGCATGCCGAACATCCCATCCATCGAGAGCGTCCGGATGATGATGCCCGAGCATGCCATGTGGCCGCAGGCGCTCGAATGGGGCCTGCACGATTTTTGCCTCGCCGGAGCCCAGGGCGGGACTAGCTTCAAGACCACGATCGACGAGGGCTACGGCGGCACCGACAACATAGCGGAGTGGATTTCGCTGGCGCAGTTTGTGCAGTATGACGGCTTTCGCGCGATGTTTGAGGCGCAAAGTAAGAACCGCATGGGCTTGCTGCTCTGGATGAGTCATCCGTGTTGGCCTTCGTTCGTGTGGCAGACCTATGACTATTACCTCGAGCCTACCTCGGCTTACTTTGCCTGCAAAAGCGCGTGTGAGCCTCTGCACATCCAGTGGAATCGACTAACTAACATGGTGGAGGTAGTGAACTACAGCGGCGGCGAGGCGCGCGCGATTGTTGCGACAGCAGAAGTGCTCAACATGGACGGGACTTCCCGGTGGAAGAACACTATGACGCTTGACGCTGCCGAGGACTCTGTTTCGCTGCCCTTCGAAATGCATTTTCCAGCCGGATTAACGCCGGTGCATTTTCTGCGACTTACCTTAATGCGCGGCAGCGAACTAGTTTCGAGCAATTTCTATCTGCGCGGATCGCAAGAGGCGAACTATCGCGCCATTCGACAACTCGCCAAAGCGCACGTCACCCCAGTTACCACATCCAGGCAGGCGGGCAAGGTCTGGCAACTGACGACCCAACTGCATAACGTGTCGACCTACCCGGCGCTCATGGTCCGCTTGAAGGCGATCAGAGAAAAAACAGGCGACCGCATTCTCCCCGCTATTTACGACGACAATTACTTCGCACTAATGCCCGGCGAACAGCGCACTATCAAGACAGAGCTGAATCAAGCAGATACCCGCGGTGAGACACCGAAGATAGTTCTATCCGGCTTCAATGTAGACTCGGGGCCCAGCTTACTCGCGGGCCACGTAACTACCTCGAGACTAAAAAGTGGTAACTCCCCGAGCCCAGCACCAAGGTAAGCGCTCCAGACTCGTCATAAGTGGCTTGAGCGTGATTTGGGAAGCTGAGAGCGTGACCACTCTCTGTGACGCTCTTACCCGCGGTGGCGGGTAAGGTCACGGCCGCCGACTGCCCTGCCGGAATTGTGATGTCATAGTTGACGGCGCCAGGCCGCCTTCTTCAGGCTCTTCCGGTTCTCGCATGTGGAAGGCGCTAATCTACCGGTCTATCTGGAAAGCGCTACATGCGGAATGCACATCTGGACAGGCGACCTGCGCGCCTCCCCTTTGGAAGGGCAGAAAATTGCCAGTCGAGCAGATTAAATCTGCATAGGATTGTGGAAACGCCAACTCCTCTCCCAAAGTCGGGCTTACCCGAAACGCCCTATCCCAGACCGTAAATTTGGGAGCTGTGGCCTCAAATCCATTCCGCGCTACTGTAATAATCAGGGGGTTCAGCACTTGACAGCTTGTTCGGCGGCGGCGGCGGCGCCGATCATGGCTATGGTGGGGTCCTCGGGTAGCTTTTCCAGGGAGTAGTTTTGCAGGGGGCTCATCTTGACCATTTGCCAGATATCTTCCTTGAGCACAGTGAGGTCGAGGTAGCCGATGTTCTTCCCGGTGAAGTAGAACTTGCCGGGTCCCTCGATGTGTATGCTGGTGGCGGTCGCGGCGGCCAGCGCGCGGTGCCATAGCGATACAAATTCGCAGCAGCGCTTGTCACCTGTCTTGGCGGCTGCGAAGATTTCGTCCGGCTCCATATCGAGGAAGCGGAGGCGCATGGCTCGGTGGCCGATGACGCCCTCAAGGTGGCCGCGCCCGCCGCAGGCACAGTAGTTCTCCTTAGGATCGAGGCTGATGGTGGTGTGGCCGCCTTCCCAGGGACCCTCGGCATAAGGGTAGCGCCCGAAGCCGATGCCGTTGCCTATGGTCCAGACGCGAATGAGGCGGTCGAGCTGGCCGTGGGTCGCTGCCAGGCCCGCCGCCACCGCGTCGGCGTCGTTGAAGATAGCTACCGGAATCGGCATTCCCTTGTCGCGCAGGGCATTGGCGATCGATTCGCAGATCTTTGCGCCCTTGAGCTGCGGCAGGTTGGGCGAGTCTTCCATGACCCCGTTGCGTACGATTCCCGGCAGGGCGACGCCGACGGCAGTGATTTCCCCGGATGCGCTCGCCGGCCCGGCGATGGCCGCGATCTGTTCACCAATAATTTTGCAAAGATCGTCAGCCGGGAGCTCGATGAGCCCGTGGTCTTCGCCTGCGTCTGATGGGTACCGCTGAACGTCGCCGCCAAGTTTGTGGTCTTCGATAAGACCCGCGACCACGCGGTCGGCCATCACCACTCCGATGGTTCTCGCCATATCGCCTCTCTGCTGTCCTCTTCTGACTGCTCTGCTCTCCGGGTTGGGGGTTGCTCCCGGACCAGCAGTTGCCCGGTGCGCTTCAGGACATGCGCGCGAGCCGGTTCAATCCATTGAAGGCGGCCGCTTTATAGCATTCCGCCAGAGTGGGGTAGTTGAACACAGTGTCTACGAAGTAGTCCACCGTACCGTTGAGGGCCATCACTGCCTGGCCGATGTGGACGAGTTCCGCGGCACCCTCGCCGATGATGTGGATGCCAAGGATCGCCTTGGTTTCGCGGTTAAAAATGAGCTTTAGGCGGCCAGTCGTGTCGCCGCGAATCTGGCCGCGGGCGATCTCGCGGTAGTAGGCCACGCCGACCTCGTAGGGCACGTCTTCATCGGTGAGTTGCTCTTCTGTCTTGCCGATAAAAGAGATTTCGGGGATGGTGTAGATGCCGTAGGGGTAGAGGCTGGGGTTGGTGTGCAGGCTCTCGTCATTGAAGACGCGGGCGACGGCGATGCGGCCCTGCTCCATCGAAACGGAGGCAAGACTGGGGAAGCCGATCACGTCGCCGACGGCAAAGATGTTTTTGGCCTTGGTGCGGAAGTCTTTGTCGACGGGAATGCGCCCACGCGAATCGGCCTCGATGCCGGCGGCGGCGAGATTGAGCTCGTCGACGTTGCCCTGGCGACCTACGGCGTAGAGCAAGGCGTCGGCGTTGATGCGCTTCTTGCTTTCGAGATTGGCTACTACGGAGCCCTCGGGGAGCTGTTCGACGCTCTCTACTTCCTCGCCGAGCCGCATGGTGACGCGGGTGTCGCGCAGATGATAGCTGAGGGCCTCGACGATCTCCTGGTCAGCAAACTCGAGCAGGCGGGGACGCTTTTCGATCAGAGTGACGCGGATGCCGAGGGCTGAGAACATGCAGGTGTACTCCACGCCGATGACGCCGCCGCCGACCACGATGAGGGTGCGGGGCAGCTCCTTCATTTCGAGGATCTGGTCGCTGTTGATGATGGTACTGCCGTTCGTCGGGACGCGCGGGGAGGTGGCCGGCTTGGTGCCGACGGCGATGATGATGCTGGCTGCCTCGTATACGTTTGAGCTGCCGGTAGGGCTGTTCAGGCGAACGTGGGTCGCGTCTTCAAAGGTGGCGACGCCGGTGAGTACGTCCACACCGTTGCGCGAGAGCTGGGCCTCGGTTACGTCGACTTCTGTCTTGATCACGTGCTGGATGCGGAAGGCGAGGTCCGCCATCGTGATCTTTTCCTTGACGCGGTAGTTCATGCCATAGATGGAGCGATAGTTGTAGCCGGATAAGTGCAGCACGGCCTCGCGCATGGTCTTGCTGGGGATGGTGCCGGTGTTGATACACACTCCGCCGACCACGCCGCGCATTTCGACCACGGCAACTTTCTTACCGCGCTTTACGGCAGCCACGGCGGCGCGTTGTCCGGAAGGCCCAGAGCCGATGACGATTAGATCGAAGCTATTCATTCAAAACTACTCGCAGACCATGATGAAGGACCGGAATGGAAGACCGGAGATGCGGCGAACATTTTGGCGCTACCCATGAGTGCAAAATCGGCCAGACTTGAAGCTACCATAGGCGTTGGATGATGTCGCCGTGGCGCAGGGACCGTAATGGAACTTGATTTTCACCTGATGCCGCGTGCTCTGACAAGCGCGCTCGCAATCGTAGACTGGAATCCATGCAACTCTATGCGATCACCGACCGAACGGCGCTCGCGCGCGACAAGTCGCATCAGTGTGAAGAGTTAGTGAAAATGACGGCGGCCTGGGCGCAGGGTGGGGTCGACTATATACAGGTGCGGGAGAAAGACCTGGAGCCGGCTGAACTGGAGGCGCTGGTTCGCCGGATTGTCGATGCTGTCAGGGCGGTTTCGGCGGACCGTGCACGCCCGTCGACGAGGGTACTGGTGAACGGAACGGCGTCCCTTGCTGCCAGGGTTGCGATAGCGGGCGGCGCGGACGGAGTCCACCTGCCGGGTGGGTTTACCAGTATGTCGATCGCCGAGTCTATCGCTGAGGTGCGGCGCGGTTTTGCTCCGCGAGCCGCAATCGTCAGCGTTGCATGCCACTCCTTGTCGGATATTGAATGGGCACGCGACGCGGGGGCTGATCTGGTGCTGTTTGCGCCCGTGTTCGGCAAGGTTGTGGTGGGTTTGCGGTGGCCGGGTGTAGGGCTGGAGTCGCTTGTGTCTGCTTGTACGATCGCAGGCCCGATGCCGGTCTTCGCGCTGGGCGGCGTTTCGGCTCAAAACGCGAGGGACTGCATCGACGCGGGCGCAGCCGGGGTAGCCGGGATTCGCCTTTTCGTGGATAGGGGTTGGGAGCCGCTCGTTGATCAGGTCTGACTCGAGCATTGATGTGCTTGCGCTTCACTTCCTGCGGAAATGATATGTAACTGACGCGGTTACATATGATCTCAACGGGAATCCTGTGACGCGCTCGAAGGGATTACCCTCTCCCGGTAACGCGAGAGTTTCGAGCGTCTGGCCGCCATAGCCGCTGGCGACGAAAAAGTTCACTCCGGCATCGATGCCTTTACTGTCGAAAGGACGGACGATCGCCCCGCGGAACTCGCGGACCGGGACGGCGTTAAAGCGGTCGCCGAGGGGCTTGATGCCGACCTGTTCATATTCGCCACGAGCCACCAGATGCGCGGGAAGTTTGTCGATCGTGGCAAGCACGTCCCAAATGAGGCGAGGCGCCTCCGGCGTAGGAGTACCGTCGTTGCGATCATGGGCATCGGCGCGAGCGTAAAGCGCCTGCACAAAACCATGGCTGAAGTTGTGACGCGCCGTCAGGGCCAGTGACTTGATGATCCCTGGGCCTTCGTCTTCCTGTAGGCCGGTGTCATTTGAAACGCGACCGAGGGATTGGGACGTCGTGACTTGTTCGAGGGTGAGGCGGAGGTCGGTGCGAGCAACGTACTTGCTGATGACAAGTTGATTGGACCGCGCCTTGCTGACGACGGTGGTCCCCATTATCGCGGTAGCTCCAATGCGAGGGTCGTTCACGTGAAAGGATTGCCCGTAGCTGTAGGCAACGGTTGGGAGATAAGCAGCAGTCTCCGGGGGGAGCAGCGTGATCGTGCCTTTGGGCGAGTTCACGCCCGCAGTACGGGAGAACGAGTCGAACGGGCGGTAGATGTCCTGATTATTCAGAGACACCTCGTCGCGCCGATAGCCGAGGTTGTAGTGCAGAAAGTGGGCCAGCGTGCCGTCCGAGGCCACGAAGGGGCTGTAGAAGTCGATGACCACATTATTGGCGGTTAAATGCTGGAATTTTCCTGCGCTGTCGGCTCGATCCAGATCCAGGGCGCTCGGGGCTTCGCGGCGGAAATCCGCGCCGGCAAGGAGCGAAAATTTCGTGTTGTAGTTTTCCGCGTAGAGCACCTCTTCGCCATTCACATTGCGATGTTCGCTCTGACGGATGAGGCCGTTGCCGCAATCTGGGAAGCCGAAGGTCGTGCTGCAATCGGCGGGATCAAGCGTGAAGGCAAAGTTGGGGCGCACGTCGAGAGTGTAGTAACGGTAGAAGCCGGAAAACTGCAGCTGGCGATGGCTGGTCATGTGCCAGATGTCGTTGAAGATGAGAGCGCCATTTGAGGTCTCTTCCTGCTGACGGGGATCGATGGTGTCGCCCGCCACTGGAACATTGATCGGGATCAGGCCGGGCTGGAACGCGAACCCGTAATACCCAATGCCGTAGACAGTAAGTTGGTTCTGACCGAAGTCGAAGATCTTCGAGACATTGCCCTTGTATTGTTTGCGGTGCTCGAGGCGCTTGAGGAAGCCGTTGCCGTAGGAGACTTCCCCACCAAGCCACATCTTGTCCGCCGGGTTGGCGGGGCTCCACGCGGCAGTAAGGTTCAAGTTGCGGTAGTCTCCGGTAAGCCGGACCATCGGTTCGACGCGATCGCGCAGGCCAAAAACGATTGCCGCGTTTTCGGAGTTGTTGCCCTCGCGTACGTTGAATGCGCCGCCGTCGGTTTGAACGCTTTCAATGGCGATCGGAATGATTACATTCGGGTCGGCATAGCCGTTGCCATGCGCGTTCGCCGGCAGATTGTTTTGAAATAAATACCCGCCGACCTGGAAGAACATGGCGATGGGCTCGCCGTGATCGCCCGCCACGCCGGGAACGAAGTATTGCGGCGGCTTGACTCCGCCGGCGGGCGACTCGACGGGCATGCCGGGAATCGAGATGGGCATGCCGGGACGACCGGGGTTGGCGTCGAGGGTCTCGTCGCGAATCATGACGCGCTGCGCAGGGTCAGGCACGAAAAGCCCAGTGTCGCTCACGTCCGCGGTCACAGTGACGGATTGATTCTCGGAAGCGATGGCGGAGAACTGGAGGTTCGCGGTCTTCGCTTCATTCTGGGCCAGGACGATGGTTTGCTCCAGAACTGCGAAGCCTTGTGATTCGGCGGTGAGGCGGTATTCGCCAGCGTCGAGGCCAGCGAAGGAAAATTGGCCGTCGGTGCCGGTGTTGGCTTCGTGACGCGAGGAGTCAGCGCGGCGGTGGAGGGTAATGGTCGCGCCGGGGACAAACTTCCCCTGCGTATCGGAGAGCGCTCCCGAAAATGAACACCCAGACGCCGCGGCGGCGGCCGAGACGATCGATGCCAGCAGCAGGAAAAGTCCCCACGAGAAGAAGCTGGAGCAGCGCAGCCGGATTGCCGGGCGTATATCGATTTGGTGAGAGGGGCTCAAGGCGTCATGCTGTGCTCTGCGGTTCCACCATTGCTACGGCGGCCGCGCCAAGTCAGATTGCCGTGAAGCGCTCTTTTCCTGACGCATTTCGCGACGCCCCGAGAGAGACACCACACATGAGAGCCTTGGAAGCGGTGCTGTGCCCAGGCTTACGATCCTTAAGTAACTAGGAGTCGGAAGGCTTGGGGGTTACTCGTCCTGGCAAGTAGGCGTCTTCGCGACGGCGGCCGGGCTCTACCTTGGGCTGCTTCTTGGGTGCCTTCTTGGTTTCTCGTTTGCCAATGCTCTTGTTTCCCATATCACCAGTCTATCTCGCCTTCAGGAGCCGGCGCACGTCCGGCACGATGATATTCTTGAAATAGAAAGTGTCAGGACTGAGACGGGGGAATACCTCCTCCCGTTTGACCCCTCCCCAGGATTGCCAATGCTGATTACCGTCGCGGATTTAGAGCGCGAACCCCTTAAATTTGACTTGGCGTTAGCGCCGGGCACGATCGATTATGGTCTCGATGTCCAACAGCTAGACCCGCTTGTGGTAGCCGGGGTGGCCGACCTGATCGTCGAACATCGCGGGCCGGGAAACCTCGTTCCCGACATCCGGGTGCGCGCCGATTACCGGGCACGCTTCCAGGTGGAGTGCGCGCGTTGCGTCGAGCCGGTGGAGCAGGCGCTGGGTGGAAATTTTGACTTGCTGTATCGGCCGGTACGCGCGGATGGCGACGCTTCTGAGAACTCGATCACGACTTCGGAGACGGAAATCGGGTATTATCAGGAGGGCGGTCTTGTGCTTGAAGACGTGCTGCGGGAGCAGGTGCTTTTGACCTTGCCGCCGCGCACACTTTGCCGCGAAGACTGTAAAGGACTTTGCCCGCAGTGCGGTCAAGACCTGAATATGAAGGCCTGCAACTGCGACGGGACTACGTCCGACCCCCGGTGGACAGCACTCGCGGACTTGCGGAGCCGAATCAAACCCTAGTTCGATAAAAGCTAGGGGAATGCCTTGTGTTTGAGAGCGAGACGTAGGCAGCCATCGTCGCGATGGAATATTCGAAGGCAGCCCGTCGAGTATTGATGTACAGGATATGAAGTGCGAAAGGAACTGTAATGCCTAATCCAAAGCGTCGCCACTCCAAGGCGCGCACCTCGAAGCGCCGTTCGCATGACGCGCTCACGCCCATCGTCACCTCGGAATGCCCCAACTGCCACGAGCGCAAGTTGCCGCATCGCATCTGCATGAAGTGCGGGACCTATAAGGGGCAGGAAGTCATCGAA